>JBFWZL010000437.1:0-5643 GCA_050185455.1 Binatia bacterium | reverse complement strand
GGCAAGAGGAATGACTTTCGCTCCAGTCCGTGCAGAAAGTTCGGCAAACCCTACACCAAAGCGTCGATGGCGACCACAGAACGGTAAAAGGAAAGGGAGCTTTCCTTGATAGCCGTCGCCAGTGATGGCGACAACACCGCCCTGCTCTAATACTTGCTGAGCGCTGAGTAATTGACTTGCTCGACGATGGTCACGATTCGTAACAGGGAAATGATGTCGTTCTTTCAGGTCACTTAGGCCAATGAAGTCAAGGAACACCGCGTACGGAAGTTGTGCGCCAACGGTCATGAAATTGTGAATCCCCAAATGTCGCAAGACGAGCGAAGAAAGGAAATAAGGACCCAGATGACTCAGCGGAACTATCACCCCATGCCCTTCTCGAAGAGCTTGTTCAAAGGTGGCCTGTCCGTTGATTGTCACCCAACGCGAAAATTCGTGTGGGGTACACTGTGCTAGCGCTGCTAAACGCCAGTGCATCCATAAATAGGTGCGTAAATGTTGTTGAATTGCCTCAGTCTCGTCAATTGGATAGTCCAACGCTTTGACTATCTGTCTTACTACCGTTGCTCGCTTCCTAAAAAGTAGCTGTATCATTCCGATATGCGCACACAACCATTCCAGCATTTGAGCGCCAATGGCATATGGTAACGTATAACCAAAGAAACGCGGCCCAGTATCCGTCAGACGAATACGAACGAGTTCACGAAGACGTCGCTTTTTTGCCGTCAAAGAAAGATCCGGGTCTGTTAGCACTTGCCTGATGACGGAAAGTGGATTCAGCCGCTCATTATAGGCTGTCACTGGCGGCAGGAGCACAGGCGACGTTCGGTCAAGTGTGTCCACCATCGCGGTAATGGTTGGATGTTCCGCCAGTGCATCTATCGGCAAGGTACGACCCAAGCACCCCTCTAAAGAAAGGAGTAAGTTGACAAATATCAGGGAATCTCCGCCCAGTTCAAAGAAGCTCTCCTCACGGCTAACCTTTTGTATCCCTAAAGCACTTTCAAACAGCTCAGTCACGAGGCGTTCAAGGTCGGCGCGCGAGAATGCGTCCGACTGCGAGAGAACGGGTTGAGCATCGCTCTCACCTTGCCACCGCGCAGCAGACGGACGGAACCCGCAGTCAAGGTATTTTTGACGGCTCGCCCGACGAGACATCTTTGGCGTTTTGACAATCCAACCACACTCGACAAACCGAACATCTGCAAGCGCCACCCCATGTCCATGAAACAGCTGGCGACGAATCGCTCGGGTCAATTGGTCTCGATTTAAGGCGTTCACCTCATCCCTCACTTCGACCACCAACACAGGCAGCTCCGTTCCCAAGGTGGGATCTGGCACGCCAAAGACAACCGTGCTGTCTCCCCTATCAGCAAGAATTTTCTGAGCAGCCGCTTCGAGATCGACCGCGTAAATATTTTTCCCGCCGGTAATGATCACATCTTTCTTGCGGTCACAAGGATAAAGCCGCCCCTCGGAGAGATAGCCAAGGTCGCCAGTATAGAACCAGCCATCGCGTAAAGTTTGTGCAGTCAGGTCTGGGCGACAATAATAGCCGCTAAACAGCATGGGGCTCTGCACGACAATTTCACCGACACAGCGCTCCGGGAGTAAACGGCCTTTTTCATCAACAATCTTTACTTCAACTCCCGTTATCGGCATCCCACAGCTCACCACGGCTTTCGCCCCTGGCGTTTCTGGAGGAAACGGTACGGCTCGTTGATGCTCATCGAGATCAGCCCGCGAAAGCCAAGCGACTTGCGGAAGCTCGTTCTCGGGCGTCACTGAAATGTAAGCGCATTCCGTGCTGGCATAATATGGCCGTAAAGCTGTCTCCGAAAATCCATACGGCGCAAAACGCTCGGTAAATAGGCGCAAACTCTCAGACTGCACCATTTCCCCACCAATGCCGAGCATGCGCCAATCATGCAAATCGATACCGACTAAGTCCTGTTCACGAATGTTCCTCGCACAGTGACTCAGGCTCGTGTTCGGCATCGTGCTGATCGTTCCTCCGAAACGATGGACGGCCTGCAATAAGAGATGAGGATGCCGAGTCCACAGTGCTGGCGGAATGCTGACCGCAGTACAGCCGATGACCACGGGAGCTACAACTGCATTGTGAAACCCCGCGGTTTGGGTAAAGGGCCACCAATAGACCGTAACGTCAGTGGAACGAAAGCCAAAGACAGACGACAACGCAGCCATGCGATTCAAGATGCCACGATGGGAAATCATCGCGCCTTTCGCGGCGCCGGCAGATCCAGTTGTCAGCTGTACGTAAGCGACCTCCTCGTCCGCTCGGTCGGTACAAGCACGAAGAGGAAGATTGTTTTCCAAAGCAGGGGATTTACTAGCGACCTGACACCCAGTCCCACCAATCCATTTCCTCACTGTATGTTCTAGCTCCGATAAGGTGAGAACCGCCTTCGCCTCGGCAAACTCAGTTAACGATAATAAAGGCTTTTGGTATACTTCTGGAATCGGATCAGACGTCAGATATGGCAAGATAAGCGGCACGGCGCCACAGTGAATTGCACCCCAAAAAGCGGCAAGCAGTTCGTACCCATGCTCGAAAACAAGCAAAACTAGGTCGCCAGGGCGGATGTTTCCTGAATCCAGTATCCGTGCATATCTATGCGCATCAGTGTAGAGTTGACCATAGGTGATGCGCTGTTCTTCGCCTTCCCAGAAAATATAGGCGATCTGGTCAGGCTCCTTCGCCGCTCGCTCGGGAAGGCATTGCGCTAGGGATATATTCACGTTCCGCTCCTTCAGCTTCTCTTCCCTCATCCAATCAACAACCTCCTTTATTCTTTTCCCTCCAGAAAAGAGACGCCCCCAGGCATTTGCGAATCTTCGTCCAGTATGCGACCCCCTTGTGTCGCCAAGGGCAGTTCAAGAAATTTTTCTAAGGAATAGAACCGGATGCTTCCTGGATCTTTGTACCAATACTGTTCTAGGAGCGTCACATATTCTCGCACAAGGCAAGCGACAGTTTCCTGATGGGTTGAGCCGGAGACTTCCAAAGGGCCATGAAACTCCACGTGCACCTGTCCCCCTGGACGCACGGTAGAAAACATGGGGAAGACGGAAACTCCAGTGCGGAGGGCAAGTTCGGCAAAACCAAAGCCAAAGTGTCGAAGTCGATTACAAAGGGGAAGAAGAAACGGTAGCTTTCCAAGCTGACCGTCTCCCGCGATGAAAACGATGCCTCCCTGTTGCAAGAGTCGCTGGGCAGTGAGTAATTGACTCGCTCGGCGACGATCACGGTTGGTGAGAGAAAAATGATGGCGCTCTTTCAGAGCGCTTAGCCCAAGAAGGTCAAGGACCCCAGCGTACAAATCCTCCGTTCCGACAATCATAAAATCGGTCAGGCCCAGGTGTCGCAACACAAGGGCCGAAAAGCCGCGAATACCGATATTGCTCAGCGGGATGACAGCCCCCTGTCCTTTCTCTCGCGTCCTCTGTAATTTCTCCACGCCTGTCATCGTGACCCAGGTCTCGAACTCCGTCGGCGAACATTGGGCTAGCGCTACTAAGCGCCAAGACATCCAGAGGAATGTTCGCAAATGTTGTCGCAGCGCTTCAACCTCACTGATCGGATTTCTTAGTTCAGCAAGCACACGACGCAATACATGCGATCGCTTGCGAAACATCAGCCGCATTACTTCGGGATAGCGACACACGATTTCAAGAATTTTGACTCCAATGAAATAGGGCAGCGTGTATCCGAAGAGACGCGGCCCGGTAGTCGTCAAACGAATACGAGAAAGCTCGCGGAGTCGGCGTCCTTTTGCTGTCCAGGAAAACGTCGAATCCACCAGAACTTGTTTCATCACCGGTAGCGGATCAATCCCATAGTTGAGTACCTTCACTGAAGGCCGAGGAGTTATCGTCTCACGACTCAACACGTCTGTCATTGCCGCAATCGTCGGATTCTCCGCGAGTTCTTCCACCGGTAGGACGCGCCCTAGATGATTTTCCAGCGCCACGATCAAGTTGACAAATACCAAAGAGTCGCCGCCCAGCTCAAAGAAACTCTCCTCCAGCCCGATAGCATGTAGACCCAAAGCGCTCTCGAAAAGTCTCCTCACCAGTTGCTCAAGATTAGCAGAAGAAATAGGGGTACCCGTCGTCGCGGTTTCTTGTCGCAAGTCAGGCTGAAATTGGCTAGTTGGCGGACGAAATCCGCACTCAGCATATTTTCGACGGTTGGTAGTGCGAGAGATTTTCGAAGCGCGGACAATCCATCCAGACGCAACAAAGCGAACATCAGCAAGCGCCACGGCATGTTCTTGGAAGATTTGACGACGAAGTTGAGCATCCAGGTCAGACCGATCGACATCTTTTAATGTCTTTGTTACCTCAACAACAAGTACAGGACGTTCAGTCCCCAAAGCGTCATCCGGCACGCCAAAGGCGACTACACCGTTGCAGGTCTTGCCAAGCATCTTTTCAGCCGTCGCCTCAAGATCTAGAGCGTACACATTCCGTCCTCCGATGATGATCACATCTTTCTTACGATCACAAAGATAGAGTTGCCCTTCAGCCAAGTAGCCCAGGTCGCCGGTATGCACCCAACCTTCACGTAGGACGCGATCCGTCAAGTCAGGACGGTGATAATAGCCGCTAAACAGCATCGGACTACGAACGATAATTTCACCAACGCGACGATCCGGAAGTCGTCTCCCCTCTTCGTCCACAATGACGATTTCAACGCCAGGAGCGGGGACGCCGCAGCTCACAATCGGTTTTGTTCGCTCAGCATCCGAAGACTGAGGAACGGCTTCTTTGTCGGCATCAAGAGCAACTCGTGACACCCAATCGACCTGGCAGGTCTTAGCCGTTCTCGTGACTGAAATCTGTCCACACTCCGTCCCCACATAGTAAGGCTTCAGCGCCGTCGCCGAAAAATGATAAGAAGTGAATCGCCCTAAAAACGCCTGGAGACTCTCATGTTGGATTGTCTCTCCACCAATACCCAAAGTGCGCCAGCTGCTGAGGTCAACATCTCGCAGATCCAGGTCACGGACATTGCGCACACAATGCATCAGGCCAGAGTTTGGCAGTATACTACAGGTTCCCCGAAAACGATGGATGGCTTGCAGAAACAAGTAAGTATGATGCGTCCATTGTCGCGGTGACATGCTTACCACCAGACAATCGAGCACCACAGGGGAAATCACGACATTCTGCAGTCCGGCAGTTTGGTAAAGCGGCCACCAGTACACCAGCACATCGTCAGGGTGAATGCCGAACGTAGCCGCAAGAGAAGCCATGCGGTTGAGAAGAGCGCGATGTGAAATCATTGCGCCTTTAGAAGCGCCTGTAGACCCGGTAGTGAGCTGCACACAGGCAAGGTCTTCGCTATGTCGGGACGTAGGGATAAAGCCATTGCGTTCATTGGTCCTACTCGGTCCCTTCGTAATTACCAGAGCACCTGTCCCGGTCACCCACTGACGCAAGGTAGAAACGAACTCTAACAGAGTAAGGACGGCTTTGGCTTCAGCAAATTCCGACAACGCCGCCAGAGGATTTTGATACACTCCGGGGAGAGGATCAGAGGTCAAGTACGGAAAGATCGCTGGTACGGCGCCCAGATGAATCGCTCCCCAAAAAGCCGCACAGACTTCATATCCG
>JBFWZL010000436.1:0-5646 GCA_050185455.1 Binatia bacterium | reverse complement strand
GAAACGAACGAATAGCAGCGTGCGAGGTCTGCCATCCTCCCAATGAATTTTGTTTCTACTGTCCAGAGTTTGAGCAATAGTGAATATTTTCTGCTGCTCTTCTAAGCAAGCACGACAACCACATCCCAGCAAACCCGAAGTTTTGCGGCATTTTTTCAAAAATAGACTGGTACGCCAGTTGCACAAAGAGAGCAGACCCACTCATGAGGAGGGCATTATGAAAAAGGTCGAAGCTATCATTAAACCCTTCAAACTTGATGAAGTGAAAGAAGCCCTTTCGAAAGAAGGCCTCCAAGGCATGACTATCTCCGAAGTGAAGGGGTTCGGCAGACAACGAGGTCACACTGAACTCTACCGCGGAGCTGAGTATGTTGTCGATTTTCTTCCCAAGGTCAAAATCGAGATCCTCGTCGAGGAGGGGAAAGTAGCCAAGGTCACGGACATTATCCTCTCCACCGCCCGCACTGGACGTATAGGAGATGGCAAAATTTTTATCTTTCCAGTCGACGACGCCGTGCGAATACGTACAGGCGAACGAGGCATGGATGCGATTTGAGCAACGACGTCAAGAACATTTACCTTTAACTGAGGAAGGAGAGGACATGCCTACTATTACTCTCAGGTCACGCTGGATTACCGGTGGCTTTTTTCTATTGTTTGTTCTGCTCTTGTTCGCTGCGTCAGGATGGGGTGAGGAAGCGACAAAACCAACAGAAGAACAGATCAAAGAATTACTGGCCTCACCGAAAGTGATGATTGACACCGTCTGGACGCTGATCGCCGCCATGTTGGTGTTTTTTATGAATCTCGGCTTCGGCATGGTGGAAAGCGGACTCTGTCGCGCCAAAAACTGCGTGAACATTCTCGCAAAGAATTTCGTTGTCTTCGGCGTTTCCTCACTGGCGTTCCTCATCCTCGGTTGGGGCTTGATGTTTGGCGACGGCAATGGGTTCCTTGGTACGACAGGGCTCTTTTTCTTGCACGGCGCTGACAACAGCCCGGCCAGCGGGGACGCTTATAGCGGAGCCTATAGTGCGATCAGCTGGGCGACGATTCCGTTATGGACCAAATTTTTCTTCCAGCTTGTGTTTGCCGGCACAGCCGCCACAATCGTTTCCGGTGCGGTAGCAGAACGCATCAAATTCCTCTCATTCACCGTTTTTTGTTTTGTCATTGTTGGGCTTATGTACCCAGTCACCGGTCATTGGATCTGGGGCGGAGGCTGGCTGGCTTCGTACGGCTTCTTTGATTTCGCCGGCTCGACCGTCGTGCACTCGGTCGGAGGCTGGGCGGCCTTAGCTGGAGTTCTGTTGTTAGGTCCACGTCTTGGCAAATATAAAGACGGCAGGGTGAATCCTATTCCCGGTCACAACATGACCGCCGCCACGATCGGGGTATTCGTTCTTTGGCTAGGCTGGTTCGGGTTTAACCCGGGCAGCACCATGGCGGCTGACGCACGAGCGATTGGGCACATTGCGGTTACGACAAACACTGCTGCGGCAGCGGCTTCTTTGAGCGCCTTGGTCACGGCGATTCTCCTTCTCGGTAAGCCTGACCTCTCCATGATTCTCAACGGTTGTCTTGCAGGTCTCGTAGCCATCACAGCGCCGTGTGCTTTTGTGAGCGTTGAGAGTTCACTGCTTATCGGTCTTATCGCAGGTGTTTTAGTCGTTTTCTCCGTCCTGTTTTTTGACAGAATTCAAATTGACGATCCGGTAGGGGCGCTCTCGGTTCACTTAGTGAATGGCGTCTGGGGCACCCTCGCCATCGGTTTATTTGCCGATTCTGTTGCTGCGCCAGTTTCCGGACCGCAGAATGGCTTGTTCTTTGGCGGTGGTTTCACCCAACTCTGGATCCAGCTCGTCGGCGTAGTTGCCGCAGGCGTTTACACTTTGGGCATTGGCTTGATTGCGTGGGCCATTATCAAGGTTGTCATGGGTATCAGAGTAACCCCCGAGGAGGAATGGGAAGGCCTCGATCTTGGCGAGCATGGTAATATCGCTTATCCAGATTTTCAGCCGGTTTCCGTCTCCGGCATCCATGGCGTAGGTTCTTCAGAAGGCGGACACCGCGCCATGTCTTCTATCCATACGATGAAGATGCAACCAGAAAAAGTGTGAGCCAGGGAAAGGGGCGCATTCCCTGCGCCCCTTCATATAAATAAATCCTCCAGAAAACATCTTCACCTACTGTTCAGGGCCATCAGGATGAATGCTCTGCAGGAACGTCTGGAAGCCTTGTTCTCTATCAGCACGGAGATTTCTTCGACTCTACAATTAGAAGAAGTTCTTCAGCGCGTCGTGGCTCACGCCTGTCGTCTGATGGAGGCGCGCGTAGCCTCGCTGCTGCTCATCGATAAAGAAGGGGACACGCTACGCCCGGCGGCAACGTATGGCGCTAGCGCCGCCTATCTCGCACAGCCGGACCGAGGAGTTGGCACAAGTTTGACCGGAGAAGTTATTCGCAGCGGTCTCCCCCTCTCCATTCTCGATGTCCGCGCCCAGGTCCAGTATCCCGTCTCAGAACTCGCTCGCCAAGAAGGACTGTGTTCTCTGCTGTCCGTGCCGCTCCGGACAAAAGCGGACATTATCGGCGTCCTCAACGTGTACACAGGGGAGCCGCGCTGTTTTGATGAAAGCGACATACGTTTATTAACGCTGCTGGCCAATCAATCCGCCATCGCTATAGAGAACGCCAATCTCCACCAGGACGAAATGGAAGCCCGCGAACGTTTACTGCAGTCAGAAAAACTGGCCGCGCTTGGCAAACTGTCCGCCGGCCTGGCGCACGAACTGCGGAACCCGCTCAACACCGTCAGCATGCTGATCTACGCCATGAATCAAGAACTGCCTGCGGGCGAACCCATCAGTGCGGACCTGCAGATCGTACAAGGCGAACTGCAGCGCATGTCGCTACTCATTGAACAGTTTCTGGAATTCGCCCGCCCACGCCCTCCCCATTTCCAACGCGAACGCATCGACGAGATCATGGAAGAAACACTCCTGTTGATTGGACCAGAAGCGCGGTCCCGGCAGGTTATGATTTGTAAAGAATGGGACAAGCACCCCCCTCTGGTCTGGATCGATGGCGCACAGATTAAACAGGTTTTTCTCAACCTGCTCCTCAACGCCATGCAGGCCATGCCGAACGGAGGACGGATCACCGTACGGATTCATGTGAGCGGCGGCAGCATACTCACTGCCATTAGCGATGAAGGCCCGGGCATCCCTCCAGAGGTGCGGGTAAACTTATTCCAACCTTTTTTCACCACGAAGCAAGGAGGCACGGGGTTAGGTCTCTCAATTTCTCAACGTATTATGGAAGGTCACAATGGACGCCTTCGGATCACCTCTCAACCAAGCTCCGGAACCACAGTGATTGTCCGTTTACCGTTATAAGCGGCATGCTTGCGGCTTAAGCACGCGGCGCCCATTTCCTAAGCATTCCAGCTACATCCCCTCTCGACTCTTCCCCTCTTCTTCTCTCTCCGGAAATACAGACAAGAGTATCCCTTCTCCTCTAAGAGGCGTCGTTACTTCATGGGTTATAAACGAAAGAAGCAGAATTTTACTATACATTTTCCTTCGTAGAGTTCGCCGCGCCACTCCGGCGAGCTACGCTTCCGTTCTTGCGAGGTTAGGGTGCAATGGATCAAGGATTTCAGCTTTTAATCACACACGAAAATTGGCGTATACCTTGCAATTGTACCCCACGACACGAGGAACCGTGTCTAGTTAACAATTGCGCTGGCAGCAGCGAGGAAGTAAGGAGGTATTTCATGTTTTCTATGTTCCGACGAGTTATATTCAGCCGCCGTACTATCCAGACAGGGGCTTGGCTACTAACGGTGCTCTACAGCACGGCTCTCTGGGCGGAAGAGGGAACCGCAACAGCAGCGCCGGTCGTAGACTCGGGGGACACCGCTTGGTTGCTCACGGCCTCCGCACTAGTTTTAATGATGACTCTTCCAGGTTTAGCGCTCTTTTATGGTGGCCTGGTGCGCGCTAAAAATGTTCTGAATGTACTCATGCAATGCTTCCTCTCAGCCGGCGTCGTCGGGGTGTTATGGATTCTTGTCGGCTACAGTCTCGCCTTTGGCACCGGCGGAGCCTTTATTGGCGATCTCTCTAAAGTGGGCCTTGCCGGGGTGACGCTCGATTCAGTTACCGCCAACTTCGCCACGCCTCCGCGCAACATTCCCGAGTATATCTTCATCATGTTCCAAGCGATGTTCGCTATCATCACGCCAGCCTTGATTCTCGGCGCCATCGCCGAGCGCATGAAGTTTAGCGCCTGGGTGGTCTTTATTTCGCTCTGGCTCTTACTTGTCTATTGTCCGTTGGCTCACATGGTCTGGGGCGGCGAGGGATGGATTCTCAAATCGGGTGCGATCGATTTCGCCGGCGGTCTCGTCGTACACATGTCGAGCGGCTTCTCCGCCCTCGTCGCGGCGCTTCTACTCGGTAAGCGCCAGGGGTTTGGAAAAGATCCAATGCCTCCTCACAATCTGCCTTTGTGTCTCGTGGGAGCAGGCCTGCTGTGGACAGGATGGTTCGGCTTCAATGCCGGTAGCGCGCTCAGCGCCAGCCCTCTTGCCGCACTCGCTTTCTTGAATACGAGCACGGCGACATCGGCGGCGGTGGTGGCCTGGGCGTTGATCGAATGGATTCATCGAGGCAAACCGACCGCTTTAGGCGGCGCCACGGCGGCGGTCGCCGGCCTGGTGGCAATCACTCCCGCGTGCGGCAACGTCGGTCCCATGGGCGCAATCGCGGTTGGCATTGGCGTAGCCATCATCTCCTATGGCGCCTGTACCTTCCTCAAGCCGTCCTGTGGGTATGATGATTCGTTGGATGTTTTTGGAGTCCACGGACTCGGTGGAGCCTGGGGTTCGCTCGCGGCCGGGCTCTTTGCCGTCACTCTTGGCTCGGGCGTGGAAAGCAATGCTCAACAAGTCATGATTCAACTCAAAAGCATTGCCTTCGTGACGGTGTTTGCTCCAGTAATGACCTTCATCATTCTCATGGCGCTCCAAGCAGTCTTCGGATCGCTCCGCGTACCTGAAGAAAACGAGTTTGACGGACTGGATATTTCTCAGCATAGCGAGAACGCTTACTCCCTGGGAGCAGGCAGCTCCATCGCCACCGAATCCCACCTCATGAAGAGCATGCAAGAGCCTTCCGTCCTCGGTGTTTTTGCGAAACCCGGGAAACTTGGCTAGCAGAGATACCAACATGAAGTACGAAGCTTGTAGAGGTTCCGGTCTTCTCCAAGCTTCGTTTCCTCTCCCCTCGACCGCGCCGCAAACCTGGTGCGGCTTCCTGCAAGAAAATCGGGAACAACTAAAGACGCTTCATAAAACTATGGACAAAATTCTCATCGTTGATGACGAACACAATGTCCATTATTCCTTCCGTCGCGTTCTAGGAAATGAATATGAAATCCTTTCCGCTTTTTCCGGCGACGAGGCCCTTCGTCAAATTGACGATGACTCGCTACGGCTCGTCCTGATGGATGTGCGTATGCCGGGAGTGGGAGGACTCGACGCCTTACAAGAGCTCAAGCAACGGCGCCCCGATCTTCCCGTCATCATGATGACGGCTTTCGTCTCGGCGGAAACGGCAATTCGCGCGACGACTCTTGACG
>JBFWZL010000435.1:0-5657 GCA_050185455.1 Binatia bacterium | reverse complement strand
CAGTTCTCCCCCGGCTGTCCACAGAACAATCGCCGCTCCAGCAATATCATAAAAATGAAACCGAGTGAGCAACGCAGCCTGGAGCGCATCCGTGGCCACTAGCGCCACCTGATACCCGGAAACCCCAAAAGCGCGCACCTTGCCGGGGTAGCCGCGCAGGTCCCACTGATGCGCATCGGAAGAAACGCCAAGGCAGGCCGTCTGAGGAATCGGAATCGTAGAAACTGACGTCGTCAGCGGTTGGTCATTCCACTGCGCGCCTTGATCGTATTCGCCGACAAAAAGCTGATTCGCCGCCGGCAGGCTGAACAGGCCGAGCCAGGGAGTCCAGGACTCGTCTCGTTTATTTCTCCGGAAGAGGGCAAGCGAAATTCCCCAGACCGGAATTTGCTTGCGGAACAAGTCCGTTCCATCGATGGGGTCAATAATAGCAACGATTGAGGCGTCGTCGTTCCCGGTCCACCCACTTTCTTCTCCAAATATGCTAATTTCTTTTCCACAGAGCGCAACGAGTTCTCCCCGCAAAAAATCTTCTAGAACTCCGTCCGCTCGAGTGACCCACGTCCCATCAGCTTTCAACTCCCCACGTTCCCTGCCATAGAGATTCACGGCTATGCGGCCGGCAACTTGCATAACCTCTTTGACCTGACTACTGAGCATTGCCATGCCACTTTGGTTTTCAGAGATAAGCAAGCAATTCCTTTCTTTATCTCACCGAACCAAGCTTTCCGAAGAGTTCAATCAACGCTCTCGCTGTTCGGACAGGGTCATGGCGGACACGCACGAAAGCAGCCTCTGGCACCACGTTCCGGCACTTTACTATCTTCACTCCCATATCGTAGAGGTTGTCAACATCAATATTGACCGGATAGGACTTTTCCGCCTCGTATTTCGAGACCAGCTCTCCGAACGGAATTGGCCCTTCATGGAGCAGCACTGCGTCGGGTGTCCGCCCTCCATAGCGGATAATTTGTTCGATATGTTGCGAGGCGGTGTATCCATCGGTCTCACCATGACGCGTCATCAAATTCATGACGTAGATAAGTGGGGCTTTAGCATGCCGCAAGGCTTCCGGAATGCCTGCAACTAGAAGATTAGGAACAGTAGAAGTAAACAAATTTCCTGGAGCGAGCACGATGAAATCGCTTTCCGCAATCGCTTCCACGGCTTCAGGGTTCGCCCGCGCTTCAGGCCGTAAATACACTTGGTTAATGGGAATGGACGGATCATGCTTTGGCACATCGATATTGCCTTCGCCAATCACCACGGTTCCATCGCACAGTTCGGCATAGAGGTGCGCATTATCCCAGGTCACCGCGATCACTCGGCCGCGAATCTTAAGAATGCGGCTGATAGCCTCGATCGCTTCCCGTTCCGAGTTTAACAATTTTGTCAGCGCCAGAAAAAACAAATTGCCAAAGCTGCGACCCTCTAGCGGAGGCTCAGCGAAACGAAACGAGAACAGATCGCGCAACAATTGGGTTTCTTCGGAGAGCGCCACCAAGCAGCGCCGGACATCCCCTGGAGGCAACACGCCAAATTCATCTCGCAAACGGCCGGAGTCGCCTCCGGAGTCCATCATGGTCACGACACACTGGATCCATAAATCTTCATATGTCCTAAGTCCGGTCAGGAGGCTGAAGGACCCCGTGCCTCCACCAATGACAGTAACCGTGCGTCGCATGGGTAACTCTGTTCCTAAAACGGCAACCTGCTATCGTCTCGCCCAATTTTCCAGTTCGGAAAATATGGGAAGAGAAGAAAACTCAGCTCTCCACTGACCGCAGAGACACGCCAACGCCGCCTTCAACGCTGGGAGTGGGTCCGCCCCAGGAATCATTTTTACCACTTCCGTACGCAACCACGGCAGCAACTCTGCTAGCGAAGTGAAGGTTCCTTGCCGCAAAACCTCGCGGAGTCGTCCTACGGTTTGCTGATCAAAGTCCTGCTTGCGGTCAAGATCGATGATGTCGGGGAGGAGCAATGTAGCTTCACTCAACGAAAGATTAAGAGCGCTAAGCAACTCATTATAGACCTGGAGAGCGATTGCATCCGTCTTCGTTCTTGCTTCTTGTAACAACGCCACGCCCTTGGTTTTCGAGGGCTCTCCGTAGAGTTGACAGTAGAACTTCAGCTTCGGCTCCGTGCCCGATGGGCGCACAGTAATGACGAAACTATCAGTAAAAATCTGCACGACATTCCGCGGGAGTTCATCAGTTTTACTCTTAAATGGTCCGAACGCCTGTTGGTCCCAGTAGTCCACCACTTTATGAACAGGACGTCCGCCCAAGGTCTGAGGAGGCGTGCGTCTCAGGAACTCCATGATGCGATCTTTCTTCAATGACCCTTCTGCTCCCGCCATCATGATGGAGCGGTTGACATCAGCATAGCCGCCGAGTTCTTCGAGGATTTGGACGTAATAGTCGAGAAGCGTACGCCCTTCTTTCTGCAACCGCTGGTACAGCGCCGCCAGGTACATACATGCAGGAGTGGCGTCTTTGTCCCTAATTGACGGAAGAAGCATGACTCCGTGACTTTCCTCCGCCGCCAACACAAGTTGTTGTGGCGAACAGTGTACTCCATTGTACTCTTCACCGCGTTCCAGTCTTTTCAACACATCGGCAACGTATTTGAACCCAACCAGCAGATCATCAACGATCCACGACTCTCCGGCCTTTTCCACTATCTTTCCAAGAATCTTGGTTGTCACCAGGGTTTCGATCACGAGACCCTTCCGTCGAGGACCTTGAGAATCAAGCATGAGGAAGTAGCACAGTATGGCGGCAATTTGATTGCCGTCGAAATGATACCACGAACCGTCGGGCAGTTTAATTTCCACGCCAACCCGGTCTGCGTCAGGATCGCTGGAGAGCACGATCCCGGCTCCCGTCGTATCGGCTAGGGCTCTCGCTGGACCTGTTGCCTCCGGCACTTCCGGATTCGGAGTCCGAAACGGAATGACGGAGAAAGTCCCATCCGGACCCTGATCGGGCGGCATAACCAGAGGAAATTCCAACCGTTGGAGCACATCGCCTGCGTTGGTCTGTCCACAGCCACAGAGGGGCGTATAGACAAGGGGTGCGTCTTGCCGAGGACGATAGATATTGTCGTAAAGCCTAACATAGCTCTCAATGTAGTGCTCGTGGAGTTGACGAGAAATCTCGCGAATCAATCCCTTTGCAAGGGCTTGGGCGAATGGCACGGCGCGAATCTCCGTCGCCTGATTCATGGCGTCAACAAGTTTCTGATCATCCGGAGCGACTGGCTGACTGCCGTACTGGTCATAGACCTTAATGCCGTTGTCATCGGGCGGATTGTGAGAGGCGGAAAGATTAATGCCGCCAACCGCTCCTAGTTCACCGATCACATAAGATAATTCTGGTGTGGTGAGCACAGCGGCATCATTCCCAGGCTCCGCAAAATAGACGGTAATGCCATTCCCCGCGTAGATTTCACAGGCGAGCTGACCGAGAGAGCGGGAAGAGACGCCAAGCAGCGGATGAGCGTCTCCGAGAAACTGATATACACCCGCCACATCGGTAAAGACACGCACATCGTTGGCGATAACAACGGCAAGATCGGCGCGCTGGGGAAAAGCCGCCTTCAGATAATGACAATGCCCCTGCACGGTCATGGCGACCGTCGTGGGATTGAGGCGGTTTGCTCCATAGCCCACTTTTCCCCGTCGCCCGCCCGTCCCAAACGGCAGCACCTGCCAAAAAGCGTCAAACAGTAAAGCGAGATGCTGCTCATCGAGATGCCGTTCGAGGATCTCCGGGTAAGCATGAGGAATTACGCCGGAAAGCCATTGACGCAGTCGTTCGGCAGCCCCTTGTCCTAAATCGGCGTAATGCTGCACGAGCAGGGCGCAGATTTTTTCTACTATCGCGGCATTCGCCATCATCGTTCCTTGCAATCTATCCACATCCAAAGAAAAAGGCTTTTTTATCCTACCACAGAGCCCTGCTTTTGAACCATCTCGACGGCTAACGCGAGAGCCGCCTCTAAACTGCGCGGATCGGCAACGCCCTTGCCCGCAATATCGAATGCCGTGCCGTGATCCGGCGAAGTGCGCACGATAGGGAGCCCAATAGTCACGTTGACGCCATCCTCCCAAGACAAGAGCTTGAACGGAATCAGCCCTTGATCATGATATAAACAAACCACCCCGTCGAACTCGCCACGCACGGCGCGCACGAAGACGGAATCAGCGGGAAACGGTCCACGAGCGTCCAGCCCTGCGGTTCGCGCTCGCAATATGGCAGGCGTCACAATCCTTTCTTCTTCATCGCCAAACGCTCCGTTTTCGCCAGCGTGCGGATTCAGTCCAGCCACGGCAAGCCGTGGACGCTCGGTCCCATGAAAACGAGTGAGATGCGCCGCTGCCATCGAAATTGTGCCGAAGATCTTTTCGCTCGACAATACGGACGGCACTTGCGCCAACGCCAAGTGGGTGGTCACTAAGATGACGCGGAGTTGCTTCCCAACAAGCATCATCCGCACCTCAGGTGTTTGCGTGAGGGCGGCGAGTAATTCGGTATGCCCCGGATACATGCGGCCAGCGGCATGCCACATCGCTTTACTGATCGGCGCGGTCACAAGTCCCTGGATGCGTCCTTCTAAGGCAAGACGAATCCCCGTTTCGACGTAGCGGTATGAAGCTTCGCCTCCAGCTGAAGTGGGTTGCCCGGGCCGCCGTTCGGAAGCCGCTAGTTGAGAAAGCTCGATGACGGGAAGCACGTCAGCAGCGGTGGGATACACATCGCCAAGGCGCCAGGAAACGATAGTTAAAGGCAAATGACAACGTTGAGCGGTTTCTTGGAGGGTGGACGCGTCTCCCAAGACAATCAATGAGCAAGAGGACGGTTTCCGTAGAACCACCTTGAGCACGATCTCCGGACCAATGCCAGCCGGATCGCCCATGGAAATGCCAATAAGGGGAAGCATAAACTCGGTTGTGATGAAAAACTAAGACATGACACGTGATGCCTGAAGGCAAGCGCAAGGAAGGACGTTTCACGCCTTACGTTGCACGTCGTCAGAACGGCCAGAGGCTGCGGAGGAATCCCTTTTTCTCTTCTGCTTGGGTTTCCGCCGAGGCCGCTCGGTTCGCGTCGCTTGTCTTTTTGAGGAATCGGTTCGTTGATCCTCCGGAAGATGCAGTCAAGAGGTTTTCGATATTATGGCGAAAACGCAGGTCTTCCTGGAACCAGCGTTCGTAGCGCTGCTTGAGCGCTTCGTTGTAGAGTTGACGCTTGATTTCTTCTGCCGCCTCTTTACTGAGTTCTTGTTGTCCAGGCTGTGTATGCTCTTCAACCTTAATAAGATGAACGCCTATCCCGGAGCGGAACGGTTGACTGATTTCACCTGGTTTCAAAGAAAACGCGACATCTTCGATTTCCTTGGCCATTTGCCCTTTTTTGAAATAACCAATATCACCGCCCTGGCCGGCTCCTGGCCCCCGCGAGTATTCGTCCGCCAGTTTGCCGAAGTCTTCTCCCGCCAACGCACGTTTTCTGATGTCCTGCGCTTGCGCCTCTACTTCCCTATCGCTCTCAACTGATCCCTGGGCGGAAAGCGGCAAAAAAATATGCCGGACACGCACTTGTTCGGCCTCCGCATATTCCTTGCCGTGTTCCTTGTAATAACGCTCGACA
>JBFWZL010000434.1:0-5661 GCA_050185455.1 Binatia bacterium | reverse complement strand
GTTGCGCTGCTCAGCGCTCCCTGGACTCCGTGCTCGACTTCCTCTGAAATCACTGCTCGACGTGGCTTGGAATGAGTGCTCGACTTCCTCTGGAATCGCTGCTCGATTAGCTCTGGAATATGCACTTGTCCCGCTCGGCAACGAGTGCGCGAATGCAGGGAATCAATTCCTTGCCGAACTCTGCGGCATCAGCTACCGGGTCAAATCCACGAATTAGCACTCCACGTACTCCCAAGTCGTAGTACGCGACAATCGTTTGCGCGACCTGCTCGGGGGTTCCCACCAGCGCTGTGGTATTGCCATTTGCCCCGGAGATTTTGACCAGTCCGGTCCATAACCGCTCGTCGTAGACTTCTCCTTCCTCGGCCAACTGTAGGAGCCGACGACTAAACTCGGCTTCCATCGCGACCGGCAGATGCTGCGGCGCGCTTTCCAGATGCGCTCGGATGCGACGCGCTTTGTCCCAGGCCGCACCCTCAGTGGGGGCGATGATCGGTCGGAAGGAGACGTTGAAGCGTGGCTTACGGTCATGTTGTGCAGCTTCCGCGCGAATCCACTCGATCATCCTGTGGACCGCCGCGCGGGGCTCGCCGAAAAGCGCATAAACGTCACAATGTTTCGCGCCGACCCGCACCGCAGCCTCTGAGGCTCCGCCAAAGTAGAGTGGGACGTGCGGTTGTTGCACGGCGCGCACTTCGGAGAACGCTTTGCGGACGTGATAGAAGCGCCCTTCGAAGTCAAAGGGTTTCTCGGACGTCCAGACTCGACGCAGGATGGTCAGGTATTCATCCGTGCGCTCGTAGCGTTCATCATGTCCCAGCCAGTCACCATCTCGACGTTGCTCTCCATCCGCGCCGCCCGAGATGATGTGCAGCCACAGCCGACCTCCAGTGAGAGTGTCGAATGTGGCCGCTGTCCGCGCCGCTAACGTGGGCGAGACAAAACCAGGACGATGGGCGACGAGAAACTTGAGCTGGTCCGTGTGGGCTGCTGCGTACTGCGCTACTTGAAAGCCTTCGGCAGATGAAGAGGTGTAGCCGACCAATACGGCGTCGAATCCCGCTTTTTCATGGACCTGTGCGAAATGACACAGGTAGTTACGGTCTATCCCGCCGCCAATGACATGCACGGTTGTACTGCTGGCCGGGGGCGCGACGCCAATCATTCCCAGAATGTTGATGGGCATGAACGTGTCTCCAATCGTATGCCTCGATGTAGACTTAATATTCAGACGGTGGCGCTGGGGCGCTGTTGCATTGCGACATGCCAGCGCTGGAGATGCGTCCACGCTGGATCAAGGGTGAACTGAGAAGCCGTCGCAAATTCGATGCCTGCAAACAGTGTAATGTCGGCGAGCGAGAACGACCCCGCAACCCATTCGTGCTCCTTAAGCTGCTCATTCAGCAATTTTAGTCGCTCTCGCAGAACTTGTTCCGCTTCTTCGACTACCTGCGGATTCTGCCGCACCCGTGACGCAAAGAACGGGCTGGAATGGAAGAAGCGACGCGTGGCTTGCAAAAATACGCCCAATTCACAGCGGCGCTCCCAGGCGCGTACGAGCGCTCGCGCGAATGGGCCCTTCCCCAAGAGCGCAGGTTCGGGATGCAATTCTTCAAAATATTCGATAATCGCTAGAGACTCAGGAATGACGGCGCCGTCGTGCAGCTCTAAGATGGGCACGGCGCCAAAAGGATTGCGCTGCAAGAACTCGGGCGCGCGTTGTTCCCCAGCCAGGAGGTTGACCGGCTGCAGCGCCACGGTCAGGTGCTTCTCAGCCAGATACATGCGTACTTTGCGGCAATTCGGCGATTGGGGGAAATCGTACAGTTTCATCACAATCCTCCTTCAGTTATGGCGTTGCAAAAATGCTGCTTCGCGGCCGCTGCGTTTTTCTCCTAACGAACCAGCTTCCTAGGCACAAGCCCTGGGGCGCCGCTTTTCACGCTTCCTTCCCTCCTTGGCTTCTCTTTACTTCTTCCTCCCATGTGGGGTACAACCGCTACCGTGTGTCCCTTGCATTTTGTCGCGTTTGAGAGAAGAAGACAAATGTGGAGTGTGAAAAAGGAGGACGTATGATTCAAGGCATTCATCACACGGCGATTTCCACGGGCAATATGGAGCGCGCCCTGCGATTCTATCGAGATCTTCTTGGGTTTACCGAAGTGTTTTCTTCTTCTTGGGAAGCCGGGACTGAGGTGGTAGACAAGATTGTGGGGCTCAAAGACTCGTCAGCACAGGTGGTGATGTTGCGGGCGGGCAACGCTTGCGTTGAGTTGTTTCAGTATAAAACGCCTGACCCTAAGCCGAGTGAGGTTAACCGACCGGTATGCGATCACGGCATTACTCATCTGTGTCTGCAGGTGACGGATATTGATGCGGAATATGCGCGGCTCAAGGCGGCCGGAATGACGTTTCACTGTCCGCCGCAAATGGCTGGCAATGGCCTGCGCGCGACCTATGGCCGAGATCCTGATGGAAATGTGGTGGAGCTACTGGAAGTGATTGATAACAAGAGTACATTGGCCGTTCAGTAATAATAATTCAGTAATAATAATAAGGAGGAACAACGTATGGCGCTAACACTAGAATTGGCGGAGCGATTCATTGCCGCGGCGAAAGCCAAAGCACAACAACAAGGATGGGGGATGAGTCTGGCCGTAGTCGATACCGCCGGCAATCCGGTCGCGCTTGCGCGCATGGATAGCGCACGCTGGATGACGGCGGGAGTGGCGCAGAGTAAAGCGTTTACCGCCGCCACGTTTCGTCGTTCATCGATGGAAGTCGCGGAACTAGCGCAGAGTCGCTCGCTCTTGTTCAGTAGCATTGCCCAGATCGCCGGGCGACCTTTGTTACTGGCTGGTGGTGGATTGCCTTTACTGATCAAAGGCGAGCTGCTTGGTGGGGTAGGGGCCAGCGGTGGAACGGAAGAACAAGACATCGAGTGTGCCAAGGCCGGGCTAGCGGCGATCGGCGGCGAGTGACCAAAACCGTCGTCATATGAGCACGAAGCGGAACTGATTTGGAGTGCGCCAGTCATGCTGGCGCTTTTTGTGCCCCAAATCCTCTTTAGGGTAGAGCAAGGACGAAGCACGGCTTCGCCAGTCAAAGCGGGAGCACGGCTCCCGCACTCCATACTAATAGACCCACCATGGAACATTTGTCGGTTTGGCTCATGTGAGACAATCCAGCTTTTTTGCAACACTATGAGGCATTGTGTTGCAGGAAGGTTAACGTTACAGCTCACCTGCCGACGAAGACGATCGAGTGAAGTGCAGTGTTTAGTACTGTTAACTATGATTGGTATCAAGTGCCTCAGTATCCGAAATATCCTTGCAATCCACTATCCAATTGATCAATGTTGAAACGTGAATTAAATTCTCCATTACTGCTTTTTCAGAAAATTTCCTTATATTCTGATGGACAGCATAATTTTTTTGTTTTCTAATTTCATCACAGCCTTTTATGGTTTCGTCAGAAATTTCCTCGCACGGCAAAAGCATCAAAGGAAGAATAACATTCAGATTCGTTGCTAAGTTTCGGCTCCGGCTGGTGTTATCTACGGACTTCTTTGTTAATAGTTTTTTATCTTGTCTTGTGCGTAATACTTCTACCCGATTAGAAATGAAATTTTCTAATATCGCCTCTAATGCCATCGCAGCTTGTATTGCGGCAAGTATGTAGTTTTTCAGTTCAGCCTCCCGATTGGCATCAAGAAGAAGACTTAAAATAGCTTTGTGAAATGGCGAATACTTCGCAATCTTTTTCATTTCACTAGTAATTTTTGGGGAAACTTCTGGTGGGGGCGGCACTAACGCGGCGTTTGCACTTCGAAAAAACACGCGTCTAAAGTTGTATTTATGATCTTCCCCTTTGAAGTCTTGCCATGTACTAAAACTAAGGAAATCATTCGGCGCTACACGACGATTTGAATAATTTTTCGTAGCCAGGCAGTACTTATCTATCATTGGATTGATCTGCTGACAAACTAAGTCATGATTGTATTCGTCCAATCTATCCTGTGTGTCAAATCCCGAATCTCCGCCATCAGACTGATTTAGCAATATGGGTAGAAATTTGTAAAATACCAAGAGCAACATAGAGTAATTGACTTTGCCCCAATTGTCTGGACACAGATAAAAATTGGGGGCGACTATTTCATCGAATCCTGTTGTGAATTGAGCTACTTCTCTCGGGACTGTGTGGGTAAAAACGCGAACACCTGCAATATCACTGATCTCCCAATTCCCTTGAATTCCATGAAGACAAAAAGGAAGGTCTGTTTGGAAAATAGTATGAACCCAAACTCTTTCATCAGGAATGAAATCGCGTTTATTTCTACTATATTGAATATTGGTAACACCGCCACTTCCTAAAAAGCCAATACCAAGTTCAGTGTTCCGCGCATAAGGTTCATTAGTCACGAGTACTATATATCCCGGTGTCAACCCGCCGTATATCCTGCTACTCGAACCTTCCGGACTCACGGGTTTTCTTTTTACCACTCGCTGCAACACACTCGGCAATTCTGTTTCAAATTTTTCTCGTCGAGAAAAAGAAGCAGTAATGTAGCCTGGATGAAGCGAAGCGTAATCCGGGAAGGAACGGGGAGCGGAGCAGGAATCCCGGATTCCACTCCGTTCCATCCGGGGTACCGGCTTCATGCTTGGACGTCTCAACGGTGCAAGGCTGTTCGGTTCGCGGGTGACTGTTTGTCTCTACGCGCCCCGGACCGACGCCGGGGCTTGGGTGGTTCCTCTCCGCGGATATCGCCAAGCGCCACCGTCACTGGCTTCCGATTCGGAAACTCCGCCACCAACCGGAGCTTGCCGCCCATTGCGGCAACATAACTGCACAAAGTCGACAGCAAAAGATCCGCGCGCCGTTCTAATCGGGATATGTTTTCCTGTTCCACCCCCAGGATCTCAGCCATGCGTTCTTGCGTGAGGTGTTGTGCCTGTCGGAGGTCGCGCAGCGTCAATTCCTCTTCGACCAGTTCTTTGGCGCGAGCTTTCACTCGCGCCCGTTGTGCAGGTGTAAATTTCTTCATGACTTCATCAAGCGACACTGCCATCGTTAGTCTCCTTTTGAGGTTTTCAGCTCTTTCAGATGGTTATCGAACCGTTTGTCTGCTATGCGAATCAATTCGCGGTAGAATCGTTTTTCCGGAACCCCTGACTTGTTGCCTCCCACGAGGAGGATGGCCGAGCGGCGAGGATCGAATGCAAAGGCGACGCGCCATTCTCCGTCTGGCAAAGTGAAGCGAAGTTCCTTCATATTTGCATGTTTTGACCCTTTTAACGTGTCGCAATGGGGCCGCCTCAATTGCGGTCCGAATTGCTGGAGTAGGAAGGCCAAGGCCGCCACTTCTTCGCGCACCGCGGAAGAGCCTGTGGTCCGCTCGACCGCTTCCAATTCAGCCAAAAAGTCCTCATCATACTGCACATCCCAGACCACAGCATTATCTTGGCACAACGCGATAATGCTGTCAAAAGAATATGCGTTAGAAGTTCTACCCAACCAGCGCACGGTACATGTACGCAAAGGAGATCAGACACTATGAAGAAGAAAATCCCGATCTTTAGGAGCGACGCCGAAGCGGAGCGGTTTGTTGCGACAGCCGACCTCACACAATATGACCTCTCTGGCGCAAAGCCGGTGCGG
>JBFWZL010000433.1:0-5676 GCA_050185455.1 Binatia bacterium | reverse complement strand
GACGGTATTGTCATGAGGGTATCGGAAAGGCGTGCCGCTTGTATACACTTGAAAATGAAATCCTGTGTTCACAAGTGAATTGTTGATGAACTGGTTATCATGTGAATCACCTCGGACATGGACGATTTTGTCTTGAAAGGTATTGTCTTGAAAGATATTACTATGAGAGTCTTTTACGTACGCACTGGTCTGTCCCAAACGAGTAATATTGCCGATGAGCGTGTTATCATGAGAAGCAATCAGGTAAATATTCTCAATGTAGTTATCGTAGACCGTATTGCCGATGAAGACATTTCTGCCACTGCCACTGCCAAAATGGATGCCTTCGTCAGCGTTATCATGAATAAGATTACCCTGTAAAAGGTTGTCTTTCGCGCCGCTGGCCATATCGATGCCGTATCCAACATGGGCGCTGAAATTGCCGTTCTGAAAAGTCTCGGTATGCAGAATCTGATTTTCTTGCGCATCAGAAAGACGAATCCCGCGACGAAAATTTGTTACGATTACATTTTTCACGACCGCGCCGGTTGTCCCTGTTAGATATACACCATAGTTCTCTGTCGCATTTCCTCCACCGGTAATTTTATGATTGTTGCCGTCGAGCATGACCCCGTCAGCAATGCTCAAGCCGTGTCCTGAGCAAGGACCAAGATCCGTCGTCATTACGTAATTTTGTTTAACAGTGTCTCCACAGCTGCAAGGGATTGTCCCTCCGCAGTTCGCAGCCAGGAGTTGCGACGAAAACGCAAGTAAGAAGAATCCCAAGAAAGCGAGAATTCGCATAACCTTCCTCCATGTCTTTTGTTCTGGTGTAGTCTTGCCGTCTTGCTATCTAACGATAGCCACAGCACGCTGCTTAAGCGTCTCTATTTCTAGTGTACGAAGGCCAACTAGAACAAAGCAAATGTGCGAGGGTTTCTATCGACTCTAGCATCCTTAATTAAGGATCGGGGAGTGTAACAGTGACTGTCGAATTGTTCGTTACGTGCATTTCTAGTGAAGTCGTTTTTTGTCCCGAAGAAACTTGCAACAGTATGGGTGTGCGTTCAACTTTTGTCGAGCCTTGCAAAGAGTAATCAATCACGTCTTGAGGAGGCGTAACTCCATCAGCGGCGGTTTCGGCTTCAAACAAAATTTTCTTTTGGGCGTCAACTCCTTGCACCTTTGCCCCAGCCACGGGAGTCCCTTTGCTATCCTGTACGAAGATACTGATTTGCCGTCCGACATGAACGACGGCGGCTCCATCAAGAACGACCTGTTGAGTCGGAAGAGGGACACCGATGAGAAAATTCTCAGCGCGACTTCCGCTCGCCTGTGCGATGACGCTTTGGCCACAATTGGTAAGCTGAACGTTCTTGACAAGGTTGTCAGAGGTATTGGAAAAATCCAGGCACTCCCCCGCGTTGGTGATTTTCCCTCCGCTTATAAGGTTTTTGCTAGGACGTGTGCTAACCCCACGTTCTTCGTATGATTGGAAACGCACGCCAGTGTCCACAAGTTCATTATCTATCAGGACGTTGTCGTGCGCGTCGCCGCGAAAGGTTACCGGCTTATCGCGAAAGATGTTATTTTCCAGCCGTAGGAACGAGCTATGTTTGATAAAGATGCTATCTGCTCCTCCACCACGAGTAGAATTCCTCTGTAACACGGCCCGGTCCGATCGAAGAAAATAGAAATTTTCCCGACTATTGTCTTCCACACGGTTACTAATGAAGGTATTGCCATGACTTCCAGTTCCAACATGGATACCCTCATCAGCGTTATGATGGATGTAATTGTCCTGAAAAATATTGTCCTGAGCACCGGCAAGATCGATGCCGTAGCCAACCCGTGTGGATACATTGCCGTTATGATGGACGGTATTATGAAGAATTTTATTTTTGTTTGCTTGCCGCAGGCGGATGCCGCGCAAAAATCCAGAAATATGACAATTTTTTATGGTAGCGCCGCTAGTCCCAGTTTGCAGAGCGACGCCAAAGTCCTTGGAGTTTTCCCCACTGCCGCGAATTGCGTACTCGGCACAATCCAGAGTGACTCCGCTCCGCACGGTCAGGCCGCGTTTTTCACATGGCCCCAGATCCGACGAGAGTGTATAGTCAGAGACAATCATGTCTCCACATTGACAAGGTCGTGATTCGCCACAGTGCCGCGCAAATGAAAGCGAAGACTGTCCAATGAGGAACAACAGCATTCCTGGAATGAAAAAGAAGCCTTTTGTAAATCGCATAAAACCAGCCGCCTTACTCTTAAAAAATTTGGATCATAGACGTCTCCCTCGTTAAGGAAGGACTTGTCTATGAAGCTTTCCGTTCTTATCCCTGTGTTCAATGAAGTACAGGCCATCAATGTTGTACTCCAGAGGGTGGCAACGGCTCCAGTCGACTTGGAGAAAGCCATCATCGTAGTCGATGATGGCTCCACTGATGGTACGAGAGAGATTCTCAAATCCTGTACCGATATCACGGTAATCTTTCACAACCAAAATGCAGGCAAAGAGGCGGCGTTGCGCACTGGGCTCGAATATATCACTGGGGATATATTCATTATTCAGAATATTGACCTCGAATATAATCCGAGGGACTACCCAACCCTTTTGGCTTCCATCCTCCAAGACGAAGTCGACGCCGCATATGGTTCTCGGTTTCTGGGGGCCCACATCATGTTTTGTTTTTCTGGCATTCCGTGGCCAGCCGTTTCCTTACCCTTTTGAGCAATATGTTGAGTGATCTGAATCTCCCGGACATGGAGACCGGCTATAAGGCTTTTCGCACAGAAGTTCTCAAAACGATTCATTTGCAATCGGATCGTTTCGGGTTTGAACTGGAAATTACAGCGAAGGTGGCGCGACAAGGTTGCCGTCTTTATGAAGTGCCGATTTCTTATCACGGCCGAGATTAGACGGCGGGACAGAAGATCACATGGCGCGCTGGCCTTGCTGCCTTGTGGCATATTATTAAGTACAACATCCTCGCTGATCAGAGTGTAAAAAAATCCGTTCCTCATACCGTTATTCATCAGCTGCAACGTACAGCGATCCATCTTACTACTGGCACACGCTAGATCTTCACTATCCCGCTCTTCACTAGCGGGACAGCAACTATTTTTTTCAACGCCCTTATCCCTTCCCAAGATTCCAACGGAAGGCCTCTACAAGCAGTTTCTCTTTTTCATCTTCAAGTATCGTCCAGAATTAACCTAGCCGTGCGTTTCCGTATGAGGGAGCCTACGCGGAAACAGACAGGCAAACGCTCTCCCTTTTTCAGAGAGCGCTTAGAAAAGGAGCCCCGATATGCTGGATAAAGAAAAAGCCTTCTCGCCTCCATCGTCCGAAGCGCAGATTTTGCACCAGAAAATTCTTGATCGCACCGCCCGCATTGGAGTGATCGGCCTCGGCTACGTGGGGCTTCCCCTTGTTCTCGAGATGGCCAAGGAGGGCTTCCACGTCACGGGGATTGATATTGATACACAACGGGTCGAAGCAATCAACGCAGGCATGTCCTACGTCCTCGATGTTTCTAACAATGAACTCCTTCATTTCGTCGTAGAAAGGAGGATTCGCGCGACGCCTTCTCTCACGGCGCTTAAAAATCTCGATACGATCAGCATTTGTGTCCCTACTCCTTTACGCAAGACAAAGGACCCTGACCTGTCTTACGTCATTGCCGCAGTTGAAGCTGTCCGTTCGTATCTTCGTCCTGGCCATCTCATTATTCTAGAAAGCACAACGTATCCCGGCACGACTCAGGAAGTCGTCTTACCGATTCTCGAACGGTCGGGGCTTCGTGTTGGTCAAGACTTTTTTTTGGCGTATTCGCCTGAACGTGTTGATCCTAGCAATAAGATGTATACGACTCGCAATATTCCGAAGGTCATTGGCGGCATTACGCCAGCGTGCACGGAGCTTGCCACCCTTCTCTACCAACAGTTTATTGACCGCATCGTTCCAGTCTCATCCCCAGGTACGGCGGAAATGGTGAAACTGCTAGAAAATACCTTCCGCAGCGTCAACATCGCACTAGCCAACGAGATGGCGCAAATTTGTGACGCGTTCGGCATTAATGTGTGGGAGGTGATCGAAACTGCGAAAACGAAACCGTTTGGCTTCATGGCGTTCTATCCAGGACCAGGCCTGGGCGGCCATTGTATCCCTGTTGATCCTTACTATCTGACCTGGAAAGCAAAAATGACCGGTGTGGAACCTCGGTTAATCGAAGTCGCTGGGTACATCAACAGTCAAATGCCGGTATTTACAGTCAATCGAGTAGCCGACGCTCTCAACGGACAACAAAAGAGTCTAAAGAACTCTAGGATTCTCGCCCTTGGCGTCGCCTATAAACGGGATGTGAACGATATTCGAGAATCTCCGGCGTTGGAAGTGCTCACTAAACTGCAGGAAAAAGGAGCCTCCGTACAGTATTCAGACCCCTACGTGTCTGCGGTTGAAATTGGCGGTCGCTTGTTACGTTCGGTCGAACTGTCGACCGAAGTGTTACGAACACAAGACTGTGTTGTCATTCTGACTGACCATTCAAAGTTTCCATATGATACGGTCGTTGCACACAGTTCGCTCATTGTTGACAGTCGCAATGCACTTTGCAGTTTTCTTGATCCCCACATTCTTCGCATCTAAAAAATTCAAACAATAACCAAGATTACGGTAATTCTTTGGTAGGGAGGAAACCAGTATGCAGAGGATGGCATCTGGCAACAAAGCGCCGCCCGCAGTGCTCGTGGTGGATGATGATCCGGATCTTGTCGACTTACTTAGTCGTTTTCTGTCCCGACAAGGAATGAAGATCCTTGTCGCCTCAAACGGACCCCAATGTCTGGAAATCGTACAGAGTTCTCCGTCCATTGATGTCATCGTTCTCGACATCATGATGCCGGGAATGGATGGATTACAAGTTTGCGCGGCTCTGAAGGAAATAGAGAGCGCGCGAACCATCCCCATCATTCTCTTAACTGCGCGGGATGATGTAGAAACCCGCATCGCCGGCGTGGAATTAGGCGTCAGCGAATTCATCATCAAGCCTGCAAGTGGGCGCGACCTAGTCGCCCGCATCCAAACACAAGTCGAAGCGAGCCGCAAAGCTCGGATAATGGAACAGACTCCCAACTCCTCGCCCGCTCTCGAGTCTACGACTAAGCCGTGAGGGCCCTCCTTTCTCCCTACTGCACTCTTCATTCCCTCACGGTTTTTGTCCACGCACCTCGTTAGTATCTTCCCCTAATCTCTCTCATTTCCTCTCCTTTCTTGTCTCTCTGCATTCCCATCATTCATAGAAGCGCCAGCTAGACCCTCGGGCATGGGCGTCGCGCATATGCTGCACGACCACCAGGGGAGCTTTTGGCGTACGCTCTTCCCACGACAGCCCTCGCTAAAGTCATGTCACTGTGCTACTGAAACCGTAGTCTTGACAGAGCTGACACAGCAATTCACTGTCAGCCGTTTCAGTATACATGCACCTATCGTGAGGCAATCCGTCGCTCTGACCCGCTTACTGAACCGCTTCCCACGTGTTCGCACCCTCGTCATTGGCGATCTGATGCTCGACCGTTACATCTGGGGTCGGGTGCAACGCATCTCTCCAGAGGCTCCCATCCCCATCGTTCGCGTGACCAAGGAGAGCCTCCACGCTGGAGGCGCAGCAAACGTTGCCACAAACCTTAGAGCGC
>JBFWZL010000432.1:0-5677 GCA_050185455.1 Binatia bacterium | reverse complement strand
CCGTTAGTGGTGTTTCTTCATGGCATCGGCGGCAACCGCACGAACTGGTACGGTCAGCTTGACCACTTCAGCGACAAATTCTGCGCTGTGACGTGGGACGCGCGTGGGTACGGCGCGAGTGATGATTCACTGCGGACGCTTCAGTTCAGCGACTACGCCGATGATTTGGCGCGTTTACTCGATCATCTCAAGGCAGACCGCGCCCATCTCGTCGGTCTCTCGATGGGCGGGATGATTGTGCAAGACTTCTATAGCCGTTATGCCAACCGAGCGGCAACGCTCTCGCTTGTCGATACGTCGGCGGGATTTGGCGCCGCGTCAGAAGAGGCCAAGCGCGACTTTCTTGCCCGGCGGCTTGATCCGCTGGAAAAAGGGTTAACGCCAAAGGATATTGCTCCAGGCGTGGTGGAGGTCCTGGCTTCTAAACACGCACCTGCGGTGGCGCGAGAGCAGCTTATCGCCTCGCTTTCGGCGCTCCGCGTCGAGCCTTATAAGCAAGCGTTGCACGCTATTGTGACCACCGACTTTCGCGCCATGTTATCGACGATTAGCGCGCCTACGCTCATAGTAGTCGGAGATGAAGACACCGTTACTCCCCCTGCAGCATCTGAATTTCTGGCCAAGAACATTCCCGGCGCATCGCTGGTGAAGATTCCTCAAGCTGGACATCTGACGAACATTGAAAAACCCCAAGAGTTCAATGCCGCGTTACGTCCGTTCTTGGAACAGCATGCGCGGCGGGCATCGTTGGCGTCTCAGTAATGAAGAGGAGAAGGGAATATGGCAGCGCGGGTCGCTGGCGCCGCCATATTCGTGGATCGGGCAAACTGGAAATTGGTCAAGCAGCGCTGCCGCAGGCTTCTTCAGGTGCTTAACCTCCGCATCAAAAGGCCGTCTATTCATCTAGCAAGTGGGCCGCCAACGAATGGCGCAGGGTATGACAGGTCGTCGGTTTACTGATGCCTGCTTTTCTCGCTAATGTTCTTTTGTTTTCGCGGCGATGTCACATGGCGTACGCACTAACCCTCTTGCATTTCCGCGACAATGAGCCCATGTAGAGCGACGAAAGGAGACGCGGCATGGATTTCTCGTTTTCGCCTGAAGAGGAACGGTTTCGTCAGGAACTGAGGAACTGGTTGCAGCAAAACTTACCTCTGGGTTGGGGCTCCACGTTCAAAATACCAAAGGGCAAGGAACGCATCGAGTTTCTCCGTAACTGGCAGCGCCAGTTGCATGAAGGCGGCTATTTAGGGTTGTCGTGGCCGAAGGAATACGGTGGTCGTGGCGCGTCTATGATTGAGCTGGCTATCTTTAATGAGGAGATGGCCAGAGTAGGAGCCCCTGGACCCCTTAATGGTCTTGGTCTCAGCATGGCGGGGCCAACTATCATTGTGCACGGCACGGAGGAACAGAAAAAACGCTACCTGACGAAAATTCTGAACTGTGATGAGATCTGGTGCCAAGGGTTTTCTGAACCTGGTTCCGGGTCTGATGTCGCATCCATTCGCACCCGTGCTGAGCTCCGGGGCGATGAATTCGTTGTTAATGGGCAGAAGGTTTGGACTAGTCTAGCGCAGATCGCTGATTGGTGCATGTTGCTGGTGCGCACGGACCCGGACGCTCCAAAACATCGCGGAATATCGTACATTCTAGTTGATATGAAAAGCCCCGGCATTACTGTACGTCCACTCCGTCAAGTGACCGGAGAATCGGAATTCAACGAGGTTTTTTTTGAGGATGTACGTGTACCCCGCGCCAACCTAGTCGGCGAACTGAATAATGGTTGGGGAGTCGCACTGACCACGCTCATGAACGAACGTGGAACGGCGTCGTTTGGCACACAGGCGCGCTTTAAGATTATTTATGACAATCTTGTTGGGCTGGCGCAGAAGGCTTCAGTCAACGGGCGTCCCGCGGCGCAGGACCCCATGATCCGGCAACAATTGGCGCAGCATTTGATTGATGTTGAGATTCTCAAGTTGAACTGTTTCCGCAATTTTACTCGCCTCCTTCGAGGCGGAACGCCTGGGCCGGAAGGGTCGATTCTCAAACTGTGGTGGAGCGAACTGAATCAGCGTATGCAGGAGACAGCAATGACCCTCCAAGGGCCATATGGACAACTCCTGCGTAGTTCTTTGTGGGCAATGGAAGGTGGTCGTTGGCAGTACAACTTCCTGCGCTCACGGGCAAATACTATCGAAGCTGGCACCTCCGAGATCCAACGCAATATCATTGCCGAGCGCGTTTTGCAGATGCCGAAAGGCCGTTAGGAGAAAAATTGCAGTTGTTGGTGCTTGTGACAAACGCGCTATAATAAGAAAATCTGTAAGAATGTAGAATAGAGAGAGCCAATTAGTACTCTCAAGGCTTTGCTGTAGCGTATGACGCAGTACGTTTTACGCTATTCTATTTTATGGGGCGCTCTGAAGAACCAGCCGCTTACGCATTGACGGACGAGCGCTCACCAAGGAGTCATCATGGATAGAGATCTCATGCTTTCGCTTTACCGCGATATGATCCGTATCCGTCGCTTCGAAGAAGAGGCGGCGCGCCAATATACGCGCGGAAAAATCGGTGGCTTCCTACACCTGTATAATGGTGAAGAAGCCGTGGCAGTCGGAGCTATCTCGGCTATTGAACAAACGGATTATATTCTCGCGACATATCGAGAACACGCGCACTATTTGGCGCGTGTTGGCGACATGAACGCCGCGATGGCCGAGCTGTTTGGCAAAGCAACGGGTTGTGCGAAAGGCCGCGGCGGGTCGATGCACTTTTTTGACGTTAGCAAACGCTTCATGGGCGGACACGCCATTATCGGCAGTCATATCCCCATCGCAGCGGGCATCGCCTTCGCTGCGAAATACCGCGGAGAGCCCAATGTGACCCTGTGCTTTTTTGGAGAAGGCACCGCCAATATGGGCGCTTTCCACGAGGGCATGGCCTTGTCCGCGTTATGGAAGCTTCCCGTAGTCTTCATCTGTGAGAACAACATGTATTCCATGGGCACTCCACTCTACCGCACGCTGGCGGTTGAAGATGTCGCCGTGCGCGCCAAAGGATACCCCATGGCTCAGGAGATCGTAAACGGAGACGATGTCTTGGAAGTGCGGGAGGTCGTCCGCCGTGCGGCGAAACGCGCCCGGGCGGAGAGTTTGCCGATTCTCGTGGAAGCAAAAACGTATCGTTTCCGCGGGCACTCGATGTCCGACCCGGCAAAGTATCGTACGAAAGAGGAAGTTGAAGAATGGATGAAACGTGATCCGATTCGCCTCCTTGCTCACCGCATCTACGACCTAGGAGTCGCGACGGAGGAGCAATTAAAAGCGATGGATGACGATGCCAAACGTGATGTTGCCGAGGCGGTGAAATTCGCGGACGCTTCACCGGTTCCTGACCCGTCAACGTTATTCGATGACATCTACACTGAAGAAAAGGTTGTTAAGGAAGGGGAGAAGGTTGTTCCGTTGCCGCCACGCCGCGCGCGCGCGGGCGCGTAACAGCGGAAGCGGAGAAAGGGTGAAGCGGAGAAAGAGTGTAGGCTCTCGGTTTCTCGCTGTCTCCGCTTCAGGTGATGCACAACGACAAACTGAGAATTGATGGAAAAACCAAGGAGCATCCCCATGCGTGAACTGACATACCGAGAGGCCTTGCGAGAAGCCATGGCTGAGGAGATGGAGCGTGACGAGCGCGTTTTCCTCATGGGAGAAGAAGTCGGACATTACAATGGCGCGTATAAAGTGTCAGAAGGACTCCTCGACCGTTTTGGCGAGCGTCGCGTGGTGGACACGCCGATCGCTGAGACTGGGTTTGCCGGAGTTGGAATCGGTGCGGCAATGGTGGGACTGCGACCGATTATTGAATTCATGACGTGGAATTTCTCACTGTGCGCCTTTGATCAACTTGTCAATAACGCCGCCAAACTTCGCTATATGTCCGGCGGACAGTTGACATTGCCTATCGTTTTCCGCGGCCCTGGCGGCGCGGCGCATCAACTAGCGGCGCAGCACTCTCAGGTAGTGGAAAATTTCTACGCCTATGTGCCGGGGCTGAAAGTCGTGTCGCCAGCCACTCCCTATGACGCCAAGGGGCTACTCAAAAGCGCGATCCGGGATGAGAACCCTATTATTTTCATTGAAGGGGAAGTGCTGTACGGGCGGAAGGGACCTGTCCCCGATGAGGAATACGTCATTCCTCTCGGGAAAGGCGATATAAAACGTGAAGGGACGGATGTGACGATCATTGCGTGGTCGAAGATGGCCCATATCGCTCAGGATGCAGCAACGGAGCTGGCAAAAAATGGAATTGAAGCCGAGATCATCGACCCTCGCACAATCCGTCCGCTGGATGAAGAGCTAATTTTGCAGTCAGTCAAGAAGACAAATCGTTGCGTGATTGTCGAAGAAGGATGGCCGTTTGCTGGAGCGGGAGCCGAGATCGCTTATCGAGTAACGAATAAAGCATTTGACTACCTTGATGCTCCTGTCATTCGCGTGACCGGGGAAGATGTGCCAATGCCCTATGCGAAAAACCTAGAACATCTTGTCCTTCCGAACGTAGAAAAAGTTGTGACGGCCGTAAAAAACGCACTCTATCGCTCATAGGTCATTTGTTTTGGTTGAGGTCTTGAACGAAAAGACGGTCCTCGGGGCCGTCTTTTTTTATTGAACGGCGTCGAAATTTCTTTGCGCGCGTGAGAAATTCGGGTTGATGCGCAACGCTGCTTGAAATTCAGCGGCGGCTTCCGCTCTCCGCCCCATACGCATGTAGATCTCTCCCAGTTCATTGTGTGCTACATCATCATTCGGGCAGAGTTCCAGCCCTTCCCGATATTTCGCGATTGCTTCATCAGTGTCGCCCGCTTTTCGTCCCGTATCGAAAGCGTAAAATGCTTGGTTGCACGCCTCCCGCTCTGTCTCTTCCTTCTGCTTTTGTTGGCGTAACGCTTCTGCTTCTTGTCTCATTTTCTCAGATTCCGTCCGCAGTCGCTCCAGCTCTGCGCGTTGTTGTTCGAGTTTGGTATTGTCAAAAAGCATGCAGGAAGACAGCAGTAGGCAGCAGGCAATAGGCAGCAGGCAATAAGAAAAAAGGTGGAGGAGCGAGAGAGTTTTTTTGTTCATAGCGATCATTTCAGAAGCAGATTCCTTCTCCGCCGTGGGAGAGGGACAGGGGGAGGGGAAATGTAGGTTTATTTTCCCTGTAGCGCCGGCATCACGTCTTTCGTCCAGCGTTCCAATTGTTGCAAGGGATCAAAGCTGGCGAAGCGGATAACAATGTGTTCCGCGCCAGCGTCGAGATATTGTCGAGTCCGAGCGATACAATCCTCCGGAGAGCCATGCACCGCTAATCGTTCAAAGGGTTTTGCTGGAATGTTGTAGTTTTTGCTCAGAAACTCCCCAGCTTCTGACCAGGCTTGTGCTTTCGTGTCGGCAACGTTGGCGAAGAAATACATTGTTGGTTGTATGTCTTTGGGGTCTCGGCCGTACTCACGACAGAATTCAGCCAGACGCTGCTGACCTTCCATATATTTCTCTGGCGTCACAAAAGCCGGAGCCCAGGCGTTCCCGTATTTCGCCGTGCGTCGCAGCGCCGCCTCACTACGCCCGCCGATCCAAATGGGAGGATGGGGTTTCTGTAGTGGAGGCGGGTTCATAGTGATTTCGTCAAAGTGATAATA
>JBFWZL010000431.1:0-5679 GCA_050185455.1 Binatia bacterium | reverse complement strand
TGCCAATTGCATGGACTTTCTCATCGTTATCAACAGAAAGTAAAGTTGAAATCTTGTCCATGCCCTCAAGAATCCAGGCGGTAGAGAGACCAGTGCCGGTGCCAAGTTCGAGAAACGTTCCTGCTGGCTTGGTTGCGGCTAGGGTTCTCAAAAAACTGCCGGTCTGCGGCTCCGACGCCATCGCAAAACCCGAAGCCGCCGTTGCGTGTTCAAGCGTTGGCAAAACTGCTGGCGGGCGCAGATTGACCGTGTCGTCCATTTTCACAATGCTCCCGTATGGTTCACGCCGCTTCTCTGATTTCCGTTAGCAACTGACCAGTAGTGGGGAAATGTTCGACGACAATAGCGGTCGTGACGTTCTTAAATACGTCGGCGCGACTACGAAGCGCATTGACGATGAGCTGGAGAGACGTGTTGCCTGCGCCCTCGCCGATGCCGTCAACCGTGCACTCAACCTGGCGGATGCCGTTCTCGATCGCGACCAGCGAATTGGCCACGGCAAGCCCCATTTCATTGTGACAATGGACACTCCACGTAATTTTATTGCTGTTCGTTACTTGAGAGTGAAGGAACTGACACAGAGGGCCGAACTGCGCGGGCACGGCGTAGCTCACGGAATCCGCGATGGAAATCGTGGTCGCGCCTGCTGCGATCGCGGCAGTGCAAATTTTCACTAACAAGGTGGGATCGGCGCGTGAAGCATCTTGCGCAGAAAACGTGACATGGTCAACATGTTTTTTTGCGTGCGCGACCGCCGCGGCGGTATCATCGATTGCTTGTTGCCAGGTTTTTTTGGCTCTTTTCAGGAAGTCGTTGGAAGTGGGACTGAAAATATTAACGCCAGGCGTTTTGGCGCGTCCCACACTTTCTATAATACGATCCACATCTTTCAAGTTCACGCGAGACAGTCCGTACACGACCGGCCCGGTAATCGCCTCGACGAGTTGTTGCATCGTTTCAATCTGCGAAGGACCACCATAACCCACCTCGATGGCGTCTACGTTGAGTTCTTCGAGCTGGCGAGCGAAGCGGAGTTTTTGTTCGAGGTTCATTGCAACGCCTGAATTACGCAACCCATCGCGTAGCGAGGTATCATAGATTTTTACCACTTCACGTTCCATAAACGGCTCCTTTCGCGGGTTTCCACTTTAAGCAAAATGCGCAGGAAAGCGAAGCGCCCTCGGCGGAATGGATATCTAAGACTTCGATTGAGAGGCTTCGCAAGACCGGCGTTCTCGTCACTCTGGGATTCCTACCTTTGCAAGAAAGCTCTACAGGTTTCGCAGAGATGAGAAAAGCTGCTTTTTAGTCGGGACGAACAAAAATCCAGACCAGCCATGAGTGTTCTTAAATTTTCCCTCTAGATTCCCGCTCTTTCGGCTCTGCTCAAGGTAGGCCGGCAGGGTATTGCGTCCTGCCTAAGTAGGCAAGCATTCAGGGAGGGAGGAAAGGAGCAATGCTTTCTTCACGGCGCCACCCTTGCATTTTGTAAGCAGAAAAATTGCTGGAGAGTTCCCCAGCAGGTGAGGAATATATCATGGCGTCAGCACAGTTTATTCGTTGGTTCCGCGATGTCAGTATTGCCGATGTTGGTCTCGTGGGGGGGAAGAACGCCTCGCTCGGTGAGATGTATCGTGAGTTAACCTCGCAGGGCATTATCATTCCCAATGGGTTTGCCATAACCGCCGAAGGATATCGCCACGTCTTACGAGTTGGCGGCCTGGCGGAAAAGATTCGCGCAATCCTTTCAGACCTAGATACACGCAACCTCGCTAATCTGGCCGCGCGCGGTCGGCGCGTGCGGGAGGCGATTCTCGCTACACCGTTACCGGCTGATTTACAGCGAGAGATCGGCGCGGCGTACAACACACTCGGTGAGGAAGATGGTCCAGAAACCGACGTCGCCGTGCGCTCGAGCGCCACGGCGGAAGACCTACCGGACGCCAGCTTTGCCGGGCAACAAGAATCTTTCCTCAACATCCGTGGAGAACGAGCATTGCTAGACGCCTGCCAGCAGTGCCTGGCTTCGCTCTTTACCGATCGGGCGATCTCGTATCGAGTGGACAAAGGATTCGATCACTTTGCTGTGGCTTTATCGATCGGCGTGCAAAAGATGGTGCGTTCCGATCTTGGCGCGGCTGGGGTGATCTTTACGCTCGACACGGAGAGCGGCTTCCGTGATGTCGTGCTTATTAGCAGCTCTTACGGTTTAGGGGAAAGCGTCGTCAAAGGTCGAGTTGATCCCGATGAGTTTCTGGTGTTCAAGCCGACCTTGCGGCAAGGAGCCCAACCCATTCTCAAACGAGCCGTCGGCGCCAAACAGGAAAAGTTGGTGTACGCCACGCGCGGCGGTCGCTCCACCCGGATTGTCTCGGTTCCAGCCGAAGACCGGGCGCGCTTCAGCATCACTGACGAGGACGTGCTAGCGCTAGCACGCTGGGGTTGTTTGATTGAAGAGCATTATTCGCGCAAAGCGGGTCGTTCCATGCCCATGGATATTGAGTGGGCAAAAGACGGCGGCACTGGACAGCTCTTTATCGTTCAAGCCCGACCAGAGACCGTGCATACCCTCATTCGCAAGGCCACGTTGGATACTTATCGGCTGGAGGAGCGCGCTCCTGTTTTACTCAGGGGTAAAAGCGTTGGCGAAAGGATTGGCGCCGGACCGGCGCGCATCATCAAGGATGTCGCTGAACTGCAAACGTTTCGTCCGGGCGAAGTTTTGGTTGCCGATATGACCGACCCGGATTGGGAGCCAGCCATGAAGATGGCGGCGGCGATCGTCACGAATCGTGGTGGTCGCACCTGCCATGCCGCGATCGTGAGCCGTGAGATTGGTGTGCCGTGCATCGTGGGCACGGAAAAAGCCACGGCGACGTTGCGCTCCGGACAACCAGTAACAGTCTCATGCGCGGAGGGAGAAGTTGGAGTGGTCTATGATGGCGCGTTGAAATTTACCCGACAAACCCTGGATGTGGGCGCGCTGTCTCGTCCCCAGACCAAGGTCATGCTGAATGTGGGCAACCCCGATCAAGCCTTCTCCTTGTCATTTTTGCCGAATGACGGCGTTGGGCTCGCTCGTGAAGAGTTCATCATTTCCAGCACCATCCAAGTGCATCCTTTGGCGCTCATTCAGTTCGACGAGCTTCCTGCCGGTCCGGCGAAAGAGCAAATCGCCCAATTGACCCACGCTTATGCAAACAAACCTGACTACTTCGTAGATCGTTTGGCCGAGGGAGTCGGGCGGATTGCCGCCGCCTTTTATCCCAAAGACGTGATCGTGCGACTGTCGGATTTTAAGACCAATGAATACGCCGGCCTCCTGGGTGGCGAGGCGTTCGAGCCTAAGGAAGAAAACCCCATGATTGGGTTTCGCGGCGCTTCACGTTACTACGACCCGCGCTATCGGGAGGGGTTCCTCCTAGAATGTCGTGCGATGAAGAAGGTGCGAGAAGAAATGGGACTCACCAATGTCAAACTGATGGTGCCTTTTTGCCGCACGGTGGAGGAAGGGAAAAAGGTGCTTGCCGTCATGGCCGAGGCCGGGTTACGGCGCGGCGAGAACGGATTGGAAGTCTATGTCATGTGTGAGATTCCCGCCAATGTCATTCTGACGGAAGAGTTCGCGCAAATTTTCGACGGCTTCTCCATAGGTTCGAACGATTTGACTCAGTTGACCTTGGGTCTAGATCGGGACTCGGCGATCGTGGCGCATTTATTTGACGAACGGAACACCGCGGTCATGCGGTTAGTGCAAGAGGTGATTCGGCGGGCGCAAGCGTGTGGTCGGAAAGTGGGGATTTGTGGTCAAGCCCCGAGTGACTATCCAGAATTCGCTCGATTTTTGGTGACCTGTGGCATCGACAGCATCTCGCTCAATCCCGACACCGTGCTCAAGACCACCCAGGACATTCTTGCCTTGGAGCAACAGCTCGCGAGAAAAAAAGAGGTGGCGGCGTAAGGTGATAATAAGGTCTCCTTTCATCCTCGAACGAAGACAGTGCTGCCAAGGGCCGCCACGGCATTGTACACGGCGTCTGCGATGCGCTCGTGCCCTTTCTCTTCCTTGCCAAGGTGTTGGAACTTCTCTGGAGCGAGCGAAGCGCCAAAGGTGATGGTGATTCGGCGCCGGCGCGGCCACCGTTGCCCGTAGGGCAACGCTTCGTAGGCCCCCGCGATCCAGACGGGCACGAGAGGAACTGGTCGCGCTTGTAAGATTAAGCCGATGCCCGGACGAAACTGCTGGAGTTTGCCGTTGCGAGACCGTCCGCCTTCGGGAAACCAGACAAGATTAGCACCTTTGGTTAGAGCTGCAACTCCAAAAGCCAGACTTGATAGTGGACCTCTTTCCGGATCGACAGGTACGACACGGGAGGCTCGGCTTACGAGCCGCATCAATGACGAGGTAAACATAATGCCTGTCCATCCGCCCCAATAGGTATGGGCAAGATGCTCCAGGGGCAAAGCGGCGGCCAGTGCGGGAGGGTCAAGTAAACTGACATGATTGGGAGTTAAAAGAAACGGACCGTGTTGAGGCAAATGCTCAAGACCACGGACCTCAAGCCTAAAGAACCAGCGGATTACAGCCCGATTCAGACGGGCGAGCAACGCGCCCAGGAAGCTAATAACCGGTCCAGGTGGTAAAAGCCATTGCTGTTGCGTCGGACTGAGGAGAGCTTCCGGATGTTGGAATAATTCCAGCGGCTGCGCCTCTCCTGACGGCGTCTGTTCCGCTTCGATCGCTTCGCGCAATAAATCCCGCACGGTTTCGATACGAGAGATGGCTTCTTCGGGTAAAATCAGACCGAGGCGCTCTCGCAGTTCCAGCGTGAGGTGCAGCCACGCCAGAGAATCGACATCGAGGTCCAGTTGCAGGTGTGTATCTGGCGCGAGTCGCGTGTGGGGAAAGCGTTGCGCCAGCCACTCCCACACTGCTCTTGCCGTGGAATCATCCAAAAGGTGCTGATCGTCCGGCGTGAGTTGGGAGATCGGGACTGGGCCGATTGCGACTGCCGGTTGATACCCTTGCTGTGCGGCTTGCGTGTATAGTTCCGCAAGCTTGTAGCGGCGAATTTTCCCCAAGTGGGTGCGCGGCAAAGGATCGGACGTGATGGCGTATGCCGCGATACGGTGATGCGAGGGCAAATGTCGCATCTGTTGCTCCACTGCGGAACGGATGCGCTCTTGTGCTTCCTGGCTGTCACGGAGGGAGACGAGCGCGGCGTCTTCAGGTACAAGTAGCGCCAGTAAACGACCGCTTTGCTCGAAGACGCCGGTTTCGCGGATATGTTCGCTACGGCTCAGGGTTTCCTCAACCTCTTCGGGCCAGACATTCTCTCCGCTGGGCATGACGATCATCGAGGAAGCGCGCCCCACGAGGTACAGGTAGCCGTTTTTGTCGAAGTAGCCTAAGTCTCCCGTGCGAAAGTATCCGTCGAACGTAAAGGATGCTCGGGTTTTCTCCGGTAGATGCCTATATCCGGTAAAGACATTTGGTCCCGTGGCTTGCACCTCGCCGTACTGGCTCCGCCCTTCCGGTTCGGCAATGCGCAGGTGTACGTCAGGTAGAGGGAGTCCCGCCGCGCCAATACGACCCGTAACCGGCGGGTTAAATGTGAGAATCGGCGAAGTTTCGGTAAGACCGTACCCCCCCGCGGTCTGCCACCCAAGACCTTCGAG
>JBFWZL010000430.1:0-5714 GCA_050185455.1 Binatia bacterium | reverse complement strand
CTGTACTCAAACTTCCAACCGTAGGGATTCATGACAACTTCTTTACTCTCGGCGGACACTCAATTCTCGCGGCGCAGCTGTTGACACGCCTGCGGACAACCTTTGACGTTGAACTCCCGCTACCAAACTTGTTCAAAGCGCCAACCATTAGCGAGTTGGCGCTGGTGATTGAATCGCTGTTGTGGAGCACCCCCTACGCACACACGCAGGCGACAAGCGTCGAGCGAATTGAATTTGAATTATGACTACCTTTGAGTTCCTCTCTCAACTCAAGACGCTGGACGTACGCGTATGGCTGGAAGGCGACCGCTTGCGCTGTAGCGCCCCCAGCGCCGTGCTCACGCCGGAATTGCAAGGCGAATTGAGCAACCGTAAAGAGGATATTTTGACGTTTCTGCGCGCCGCCAAGACGTGGGCGGAGCCCACCACGTCTTCTTTAGTCCCGTTGCAACCGGCAGGCAATCAGCGACCATTCTTTGCCGTCCCCGGTCACAATGGCGATGTCTTCTGTTTTGTGCCTCTTGCCCGACATCTTACAGCGGATCAACCCATTTACGGCCTCCAACCGCCCGGAGTGGATGGGCAACAACCTCCCCTCATGCGGGTGGAAGATCTGGCCGCACATTTCGTGAAGGATATTCGTTTATTTCAACCGGAGGGCCCCTATCGTATAGGCGGGTATTGCTTGGGAGGCGTCATTGCCTTCGAAATCGCCCAACAATTACATGCGCAAGGGCAACAGGTAGAGACACTCGTTCTTTTTGGCAGTCCGAGTCCAACATCCTTCTGCTTGTCTCAGAGAATGTATAGCGCGACCTTCCAATTCGTACAGAAACTGGTGAGGCATGCAAAGACCTTGCAAGGACTATCTCCGTTACGTTGGCGACAGTATGTGTCGGAGAGAAACCGGCAGCGTCAAGAGGAACAGGACCAATACTATCGTCATAATCCGTATCGGCGTCAGGTTGAGGACGCGACGGTCAACGCCGTGCGTCAATATAAAGCTCGCGTCTACCCAGGACGGATCACGCTCTTTTTTTCGAGCGAACATCCAGTCAATCTGACGACGGACCGGCTATTGAATTGGCGCGCCTTCACTGCTGGCGGTCTGGAAATCCACGCCGGTCCCGCTGCCTGTGACGGTGACACCATGTTACTGGAGCCGCATGCGCAGGTCTTCGCTGAACTTCTACAGACAAATTTGCACAAAGCCCTGAATTGATCCTCCAGCGTACTTCACAGTGGAAACCATACTGTAATACGGTTGCCTGATACTCATTATTCATTAGCTGACCCTTCGACTGCGCTCCACTACGCTCAGAGGGAACGAGATGTTATCGCTCGTTCTGAACGTAGCTGCATGAGCAGCGGAGTCGAAGCATACAGATAATGGAGAACCCTCACCTGGAATCCACATACGCATTGCTTTCTCTTCAAGGTCTTCGCCGCTCGCACCGTCCCCGCACCCGGCATGAACTTTTCGCACCCTATCGCAAAGGAAATACGGTCCGGAATTTCCTGTGAGATAACGATCAGTCACGCATTCCACCGAGAACAACGCCGCGCGCCCTCGCTAGCGAGGGCGCGGGCTAAACAAATAGGTTTTGTACCCGGGAGGAGGACGAGCAAACGCTGGCATTCTTGAGGGCATGCTTTATGTCCGGCACTAATGCAGCGGGCACACTGAACGACCTGAGTCCTGCGCTCAACAACCTAGGGATGACATCGATCCGGCCCGCAAGTTCCCCACACAGAGAAACGGGGGTGTCACCAGAGTCACGAAGCACTAGCTCGATAAGCCGGAAGATAGTCGGATGGTCGTCGATGAAATACTCCGCTACCAAAGGATTTTCTCGCCCGGCGGCCATGGTGTATTGGGTGAGATCATTCGAACCGATGCTGAAGAAGTCCACATGCTTCTTCAGCGACGGGACAGACAAGGCCGCCGCCGGCGTTTCAAGCATCGCGCCGAGCCGTGGCAAGGTACGGATACCCATCTCATCGGCCAATTGATGGAACCGCTGCGCGATCTGAATTACATCGCTCTCCGTCGTCACCATCGGAATCAGCACTCCAAGAGAGAAATATTGGGAAACTTCCAGCACTGCCCGCAACTGCGCCTCCAGAAGTTCGGGATACGCAAGCAGCACCCGCACCCCACGGCGGCCCAGAAAAGGATCGGGCTCTGGCGGCAGATGGAGGTAGAGCGGGTTTTTATCCGCGCCAATGTCGAGAAGGCGCACGTCAACATACCTTCCTTGTACTGAATGAAGACTATCAAACAGAAATTCCGCAAATTCTCTGTCTGAGGGAAAGTGCTTGGTTGAAAGAAAGAAAGGCTCAGTGCGAAACAACCCGATCCCATCAGCGCCGCAGTGCAGCGCTAGCTCCACATCTTCACGACTACGGACGTTGGCCATGACAGCGATCTCAACTCCATCTAAGGTAACCGCGCGCTCGCTACGGCTCGCTTGCGCCATCGTTTCCCTGTGCTGTTGTACTTTGTCAAGAGCTCGTGCGAACCGGCGTTGGGCGTGAGCGCTTGGGTTGATCACTGCCGTTCCCTGGTCCCCATTCACCAGCACGACGTCTCCCGTGCGGACCGTTTCTAAGAGCTCCGAGACCCCCCCCACACAGGGAATACCAAGCTCACGCGCCAGCAGAGCCGCATGCGCCGCGGGGCCGGTAAATTCCGCCAGGACAGCAACCGTAGACAAGCGCGAGAGAAACACCGTATCCGAAGGGAGCAAGTGACGGGCGACGAGCACCGTGTTCGCCGGCAAGCGTTCGAGGCTATGAGCATAAATTCCGGCCAACGACAGCAATAACCTCCGGGATAAATCATCGATATCATCGCCGCGCTCCCGGAACATTGCATCGTTCATGTCTCTGAATCTGCGCGCCAGCAGTCTGAACACGCTTCTGACTACTTGCTCAGCATTGATGCGCTCCGCGTCCATGGTTCGTTTGAGTTCCGTCACCACAGAGGCGTCCAGCAGGATCTCCTCTTGCGCACGGAAGATATCCGCCGATTTCTTACCCAACCTTTCTTCAATCCGCTTCGCATCAATAATCAGACTTTGTCGTACATCGTCGATAGCGGCGTCAATCCGGGTCTTCTCTTCCTCGATTTGGGCGTGGTCTATCGCATAGAGTTCAGAGTCTCGTTGCAGTACGTCTCTGTAGACAAAGGCCTTCCCCTGAGCTAGTCCCGGCGAGACACTCTGCCCAACCAGCGTCCGCATCGGATCTTTCCTCGACCTCATCTTCATCCGTTATGGTCCCTTGGCAAGCCACCACGCTAAAATTAAAGCACGCTATAAAAACGTGTAAAAATCGCCGAAATGTGTTGTCTACTGCGTCACATACTATCCATTACTAGAGCGGCCTTCATTCCTTGCAAGGAAAGGCTTGGTGGAGGGCATCCAGGGCCAGCGTTCGCCCCTCTTCTTGTAATCTCTCCGGATGGGACTGGAGATAGGTTACCACGACCCGGACCTCCTGCTCGTAGGCTAATCCCTGGGGCAGACAGTAACCAGCTTTTCCATACTTAGGGTCTAATAGCGGCTGGATATAGGTAAGTGTCTGCAGCATGCCCACACAAACGCCGGCCTCGAAGGATCGCGGCGAGCGCTCCTGGAGCGCAGACTCACATTGCTTGAGCAAGACTTTGCCGGACAACGCCGGCTCCTCCGCAGCGCCAAACACAGGTAAGAGATTGAGCATCCCGCCGACGAGACCGATCAGCAACGCGCGCATATAATTTCCTTTCCTTTTCCTTAGCGGCCTAAGAGCGCGACACTAATGCCTAGGAAGGTATTTTGCGCACGATCATCCCACCCCGAATTTTGTATGTCCCGTCTTCGTTTTTGGTCACTGTTTTTCCGTCTGATGTGAGTAAGTATTCTGTTCCTGGGACAGTGACGTTGTGGATCTCAAGGTCATCCACCCGCACCACAGGTTGCCATTCGTTGATGGTAACTTTCTTTTTTTTAGATGACTCTGCTTTGAACGTATCTATGAGCTTTGCCATATACTGCTCCTTTCATAGTTGAGCAAGGCGCGAGCGAGACCTGTACTGGGGGTTTGGGACACTTCCCCCTCCTTGGCCTCGGCCAAACACTCCTGACATGCGGACAAAGTGCGGGAGAATCTTGCGTTTCGCGAGTAAAAGATGAACACTAAGGGCGCCCGAGCTTCGGGCAGCGCCCATCGACGAGCTACTTTTTGCCCTTCGCCATGGGCTGCGGGGGACGACTGTAGCTGTCTTGCTTGGACTTTGCCGCAGCGGCGTTCTCTGTCTTGGCGGCGTCTTTCTGCTTCTGGCCGCGCTGTTTCGACTTGAGGGACTTATCGCCCATAGATGCCTCCATTCGATGGCGCACGCCATCGGAATAACCATTGCAGCCATAACCTCAAAGGGCAAGCGGGTGGTCCTGCTCCCTCTCCCTCCAACTTAAAAGAAAGTAGGTTAAGGCTGCCCGCCGCTCTTCGGGTCGCTCATCTTACTCGTATCGTAACCCTCAACAACAGTCACTTGACACGATCATAGACATGTAAAGTTCATCCGAAGGAAGCCATGACCTAACTATTCGCTTGACAGGAAAATGCTCCATGTTATGCTGTCAAAAGGGTACTAATTAAGTACTTTTTTGAAAAATAAAATTGTATCTATGAAAAGATGCGAAATATGCTCCGGATCAGTAAACTCACAGACTACGGCATCATGCTATTAACGCATATGGCGCGCGAACCAGCGTTGCTGACATATAGCGCCCCGGAGTTGGCGGCGCGATCCAGCCTGCCGTTGCCCACTGTCAGCAAGCTTCTCAAGACATTGGCGCGAAAGGGAGTGCTGATCACGCAGCGTGGCGTGAAGGGCGGATTTAGTCTCGCTCGGCGGCCCGAGGACATCTCGGTAGCCGAGATTATCCAGGTCCTTGAGGGGCCGATTGCCCTAACCCAGTGCAGCATGCATCCACGTGGGCAATGTGGGATCGAGCGGCTCTGCCCGGTCAGGAACCAATGGCAACAGATCAATCGCGTCGTTCACGAGGCGCTAGAGCGCCTCACGCTTGCGGCCATGACGCACCCCTTCCCACGAAAGTTTGCGATTTTCGGGACCCAGGGGCAACAGTCGGAACAACGTAGGGAACAGTAATCGAGAGAAGGATTTATGACGGAGATCGGAGTAGACCTCGTGCTGCGGCCGTGAAACCCCCTTCAGGATAGAGTAGGAGTGTTGATGCCACAGAATATTACTGTTGCTCTGAAAGACCAACATGAGAAGGAGGCCTCCCCCAAATTCTCTGAGCCTCCTGGCGTCATTCTCCCTTCTCAGCATTTCGGCGCCATGCGGGGTTATGGACATCTGACCCCGACAGAGAAGCTTATGTTAGCGGTGCTTGAGAGCGCCGTGCACGACTTTCAGCAGTACCGCTTGGCCACAGAGAGGCGGGGAAAGCGGCTTTTTCGCGAGGCCCAGGAGTGGCTCCTCTCTCGTGAGGAGACAGAGATCTTCTCTTGTATAGCTATCTGTCATGCTGTCGGCATTGACCCAGACTACCTCCGGAAGGGACTGTTAGCAAGGCCCACCGAGAAACGAAGCGGAGGAAAGACAGAAATGGAGATGACCCCTGCTAATGCTACAAGCCCTCTCCACAGCAAAGAGGGAGGAAATGATGAACGAAGACACGTTCAATATGGAACTGCGG
>JBFWZL010000429.1:0-5716 GCA_050185455.1 Binatia bacterium | reverse complement strand
TGCCGTCAATAAAACGTTCGCTGCTGTCAAACTCTGCTTTTCGACTTTCATCAACTCTCTCAATTTCGCTTCGGTCAAATGTCGCTGGTATTGGCCCGATCCACAAATGATTTAGGAGAACTATATAGGGACATGGCGTCGCGCCGTGTCCCTACAAGAACTAACCGTATTACAGAGCTTGCTTGGCAACAATCATTAAAGTTTTTGTCCCCATTCGTCCGCTTCCTTTTCCGCCTGCTCTTTGGTGTATCCATACTTCTCTTGCATCTTGCCGACGAGACGGTCACGTTTGCCTTCCAGGACATCGAGTTCGTCATCCGTTAACTTTCCCCATTTTTCCTTTGCTCTGCCTTTGAGCTGTTTCCATTTACCTTCGACTTGATCCCAGTTCATATTGTTATTTCCTTTCTTTGATCTGGGAGAGATGCGAGCTCTCACATCTCTCCTCAATATTGCCTTTCAGAAATTCGAGACTTTTTCTGTAAAGCCCGAGTCCGCCGGAAAGAAATGTAGCCGTACAGTTGTCACCTTATTTTTGCCTTTGAGACATCAGACAAAGGTAAGAGTCCTCGGCGGGTCCGAGAACAATCTGCTTATTTTTCCGCCAAACTTACGGAGCCGCCACGATCGTGCCGCGAATCTCTCCATTCGGATTCTCTAGAGTGTGAACGTTGATATACAATCGACCTTCACGTAGTGCGGTAAGCTGATCCTCAGAGAGCGTAGCCGTGGTTCCAGCCCAACTGGTTGGTCCCCCCGTGAGAGTAAACTGAATCGCCCCATTCTCATTCGCAGACCCTAAATGAATATGCGCTGCAGTCGCCTCTTCAAGGCTCGTCGTCGTTATCGCGTAGGTCAAAGTGTTATCCTGGTTTAACGTCACCGTCGCGCTCCCTTCGGAGTCGGTATCCACTCGGGGGATTTCCTGATTGCTTGTCAGGTTAGCCACAAATACGGTGAGCGCCGGGGCTCCTGAAGCGCCGGTCAGAATAAGGGCCTGCTGATCGGTCGCGTAGGCAGCGTCCAAATCGGTGGTGATTCCATCGATCGTTACTCCCGTCAGCATAATCGTATTTCCGGCGATGGCGCAGGAGGCGCCCGAGAGATCAAAATCATCAACAAAGTTAGTATTTCCCGGACGGATGACGACAACCGAGTGATTGATCACCATCGTGTCTTCACCGTCCGCGGTGAGATGGACGCCAATGGTGTGTGGTCCGGGCGATAGCTCGGCGTAATTGATCACGGCCCCAAACCCACTGTCTAAACGCGTGCCGGCGCCGAAAGTGTCTTCCACGTCTTGCCGTGGGCTACAACATGGCACAGTGAAATCTATGATTCCATCAATGACGACCGCGACGTTGACCTCTTCATCCTCTTCACCTGCGGAAAACGCCCACCCGCGGAAAAGATCGACCCCGGAGACGACTTGTAGATTGACGGGGCTTTCCAGCTCAGCCACAATATTTGCTCGTGACGCTGTTGCGCTGACTAAAACTGCAGCCAGAGCCATACTGAATAATTTGGTATTTCTCATCGAAGCCTCCACAAATTGTTATATATGTATTGTCTGCATTCATGCGTGAAATTTATTGAGTAAAAAACACGCTGCGTTCCTGAAGCCATAAAGAACTGCTGGAGGGGATCTGCCCATTCTAATAGTCAAAGAGCTAATAGTTAGCGAACATAGTTTTTCTATGGATTCTTCGTCGCAAGAAGACCCCATAGCCACATCGGCCAGTGTTCTTAATGCACCTCGGTTATTGACGCCCCAACGAAATATACGATCCATTTCCTTGTCCTTCCGACAACTCAGCGCCACCACTGAGGGAGCCGAGCAGTTCTCCCATGTGCTACTGCGTGATGACCACGTTTCTCAGGCAGGGAGCGTTAGCGCTTGTGTCCCGACCCCGATTTGATTGTGAGTCGGTTATCAAGATCTGTCACGCCCGGTATGAGCGGCACTCGTAAACTGACTTCTTGTATAAGTTCTTGGCTGCGTACGAACCCTAGCAGAGTGACTTCTCCATTGCGCACCTGCACCGCAATCGCATCAGCGTCTACCGACAGAAACGGAGCCGCCACTAAAGTCGCGCGCACGCGTGAGGCAATAGCGCGGTCAGCCAGCATAAGAGCGAAATCGTGGGGATGCAGAGTTTCAGGAATGGTCGCCTCCACAACCGGGAGGTTCTCACTCTTATGGTTGTCGTCCGCAAGCGCGGGCCAAGCCAGGGCGGCCACGATGGCGACTACCACAGGCATGAGTGGTTTGTGTATGCGTCTCATTTTTTCCCTCTAGTGACACTATGTAGACTGGAAGCGCATCGCACGTGAGTGCAAGCAGCAAAACACAAGCAAAGAGAAGGCCAAAATCGGCACACGGCAACATCCGCAAAAAACAGTCCTTTTCAACAAATTTGAAGCACCGTTGTTTCATTGGTAAAACACCCGGCTGTTCGATTGTCTTATCTTCGGGACATTTCGTGACGCCTTCAATAAATGAAATGCGCGCAACAAGCGCATTCACATGCAAAGAACCTTCATAACGCCGCCGCCTTATGTTGGTGTCGTTTTTGCACAATTTTTCTCAAGAGGTGAGCTTTATGGCGAAAGAACAATACCTTGACGTAGCGATTATCGGCGGTGGTACGGCCGGACTTTCGGCCGTCAATGAGGTCCGCAAAGTCACTGAAAATTTCTTACTTATCAATGCCGGCCCAGACGGCACGATGTGCGCTCGGGTTGGCTGCATGCCGTCTAAAGTATTGATTCAGGTCGCCCATGATTTTCACCGGCGGCGCGTATTTGCGCAGGAAGGTATCTCTGGCGGTGAGCAATTACGCGTTGACTTGAGCAAGGTGCTGCAATACGTGCGCTCCCTTCGTGACGGATTTGTGCAAGGCGTGGTGAAAACGCTCGACAAACTCGGAGACCGTTTCCACCATGGCCATGTCCGGTTCCGCGAGCCGACTGTCTTAGAAGTAGACAACCAAGTCATCCAGGCAAAGCGTGTGATCATTGCAACCGGTTCAAGCCCCGTTATCCCGCAGCCCTGGCGTGCATTGACCGATCGTATTTTGACCACGGACACACTCTTCGAACAGAACGAATTGTCTTCTCCCATGGCGGTGATCGGCTTAGGAGCGGTCGGACTGGAGATGTGTCAAGCATTGGCGCGGTTAGGGGTGCAGGTGACAGGTATTGATCAGAAAGAGCAGGTAGGGAGTCTGACTGATCCCGAAGTCAACGCTTCCATACGCTCCGTCCTCACCCAAGAGTTCCCTATCTACACCGGTGCGGCGGTTGAACTCGATACCGGAGGGAATCAACTTGACGTGCGCTTCGGAAACAATGCCACGCGCGCGGAAAAAATCCTCGCCAGTTTGGGTCGCCGTCCGAATACCGCAGACCTAGGCTTAGACCGCCTGGGGTTGTCTCTCGATGACCAGGGGCTTCCACCCTACGATCGGACGACCATGCAAGTGGGAAGTTTGCCGGTTTTTATTGCTGGCGATGTCAACGCCGACCATCCGGTTCTTCACGAAGCTTCAGACGAAGGACGCATCGCCGGGTTCAACAGCGTCCAGGAACACCCGCATTGCTTTCAGCGTCGGACGCCGCTCAACATTATTTTCTCCGAACCGAACATTGCAGTAGTGGGACATTCCTTTGCGGAGCTCAAGAACCGTAACATTGCCATTGGCGAAGTCCGCTTCGATAACCAGGGACGAGCAAAAGTCATGGCTGCAGGAGCGGGTATTTTACGAGTATATGGAGCCAAATCAGATGGGCGAATACTAGGCGCGGAACTTGCCGCACCCAGGGGCGAACATCTCGCCCATCTCCTGGCCTGGGCGATGCAAAAAGACATAACAGTCTTTGAGATGTTGCAACTACCCTTCTATCATCCGGTTATAGAAGAAGGGTTACGCACGGCGCTGCGCATGCTATCGAAACAGGTCAGCGCGAAGCGTCCGACCTTCGAGCTAGCTATGTGCGACAGCGCCGCCGTCGGCGCAATGGAATAACAACTATCCGAGGACCTATAGTATGATTCCGCCAGGAACGCTCACCCTCCGCGAAGTCGCTGACTTCTTACACATCAGTCCAGACAGCGTGTATACCCCATCACAGGCGGGCCGTTTGCCTGGCCTCAAGGTCGGGCATCAGTGGTTTATTAAGAAACGAGCGTTGACCTCCCATGTTGTCGCGTCACTGCAAAAGAGTGAACGTCCGCAGACGTCCCAACACACCCCAGCACCATCCCAGCCGCGTGATCACAGCACGCGACGATAGCAAGAACGAAGCACAACAGCTGTGGAAATTCTTTACATCTTACTCATGCTGCTGGCCGTCATCCATTTCTTTTTCTTTGGTGAGTTTGCGAAACGTGCAGGATAATGGGTGCTGGTCGAAAAACTGCCTCAAAGGCGACATAGAAGGCTAGAGCCCAACACGTCCCTCTCTCTTTGTGCCAGTCCTAGGAGTCGCGCGAGAATCATGTAGTGCAGACATCTTTGTCTGTACTGCGTAGGGCAGGACAGAGGTCTGCACCACAAGGATTAATCAAGTTACTGTTGCCTAGCACTTTAGTTTCACGTCTCAGCTGTGCGCTTCAGATAGTCTGCCAGTTCACTGGCGTGCTTCTCTGTGTGCTCCAAGATCGAGAGCAGTAATCGCGAGGTGACCAGATCCTGATCACCAAGCTCGCGGATGAACGCGGTGTACGCTTCGACTTGTGTCCGTTCGATCAGCAGATTTTCCATGACCATATCGGTGAGTTTAGGACCCTGCTCGGGATGCACCCCTACCTGGGCTGCTTTAGTAGCGATCTCTTGTAACTCATAAAGTGGAACACCGCCCAATTGCTGGATGCGGTCAGCAAGCATATCGGCGTGTTGCAGTTCCTGCTCGGCGTGCGCTTCAAATTCTTTCTTGAGTGCTGGAGCCAACAACGACACCGCCATGTAAGCGTGTTGTTTGTATTGCAAATAAGAAGTTATTTCCGTTGAGCGCAAACGGTTCAGCTCTTTAACAATCTGCTTCGGATTCGCTTTGTATTCTTTTGTAATCGGTCCCTGCTCGACAGCCGCTTGGTAAGCAGCTTCTATAGTCATTGCTGTGGTTCCCTTAGTTTCCATCGTATTCTCCTTTCTCAAAATGAGGTCTTTGATTTATATGGCGCATCAAGGCAGATAAGGGTATGGCGCTTCCACGGCCTTATGGCAGGGAGAATTGCACGGCGTCCGGTCGAATCGTCAGGACAGAGTAAGGTGCCTGACGCACCACTCCCTCCGCCACACTCCCTAACAACATATGCCCTGACCCGGTTCTACCGTGTCTGCCCATGATAATCAGGTCTGCCTCGTGTTTTTCCGCCGTCTCACTAATGGCCGATATCGCTTCCCCCTCGCCGGTGCTGTATTCAGAGTTCACGTCCACAAGAGGTGGGAGATCAGCAAAGAAGGCCTGCCACTCAGATTCGATCTCTTGAGGCGAAATGAGCGACATCGAAGGTTCAACCACATGCACCAGTTTTATCTGTGCGCCACATCGTTTCGCCAACTCAGTCGCCGAGCGTACAACGAGATCTCCGCCGGGTTGTAAATCGTGCCCAACAATAATGCGTTGCAGAGTGCGCATAACGTGCTCCTCTCCACAGTTGTCCCATTTTTTCAACACGCTTGCGAATGTCCATCGTGTTTTTGGGACATAC
>JBFWZL010000428.1:0-5732 GCA_050185455.1 Binatia bacterium | reverse complement strand
GGTTGCGCTGCTCAGCGCTCCCTGGACTCCGTGCTCGACTTCCTCTGAAATCACTGCTCGACGTGGCTTGGAATGAGTGCTCGACTTCCTCTGGAATCGCTGCTCGATTAGCTCTGGAATATGCAGCTTCCAGAGGCGCGGCGTGAGAAGATGGACCTCAAAGGCGGGATGGGTGTCGATACGCTGCAGCACGTCCACCAGATAGACATACGGGTCCACGCCTTGGAGGCGACACGAAGCGATGAGGCTCTGGACGATCCCCACATACCGCGCCCCGACTTCCGTCCAGCAGAACAGCCAATTCCGGCGCCCGAGGGCTATCGCCCGAATCTCGCGCTCCAGGTGGTTGGTGTCCAGCGGCACGGTGGGATAGTCCAGAAACACGCGCAACGCCGCCTCCCGCGCCAGCGCATAGCGGGCCGCTTTGGTGAAGGGGTTGGTGGGGAGCAGTATCTGTTCGCGCAGCGTACGGGCCAACCAGACAAAGAATGCGTCTACCAGCGGCTTGGCGTGCTCGGACCGGAACGTGAGGAGTGCCTCCTCGGCCAACTGCTGCTCCCGGCCTCGCGCCTCCTGCTGATAGAGCTGGCCGATGCACTCCAGCGCCTGGGCGACTAGGGCGGGTTCTACCTGAGCGGCGTCCACGAACTGTCTCCTGGCATGGCTCCAACATTGGGCATGCACGAGGCCGTTGACCTGTTGGGCATAGCGCTCATAGACGGGGTAGCCGTCGGTGAGGAGGACCCCGCAGAAACCCCCGAGCGCCTCCCGCACCACGGCCTGGGCGCGCGAGGCGGCAAAGGGGAAGGCGACTTCGTCCTGGTCCCCGTAAATTGGCCAGAAGTAGCCCGTGTGCAGTTTGCCTTTGACCCGGTGGCCCGCTTTGATCGGCGTTTCATCCATCGCCAGCACCTTGCTCTGGAGAATGGAGGAGAGCAGCGCGTGATAAATCGGCTCCAGCAGCGCGGCGGTGCGGTGCACCCACTGCGTCAACGTGGCCCGGCTCAGCATAATCCCGGCGTCAGCCAGGCGCTGATGCTGGCGATAGAGCGGGAGATGGTACCGAAACTTGTCGACTACCAGCCCCGCCAAGACACTGACATCGGCGAAACTGCGCTCCAGCACTGCCGGCGGCGCGGGCGGACAGGACAGTGTCCCCGTCTCCTTGCGCTTGATGACGGGCCGGACGTACTTGAGGATGACATACGCCCCAGGACGTTGAGCGAGTCGGTAGGTGATCTTCTCGTCAATGACGTCATACTCGGCGGCCGTGAGGCCCGCCGCCTCAGGATTGGGCACCCGAATCACTTCCAGCGGCACGGAGGCGTCGAATCGCAGCTCGCGCGCGTCCTCAGCCTCGGCGGCGGACGCGCCCTGGACGCGACGCTGATACGCTCTGACGGTCTCGGTCGGCGGTGGCGGGGAATCGGCGAGATCATCCCCCGCCGGCCCAAAGCCGTGCAGGGCGAGTTGCCGGGCATCCACGGGCAGGAGCCGGCGTTCAGACTTGCGGCCAAAGAGTTGACGCTTGAACCACGCCACTTGCCGTGTCAACGCGGCGTTCTGCTCTAACAGCGCGACAATCTCGGACTGCGTGAGAGTGGCGGCGCGTTCCTCTAGCGTCATGCCCTGGGTGTATCACTCCCGCCGCCGGTGGCCAAGCTCGATCCCATCCAGGAGCAACTGAAAGACTTGCGCAGTGAGTTCGTGGGTGGCTCCCTCCTGGGGAAAGCGAAACCGCCCCCGCTCCAGGCGCTTGGCGAAGAGGCAAAAGCCGGTGCGATCCCAATACAATGCCTTGAGGTAGGTCTTGCGCCGATTCACAAAGACAAACACGCTGCCCGACAACGGGTCTTCCGCCAACACCCCTTTGACCATCCCCAGCAGCCCATCAATCGCTTTGCGCATGTCCACCGGCTCACTATAGGCCAGAATCCGCCGCACGCCGGGACTGTGCCACACGGCGTTAGCCTCGCACCCGCAGGCGCAGCCCGCTGGGAAACTCCAACTCCACCGCCCAGCCGTCAGGTTCTGGCACCCGCGGCGGCACTTCCACAAACGCACCCGCTGGAGCCTCGACCGCTTGGTGCCGCCGGTAGTGCTGCTTGAAACTGTGCAGCGCAATCCCTTCCCGGGTACAGAACTCGGCTTGCTTCGCTCCACTGCGTTCATACCGCCCGATGATCGCCCGCCATTCCGCCGCGCTCCGTTGTACGCGCCCATTCGCTGTCAGGTGCATGACGTCCTCCTCACCAAAGATACTGGTCACTTCGTGGTGACCGTCTCTTGTAGCGTCATGCTCGGAGACACTGAAGAACGCTTTCCGCTGACCGCTTACCCTGGAGTGACCGAACCATCCGTTGGGCAAAGTGACGAACACGGAAATGCTCATCCTGAAGCCACGAGGAGATTTCTTCCAGCCGTTGCTTTGTGAAATTGGACATTGGCCCCGAGATGACACCGGGCGTAGTGTAAATGGCTCCTGCTATGGCGCGCAGCACATTCTCATCATCTGTGATGGAAACGATCTTTCGACATAAATCATAGAAAGTCTGGCTAGCGTTAAATTTCCGTAGAATACGGACAACACTTTTCAGTTTTTGCGGATCTCCTGTCTCAACCCATTCCCTCAAGATAATATAAAGAGGTTCTTCCCCATTTCGAGACATCTCTTTGAGGATGTGAGGGGCCTCCCATTGGAATGCGAAGTCTTCTCTTAACATCCAATCCCGCACGCGACGCAACATCTCTGAATAGACAGGACTAGAACGAAGGCTCTCTAGCGCACGAAAAAATTGGAAAGGAATCGCGTCATACTGTTCCTCTTTCTTACGTCGTTCAGTGCTACTGATACGCCGCTCGATAAAGTCGAGGACTTGCAGGGGGTCAAGTTGACCGAGTCGATTCAGACATTGCTCAACATGGTAATCCAGCGACGGAAGTCGTTCAAAGTTTTGTATGATCTCCAGATAATCTTGAAGGTTCGCAAACTCTACTACATATCCCTGTTGGGTTTGCTCAGGCCAGGCTAGCACTTCGGCGACATGGCGGAGGATAGCTTCATCGTCACGTACGGCTAGAGTTTTCAAAGTTTCTACAGCAAGATGTTGATTATACCGTGCAAACTTTCGCGTCAGATGGAGGAGTTCAAGATCGACCGGAGAATCCGTTTTATTCAGAAGAGAACGGAGAAGGCCCCATCCTTGCTCTGGAAGGGCACTCCACTCCACGAAGTGAAAACTGTGTGCTGCGACGAGCCACAGAAGAGAATCGTCACTGTCAACCCAAGATTTTCTATAGGCCCAAGCGATATCTGGAGTGCTGCTTTGTAACCCGGCGATAATAAAACTGATGTAATATTTGAGGGCCGGACGCTCAGCCAAGATCTTTGTTATCAACTGGCATGCAAGCTCTGGATATTTCTCTCCTATCTTTTGGAGCACACGATTCAGCCAGTGTGTTCCGTACTCACCGGCATTCCGAGCTTGTTCCGCTATCCTCCCCAAATCTTGTACTGCCTGTTCCAACGTCGTTGGAGAAAGCGAAGCAAGATAATCTTCCATTGCCTGTTGCCGGCGTTGTTCGATTGCTTTCCCGTCAATTCGCTCGCCTTCCTCTTCGTCCCACCGGTTCCAGCCCACCAAGACGCGATAGAGTTGATACAGTTTGTGGTCTTGAAGTTGCTGTCGGAGACGTTTCAGTTCTTCGAGTTGGTAGCCGCCAAAACACCGAACTCTCCAGAGCCAGGTCGCCACCGCATCCAAAACGGGGAGTTCAGCGTTAGGAATAACCTTTTCCGAGAAAAACCGTGCGGTATTTTCGCAGTCCGGTTGAAGCCAGGTTCGCGTCTCATCAGAAAGCTGTACAGTGGGGGCAATGTGTGGCACGGCATTTCCCAGGACATGCACGATTTTCAGCTGTTCCGTTAAAGCAGAGGTCTGCATATACGATTGATAGAGGATACTAAGCACCTCCTCCCGGATCTGTCTCAGCTGCTCTACTGGGTTCAGGATATCCCGGCGAAGTACGATCTTAAACGGTTCGGTAGGGTCAGCCTCTGCCCCGGTCAACTCGATACTGAGCATTGGGTCAAGCAGCGCCAAAGCGATGTCCAAATTTGCTGTAAAATCCCATGCTAGCCAAAGCGGAATCATTTCCAAAAGAGTCAGTTGGACGGTATACGGCTTGTGTGCCTTGAATTCGGCGAGCGCAAACAACGCTTTGCCTGCCTTCTCACGAACCCGAGCATAGTCAACTGATTCCATTTTGTATCTGGCAAGTTTGTATAAATAACCAGCAGCGTCACGCAGACCTCCACGGTAGGTGGTATGGCTGAGGATATCTACCGCCTTGTCCAGTACCATTTCGTGTTTCACTTCGAGACGCCAGGGATCAGGAGAACTTGTCGGTTGTTGCTCTGGTCCGTCTACGATCGTCGCCACCATGACTAAAAGGTCGTCAGGACGCAAATAAGCAACTTTTTCCAAAGAATCGAGTACATTCCATCGAGTCAGGTTATCCCCGTTATGCACGATCTGGTGTAACTCGCGCATTTTCTCTCCCAGCATTGCGCCTGCCTCAGGTGACTCGCCCTTAATTTCGGCTTCTGCCAAGTTGGTCAAGATTTCTTGGGGTTTGAGGGTGAAAAACGGCTCGATGATCTGCGTCTGGTAATCCGCCCGTTTTGATTTGGGGTTAAAGAAATACTGGATTAGGATGTGATCGGCCAAAACTTCAGAAGCGATTTTGACCGTTTTCCAATATCGCTCAACTAGCCCTGCCTCAACCAGGCGGGTCACTATCCGTTGTTCATCGCTCGGCGAAATGCCGACGACTCGCTGTACGATTTCATTTAACTGCGCATTTTCGAGGTCAATTGTCTCCAACGCCGCCAAGATTTCTAGGTAGACGAAATATTGGTCATCATATCCCGCCTCCGCCAGGTTGTGGACGATTCCATCGAGATGGCGGGTCAGCACTTGATCTCGGGTCAGGCCGACTAACGAAATACGTTGCTGAACCAGATGGGCTGCAATCCCCGCGATAAGAGGATTGCCTTCAGCGACGCCAAGAATAGCGCGGCGCTCCGTTTCGTTCGTGAGTGAGTATGGTGGGTGTTGCAGAAGCTGGTCGATGTCAACATTCGGCAGCGGCTTGATTTCGATCGCACTGACCCGATCGCCTGGCAAGGATCCCAACTGGTAAGTGACTGAGTCTTTAAACACACTGCGCGTCGCCAAAACAAGAGTAACCTTGTCAGCGAAGTCGGGATTCACTAATACCTCATGCAGGTGAGACAGTGGAGCGAAACGGTGAGCATCATCCACTACAATGACGTGACGGCCAGCATGATCTAATCTGACGAGGTCGCGTTCGATAGATTCAGCTTCGGTCCGGGTGTACCAAAGTTGTGCTCCGTCCAAGATGATATCGCGAAGGGCTAATAACAAGCGAGTTTTACCAATGCCGCCAGGACCATGCAGAACAATCACGCGAGTTTGGTTCTGCAACTGCGTCTTGATTGTTTCAAGCACAGCCTCCCGCCCTACAAGCGCTCCTTGATGGCTAGTGAGAGTCGCTTGTTCAGCTCGAGCTGAGAATTCGGCGTGCGTGAGCAACCCTCGTAACGTTGAAGATTCCAGGGCTTGTTGGACTATCTTGCGGATCGTCTCAGCATCTGAACCTTTGAAGATGTGCAAAACATTGCCATCGCCAGTGGTGATAACGGCGTC
>JBFWZL010000427.1:0-5761 GCA_050185455.1 Binatia bacterium | reverse complement strand
CTTCCGGAGGCGGCGCGAGGGGGGGGGGGGAGCGGAAGTGGGAAGTTTCGTTTAGAAAACAAAATTGACCTCAATGTCGTCAAAGTATGGCGAGCTGCAACTCTGACGTTCGGAGTGCGTCGGGGCTTAACCGGTAGCTTTGGGGTATCAGGACCTTCTTTCACAACTGAGTTTTTTAGTCTGTACTCCGTTCAGCTATCACAACGCCTGAGCGGTTTTGCCGGCGCTGAATTGGCGCTGTTCAACGCCGAAGAGGCGGATTTCACCACCTTCCAGGCAATGTTGGGACTGCAATACTGGTTGACGAATTGGTTGTCCACGAACATTGCCTATAGCTATAGCTGGGCGGAAGCTGGCAGTGGCGTGGCGGCGACAGGCGCGCTTGGTCGTGGGAAAGTGGACAGTAACACCATCTTTCTCTTTTTCGCCATGCATTTTGATGTTTGGCCACATTTTGGTTTAGCGAAAGAAGGATCGAGATCGCTTATGGGACCCGCGTTGCGTTCTTCCTCGCGACGTTCCTCGAGCCGTCCTTTTCCGTGAGTGTTGCCGTGAACGCGAGAGGGCGCTGAAATCACGACCGATGAAAAATAATCTGAGCACCTGTTTGATCCCCTTATTGGTGTTGCTGGTCGGTTGTGGGGCGAAAGAACTGCGGACACATGAAATTCAATTATCGGCCAATACCCCTGACCCTGCGAAACCATCTAATGAGTTTTATACGATCGGACCTGGCGATGTGTTGCAGATTGCGGTGTGGAAAGAAGAAAATTTGTCCGGGCCTGTAACCGTGCGTCCGGACGGCTTCATTACCCTACCGCTGGTGAATGAAATCCAGGTTGTCGGTCTCACCACAGCGCAGCTGCGAGAGACTTTAGAAAAAAAATATGAAGAGTTTGTTACTAGTCCGGCGGTTATGGTGCGAATAGAGAAGATCGCTTCAAGTGAGATTTTTCTTATTGGCGAAGTAAATAATCCTGGCGCTTATCCCGCAACCGGGAATGATACTGTGCTGCAGTTACTGACGCGTGCTGGCGGACTCACAATTTTTGCCGACCGAGACAGTATTCGCATCGTGCGCCGCGCGGGAGAGAAAGTGACTGAATACATGGTTGATTATGACGCCATTATCGAAGGCGACCTCAAGCAAGATATCCTACTGCGACCCGGAGACCGCATCATCGTCCCTTGATCTTTATCCAGCTGAATTTCATGAAGAGAGACTTCAGCGATTATGCTTGAAAACGGTCTGTCATTGGAGCTGGCGCTCGACATCCTGAGAAGGCGCATGTGGGCAATTCTTATCGTCTTCAGCTTATTATTTGCCGGGATGATGAGCATTGTGATGTCCCTGCCGAATTTATACACAGCCAGCGCTTCAATACTGGTAGAAGGACAACAGATACCACAAGATTACATACGCACTACCGTCACTATGGGACTCGAACGCCGCCTACAGATCCTGAATGGAAAGATCTTGAGCGGAACACAAATTCAACAGATGGTCCAACAATTTGATCTCTATAAAGATTTGCGGGACAAGGAAGTCCCAGAAGCTATGATTATTGCTGCGATGCGTCGCGACGTGGGGGTAGAGGTGAAGGGCCGCGGCGGCGATAATACTGTAGTGTTCGAGGTAAGTTATACTGGGCCTGAGCCGGGGAAAGCTGTGGATGTCGCCTCCTCTCTTGCTGCTTCGTATATCGAGGGGAATCGCAGAATGCGTGAAGAGCAAGCTGATGCCACCTCCATGTTCCTCCAATCAGAATCTGACAAGATTGAAAAGCGACTCCGAGGAACAGAACAAGAAGTGTTAGAGTATAAGAGACATCATATGGGAGAGATCCCTGAGCAGCTTGACGCCAATGTGGCGACGCTTTCCGTCCTCCAGAAACAGCTGGAAGTTATAGCAGATAATCTTTCTCGTGCGCGCGAACGTCAGAATATGCTGAGTCGCGCCGCCGAAGTTGATGCTTCCTTGAGTCTATTGGAGAGAAGTAATTCCCAACTGCCCCGAGAAACACCGCTTGTAGCTCTCAGGCGACAATTACATGAATTGAAATTTCGTTTTTCTGATAAGCACCCTGATGTTATCCGTTTGAAGCAACAAATTGCGGCAGCTGAGGAGGAAATGCAGAAGCAACCCCCTGCACAGGGAGCCGCGACGCCTCTTTCCTCTCCTCCCCCGAGACTATCTGTTGTGGAGCTTGAACAGGCGTCGCTCGATGAACAGATTAAAAGTTTAACCGTTCAGATGGCGAAAGTGCAAGGCGAGATTGAACTGTATAAACAACGGATTGAGAATACGCCAAGACGCAAGCAGGAGTTAGTGGTGCTGACTCGGGATTATAATGCCGCGAAAGATTTGTACGCCTCCCTTTCAAAGCGGCTTGAGGAAGCCAAGCTAGCTAATAATCTTGAGCAGCTCCAAAAGGCTGAACGATTTCGCTTGCTGGAACCGGCGGTCTATCCGCAACAGCCAGCCGGTCCAAAGCGAATGCTTCTCTTACTTTTAGGGTGCGCCTTAAGTCTAGGAGGTGGGGCCGCGGCAGCTGTACTGTGGGAGATGCTAGATACGTCGATTCATCGAGTGGATGATCTCAGAACGCTGACAACCGCGCCGATTCTCGGAGTGATTCCACAAATCATGACTGAAGGAGATTTACAAGCTAGTCGCCTCCGGCAGGTTTTGGGCGTCATGGCTCTTATGCTGGCGTTGGGGGGTGTGGTCGGAGCTTCACATACGATCGCCGCAGGAAACGAGCAACTCGTAAGGTTACTACTGATTCGGCGCTGAACGGAATCCCAGTCAGGGAGCGCTCTCATCCGATCTCAAGTGACGAAGGGACAAGCTCCGTTCGTCAACGTATAAAACGCTAAATACGTAACAGTGAGTAAATTTTTTCAAGCGCTACAACGCGCGGAACAGGAGCAGACTCTTCAACGGCGGCCTCTGGAAGAGAGGCCCTCTATTGAGCAGTCTGGCGCGCCCGCGCGACGCCCGTTTGCGGTGACCGCCGCGCGGGACATCACGGTCCGTCGCAAGCAGCAGCATGATCGATCTGCCAGGAGTACGGTCGTCGACTCTCCGTCAAGTATAGATGAGCATCTCGTCAGTTTGCTCACTCCCACGATATTTGAAGCTGAGCAGTATCGAACGTTATGGCAGAGTATAGAGCAACTATATGGTGAGAAAGATCTTTCCGTGATTGCGATTTCCAGCCCTACGGTCGGGGATGGAAAATCTACTACGGCAATCAATATGGCTGGCTCTTTCGCCCAATTACCGGCAAGGAAAGTGTTGTTGGTGGATGTAGACTATCGCCATCCCTCTGTGGCCAGCCAACTTGGGTTTCCTTGTATGAATACTCCTGAGTTAGTGGATGCACTGATGAATCAAAAACTTACACTCAGTGATATCGTACAACCGTGTCGAAACTCTACTCTTGAAGTTGTGACCATTAACCGGGCGGTAGAGGACCCTCATCCGATTCTCAAGGCTCAACGCTTCGGGGAACTCCTTGAGGAGGCGCGGCGAAGTTACGATTGCGTCATTCTTGATATGCCTCCACTGATCCCTTTTCCAGATTGTCGCGCGATGGAAAAGTGGGTCGATGGGTTCATGGTTGTGGTGGCTGCTCATAAGACGCCGCGGAAGCTGATTAAGGAAGCGGTGGATACACTCAATCCGGAAAAGTTGCTTGGCCTTGTGTTTAATAATGATGATCGTCCGGTGTTTGGATATCATACTTACTACACTTATGATGACGCTCGTGGCGCAAAGAAGAACTGGCTGACACGTGCAGTTAGGAAGCTCAAAGCTTCTTTGTCGTGTTTCATCCTTTAGACGGTTCACCAAAACAAAATAAACTAATTACTCTCATATTGTGACTGTGGTGCGGGCATCCTTGCTTGCATGGTGTAGAGCAAGCCTTTAGCCTGCTTTACAAGAATTGAGTACGTAATTTTGCCCAACGTCTTCGAGGTGGATTGAAGGAGGAGAGAGCGCATTGTTATGACTCCACGAATTCTCGCTTTTGCAATGGTTGAGATGGGTTCCCTGCTCTGTGTGAGCTGTGGGACTCTATTGTTGTGGAGAGAAATCTCAATCCGTAATTCGCAGGAAATTCTCGCTCTCGTTGGACAGACGTTTATTTTACCGTTCTGCTTCTTCACTGCCTTTTACGCCAGCGATTTGTACAATGTACGTTTCATCAAGAATTTTTTTGAGTTTCGCAAAAGGCTTGTAAAACCATTAGTCTTTGTTTTTGTGCTGTTGGCGTTCTTTTTGTTGTTTATGCCGGCTCCTAGACTTTTTCCTTCTTCAGCGATCCTTTCGAGCTTGCTGCCCGTGTTGCTTGGCGCTGTTATCGTGCTGGTGCTCCGTTGGGGGCTTTACACCTTTGGCAGTATCGGTCCATTCACTGAACGCATCTTGGTGCTGGGCGCGGGAGAATTGGCCGGGAAAGTGGCGACGGCAGTTCGCTCAATCGCTCCTTTGGGGTATCTCATCGCGGGTTTTGTCGATGATAACGAAGCAGAAGAAAGCGGTGCCTCGTCTCCTCGATCGCTCTCTCCGATCTTGGGCCCGTTAAGTCGCATTGAACAGATCATTGAGCAATTCCAGCCGGACCGCATTATCGTTGCGCTACGCGAGCGCCGCGGCCGTATGCCGTTATCAACCTTGCTCAGAGTGCATTGGGCCGGAGTGGTTGTTGAAGACGGAATTCAAATACACGAACGCTTTTCCGGCAAAATAGCGGTTGAAAGTCTGACCCCAGGGTTTCTGATCTTTGCTACAGATTTTAAGAAACCGCGCGTCGAAGCGTTCCTTAGACGCGGTATCAGTCTTATCGTGGCGGCCGTGGGACTTATTCTGACCGCGCCGCTTTTTATGCTGATTGCCATCGCCATCAAACTTGATTCCAAGGGTGCGGTCTTTTTCCTCCAAGAGCGTGCCGGACTTAATGGTCGTATCTTTCGCCTCGTAAAATTTCGAACCATGTATTCCACGCATTCCACGTTGGTTCCCGAGGAACCCGAACCCGTATGGGATCGTGACCTTGACTCGCGAATTACGCGTGTTGGCGGCTGGTTGCGGAAGACGCATTTAGATGAACTGCCACAATTTTTCAATATTCTCCGTGGAGACATGGACTTGGTCGGTCCGCGACCTGAAATGGCTGACAACATCAAGACCATGACAGAACAAATCCCCTATTATGCTCTGCGCATGGCGGTTCGGCCCGGCGTGACTGGTTGGGCGCAGGTGAAGTCTGGCTACGCAGTAAATCAAGAAGAAGTGACGGAAAAGATCCGGTATGACCTGTATTACATCAAGCATCGATCTTTATGGTTAGATTTTCACATTATTATTGATACGGTAAAGCTAATATTATTTGGACAAAGTCGCTCATCCTCGCCTTTTACGATGACGGAACAACCGGACAAAGAGACTCGTGTGACGACACAAAGTCACACGATTTCCTCAAAAATTCCGGAGAGCACTCGACCGACTCACGATGTTCGGGCTGCATAAGGTAGTGTCCGGGTAATTTTCCCGACCTTCTTCTCCGACTAGCGTCAGCATAGCTGGCGCACTCCAAAAGATTTGTCCTCGCGCACAGATTTCAGACATGGGCTGATGAGCGGGATCGAAAGTGGCGGATTCACAACTGAGGAACCAATGATTACCAATGCCTTGAGTATTGATGTTGAGGAATACTATCATAGCATGGAATTTGAGGCTGCAGTCCTTCCT
>JBFWZL010000426.1:0-5787 GCA_050185455.1 Binatia bacterium | reverse complement strand
ATCGTACGGGTTAATGAAAGAAACGCCTTGCTCGGTTCCGAGTTTTTCCAGAATGCGATGGGCGTAGACTCGGGGAGAGGTCGCGTCGCCTGTGGCAATAAGCCAAGAAGGATAGATGCCGCCGTAGAGCAAGACGAGCGCGCTCAGCAATGAAGCAAGAGCGTGTTCGTAGCGCTTCGACCACAGAAACCAAAGAAAAAAACTAAGACAAAAGGCGACAGCGCCGAGCCACAGAAAGCTCAACCCCAAATGATTTGTTATCCATGCGTAGTAAATTTGAGTGTGTTCTTTGACCTCAGGTCCTGGAATGGCTTCCAATAAACGGTAAACAAGCGAATCCGTTACCTGTGTTCCCCACAAGACCAGCGCGCTGGTAAGAACGCTTAGGCCGACAACGAGGCTTAGTCCCATAAGACCGAGTTTCCACCAGGCTTTAGGATGTAGACGCGATGTAGCAGCCTGCAGATGGGAGGAGAGCCACCAGCCCACGAGAAGCGCTGCGGGTGGAAGGGTAGGGAGCAAATAGCGTGCGCGCTTATACGCGGCTAGTTGGAAAAACAGTACGGTGGAGATCCACCAGAGTGTTAAGAAAAACGGACCCGGCTCCTGTTCTCGCTCTTTAATCGCGCGCCAGACAGCAAAGGGCAACAGCAGACTCCACGGCGCAAAACCGCCTAACAGTGGACCGATATAGTAAAAGGGAGACATGCGATCGATTCCCCCGGCAAAACGTGCAACGTTTTCCTCCATTACTTGTGTACGCCAAAATTCTTCGCCCGCGCCCCACAGCGCGAGGACGCTCCACCCCCCAGCCAGGACAGCAAAAAGGGTAAGAGGGCCCGGCCGTAACAATGCCCGGAAACCCTGTCCATCCCGACGCCAGATCAGGAAGCTCACAATGGGCGCCGCGACCAAAATGACGCCAACTGGCCCCTTGCTGAGAAAAGAACAAGCGAGCAGCAACGAGAAGAGATAGACGAGCCCTATCCGTCGTTGCTCCTGCCGCTGATCTCGATGGACAATAAAAAAAAATAAGAGAAGACTTGCGGTGACGAAGAAACTCAACGTCATGTCGGTCCGACCACTATGACTCTGCTGGATATGAAGAGGAGCGGTAAGAAGAAGAAATCCAGCCCATAGTGTTCCTTCTCGCGTTGCCACGCGCCAGCCTGAGTGGGCGATCAAGAGGGCGCTCGCAAGACCTAAGAGCCCGGAAGGGAGCCGTAAGGTGAGGGCGTCTACCACGCCGCCGCGGATGCCAGCGATGAGGCCACTGATCCAATAGTAGAGAGGTGGTTTGCGCAGGACGTCGGAGAAAACCCAGTCGCCGCTCGCCAACAAGGCGCGCAGGCGGATGCCTTCACGCGCTTCGTGTCCGCTCGTGATTTCAATGGAGGAGAGAGGCAGTAGGCAGAGCCAAAGCCCTAAACAAAGCAGTAACATGATTGTCAATCCTCGCCGCATTTCGGTCCTCGCTATCCTCGCGTTGAACTCATCAAGTGTGGTACAAGAACCTAAAAGTCAAGATCTTTTAGGCTGGAGGAGACTCTGCATGCGATTAGTCACTTACGAACGAAATAGTCAACGCAGTACGGGTGTGTTGACGAATAATGGTATTGTTGACCTCCCAACGGCTTCCGGCGGCGCACTCCCAGGCGAGATGATCGCGCTACTCGAACAAGGGGACGACGGTCTCAAAAGAGCGCGGGACGCCGCGGCAAAGGGTGGCTCGGCGATCTCCCTGAAGGATGCGCGCTTACTCGCTCCTGTTCCTCGGCCAGGCAAGATTATTGGCATTGGCCTAAACTATGCCGATCATGCCGCGGAAGGTGGGCGCGAGCAGCCTAAATATCCTATGATATTTACAAAAGCAGTGTCTGCCGTAATTGGCGCCAAAGAGGCCATTCGTATACCTTTAGTCACGAGCATGGTGGATTTTGAGGGAGAAATGGGGGTGGTGATCGGTAAACGAGCTCAGAATGTATCGAGCAAAAACGCTCTCGAATATGTCGCAGGCTACACTATTTGTAACGACGTCAGTGGACGGGATTATCAGCAACGGAGCAGCCCGACCGCGGGAAAGTCCTTCGACACCTTTGCGCCGATGGGGCCGGCAATTGTTACCCGGGATGAGATCCCTGACCCTCACCTGCTTGATATTCGCACCATCGTGAGCGGTGAGGAAATGCAACGCTCCAACACCAAACAGCTCATCTTCAACGTGAATTATCTTATCGACTACCTGTCGCACATCTTTGCTCTCGATCCTGGCGATGTGATTACCACGGGAACGCCGGCTGGCGTTGGTCTATTTCGCAATCCGCAACGGTTTCTTAAGCCCGGAGATACTGTGCGTATTGAGTTGGAAAAGGTGGGGAATTTAGAGAATCCAGTAGTGGCTTCATAGGGACTATGAACGACGAACAGAAAACCCGCGAGCAGTTACTCGAAGAAGTCCAGGCGTTACGTGAACAAGTCACGCGCTTACGATTAGAAACGGGCGCGCGCGAACAGCAGTCCAGGGGAGAAGAGCCTGCGCTTTTGGTTGAGATTCTCGATGCGACGCCGGACTTTGTTGGCATCGCCGACCTCAATGGCCGAGCCGTGTATCTGAATCACGCTGCCCGACGAATGATCGGGATGACGGATGATGAACCTGCTAGCAATATGTGCATTTATGATCATCACCCTTTATGGGTGCGACAGTTGTTTAGCGAAGTCATCCCGTTGGTGATACGAGACGGCGTCTGGAGTGGCGAGACGGCAATGCTCTCCCGGAACGGGCGTGAAGTCCCTGTGTCGCAGGTCCTAATCGCACATAAAACTGCTCCTGGGGAGCCGATTCGGTTTTTTTCAACGATCGCTCGCGACATCTCTGCACGGAAGAAAGTCGAGGCGGAATTGCGCGCGGCGAAGGAATACGCCGAAACGCTCATTCAGAGTTCCGGAGACATGATCATCTCGGCGGACGCCAATCGCAACATTATTGAATTTAATCCGGCGGCGGAACGCACTTTTGGTTACCAGAAGGGCGAAGTGTTGGGACGAGCCGTCGATCTGTTATACGCAGACGTCGACAAAAGTGAACCGTTGCGTAGCGCGCTTCGCCAGGAGGGAAAATATACTGGAGAGGTGCTGAATCGGCGGAAAGACGGCTCGACGTTTCCTTCTTTCTTGTCTGCGGCTGTCGTGCGAGACACGGAGGGAAAAATTGTTGGTGTGATGGGCATATCGCGAGACATTACTGACAGGAAAGCGTTGGAACAGCAACGCGCCGATTTCGTCGCTATGCTCACGCATGACATTAAGAATCCCCTCGCGTCGATTCTTGGGTATGTCGATCTTTTGGCGGAAGAAACAGCTGGGCGGCAAACCATAGAGGAAGAGGAGTTTCTCCAACGCCTACGGGATAATGTTTTAACCATCAATGCCTTAATTGGAAACTATCTGGATCTTGCGAAAGTCGAAGCCGGTCAATTAATCTTGTACAAAACGAAGCAGGCGGTTGGAGACCTCTTGCTCCGGGTCGTGAAGCAACACGGCGGTATTGCCCGTCGCCATCGGCTTGCCTTGTCGGTGCAGATTGCTCCTAATATCCCTGCAGTTGTGGGCGATGAAAGCGCACTGGAACGCGTCTTTACGAATTTGTTGCGCAATGCGCTCAAATTTACGCCGGAGACGGGGAAAATTGATATCCGAGTGGGGTGTCACCCCACCGAGAACGCTATCGAGGTGGAGATCCAAGACTCCGGCCCTGGTGTTGCCCCCACGGATATGCCGTTGCTGTTTGAACGCTATCGCCGGACGGCGACAACTCGCCACCATGAGGGAACTGGATTAGGGCTGTTTATCGTCAAGACGTTTGTCGAAGCGCATGGAGGACGCGTGGAAGTTGACGGGAATTGGGGACGTGGCTCCTGTTTTCGGGTGATTTTGCCGGCGGCTCAATAAGACAGAGAAAGGGGGCAGAGAGCGTCTTGTTGCTCTCGGTCTTATCGTTCTATCCTTTGACGCTCTTGCCCTTCGGCGCAAATCCCCGCCGCAAGGTATTTTCCGTTATCACTCTTGGTTCGAGAAATTGGAGTAAATAATCAGGACCTCCGGCTTTCGAACCGATTCCCGATAGTCCCAGGCCGCCGAACGGTTGTCGGCCAACCAAGGCGCCGGTGGTTTTTCGATTGACGTACAGATTCCCTACGCGAAATTCTCGCCGCATGCGTTCGATATGTGCGGGACTGCGTGAGTACACGCCTCCTACCAGAGCGTAAGGCGTGTCCAACGCTAAAGCAAGCGCCTCATCGAAGTCTCTTGCTCTGAGTACGGCGAGGACAGGACCAAATATTTCCTCCTGCACAATAACGGACTGTGGGGCAAGGTCGGCAACAATCACCGGGCCAACGAAGTGTCCTTCCGTTGGTCCTTCCATTGCCAGTGCGATCCGACCTTCCTGTTGGGCGCTGGCGAGGTATCGATGCACGCGCTGGCGCGCTTCTTCGTCAATCAACGGTGGGACGAGGATAGAGGGATCTTCCGCCGGACCGACGCGCAAACTCCGGGTTGCTGCGATGAGGCGATTCAGAAATTGCTCATACACCTGGGTCAAGACAATGACTCGTGAGCACGCCGAACATTTTTGTCCGGCATAACCAAAAGCCGAGGCGACAGTCCCCAGCACGGCCTCATCAAGGTCTGCGTCGTCGTCGACAAGAATCGCATTCTTTCCGCCCAGCTCTGCGATGACTTTTTTGACGCCGCGTTGTCCTTCCCGCATTTTTGCCGCCAATTCATTGATGCGAAGACCGACGGCGAGAGAACCGGTAAATGCAATCAGATTTGTTTGTGGATGTGTGACGAGATATTCTCCGACGTCTTCTCCCACGCCTGGGACATAGGACAACACACCCGGAGGAAGTCCGACGTCGCGAAAGATCGCCATCAACTGCGCGGCAATTATCGAAGTTTGTTCCGCCGGTTTCATGATCACCGTATTGCCAGCCACCAAGGCCGCTGCGGTCATGCCTGTCAATATGGCGAGAGGAAAATTCCATGGAGCGATGACCACGGCAACGCCACGAGACTGATACTCATAGGAATTGACCTCGCCCGGGAGCTGATCAAGTTGGCGCGGAGGAGCAAGGCGCAGCATTTCGCGACCGTAGTAAACAAGAAAATCAATGGCTTCACATACGTCCGCGTCAGCTTCTCGCCACGGTTTGCCCGCTTCGAAAACGATCCAGGCCGCAAGTTCCAGACGCCGCTCCCGCATCAACTCTGCCGCTCGCAATAACAAGGCGACGCGATCCGCTGCCGGCATCGTGCGCCATTCCGGTAATGCGCGTACGGCGGCGGCGACGCTGCGTTCCGCCGCTGGAATATCCGCGCGGGCAACCATGCCGAGCACTTCGTGCGGACGCGCTGGATTTGTCGACGTGAGGGTCGCATTCGTCAGGATATCCTTTCCGTCAATGATCAGCGGATATGAGCGACCAAATTGCACGCGCACCGAAGAAAGCGCCTCGTGAAAGCGGCGCCGATGTTCTTCTTGCGCGAAGTCTAGCTCCGGTTCATTGGCGAAAGCGTCACTGTCGGGGAGACGGCTCTGACCTGCTCCGTTACCGTTCGCGTTGTGGCGTTCTTCTTCCGGACTGCGTAGGAGGGCGTCCACGGAGACATGTTCAACGAAGCTCTGTCGGAGAAACGATTCGTTAGAAGTATTCTCCAGGAGACGACGCACCAGATAGCCCATACCGGGAAGCAGTTCGCCAAACGGCGCGTAAACACGGAGGC
>JBFWZL010000425.1:0-5788 GCA_050185455.1 Binatia bacterium | reverse complement strand
AGTGACAAAACTATAAAAGATATAAGGAAGGTAAGATAATGTTGTTTCACCAGATTGCTCCCTGACCGAAGAATTTTATCTTATGGTGACACAAGGGGCCGTGCTTATGCAACAGAAACTTACCTTATGCTAAAGAAGGGTTATGACGAAGGGGAAGAAAGCGTTTGCATCGATCAAATCCGTCCGTTCACCACAACCTCCGCCATTGCACCAAGGAACGCTAGACGAATCCGTGGCTCGTCTTGAACTCCGAGGGGTTTCCGTGAAACGGATGTTTGGCGGCCTTTGTTATTACGCGGAGGGTAACCCCTTTGCTTTCCTTTTGGGATCCTCACTGGCTCTTAAGCTTCCTGCTGCGCAGCTGCGGCAGGGATGCGGCCAGGGGGACGGCGAGCTTTTTCATCCAGGAGGCGGGGACTTTGTCATGCGTGAATATCTTGATCTCGGCGAGAGTGTTCTCATGGATGAGGGGCGAGTGGACGCCTATGTACGGGCGAGTTATCGCTTTATGGTCGGACAAGGAACAGCTCAGGAAGATTTAGAAGGGAAAGATCTATTGCAAGGGAGGGAAGCTTTGTACAAGCAGACAAAACAAAAGAAAGGGTAAGAAAAGAGGTGATTAACTTTTCCAACCCGATTTGTGACTGCACGCGGCGTAACGGTGAATTGAGCCGATGAGGTTGTGATGTGTTTTTCGCGGGCTCACTCAAGGGGGCGCTCCGCTCGCGCCTATGGCGCTCGCGGAGAACCCCCTTTCATTCGCTGGAGCTTATTTATAACGACTCATCACTTGCTGAGAAAAATCCTTTAAGACCTTTCTTGCATAGTCTATTGGGGGTAAGAGAGTTACTTCCTTTATCCCCGCTTTTTCCGCCTCACGCAGCTGAAAAATAATGTCGTCCGGGTCACCGACTATACAGCTGCCTTGGATGGCGTTGGGGGTGATAAAGCGTCGTTCCTCCGGCATTAAGAATGTACAGTGACCGTTGTGAATTTGGAGGTATCGTTTTTCTGGCGGCGTCGCCATTTTCTCCACATAGGCACAGTACTCCTCCCAAATGTCTTGGAACGCGGGGGGAACAATACTATCAGTCTTCGTATATCTGTAAATTTCATACACGAAATGGAGGATGGCGGCGACCTGCGAACCACATTCGTCAATCACACGATCTGAAGTTAGTTTTTCTCCAGGCTGAAGAACGACTGCCGTGGTTAACGCGGCGACATGAAAATTGGAAGATATTTCTCTTCCGGCTTTGAGGGCTCCCGCTTTAATCTGCTCCATACTTTGCTGCATTACTTCAGGGCGAACATCGAAGACAGTGACGAGACCATCGCCGAACTCACCAGCAGTGCGCAGCGCTAACGGGCCATTGGCAGCGACGTAAATGGGGATTTGATCCTTAAGGTTGATGAAGCCGCGGTCGAGATGGAGGAAGCGAGTCGTGCGAGTAACACCGTTAAGAGCGAAATCGACCTCCTCTCCTTTTAGCAGTGTCCGCACAACGCGGAGATATTCGCGAAAATCACGGATCTTCATAGGATCGAATCCCATCACTCGCATGGCCGTATGACCCGTGCCGATTCCGAGAAAAACGCGGCCGGGAGCAATGCGATTAATGGACGCAATGGAATGAGCGGTAACAGGAGCCAAACGTACACCGGGAATGGCGACGCCAGTTCCAAGTTTGATACGCGAAGTATTGTGCGCGGCAAGGGCAAGGGTGGCGTAACAATCTGACCAGATCATTTGTGAATCCGGAACCCAGGCGCGATCATACCCTAACTCTTCAGCGTATTTGATAAGCTGCCAGTCATCGATTTTGGTAGCGACGGTCAGGCTGAATTCCATGTTTTTTTCTCCTTTTGAGATAGATTAGGCGGCTGATGTCTTGATGCTTTTTTTCTTGTCAGAGTCTTTTGCAAGAAAAGCTGCAGCCTCTTTCTCAACGACTGTGCCGTTAAAAAAGCTAGGATTTGCTTCTCCCCAAAAACGAATCGGATTGGTAAAGAGGAAGTCTCGGAAATCATCCTCGCTTATGAGACCATCTTCAACAAGTTCGTACGCCTCGGGTAAAACGTGCGCCATGTTCGGGACGTCAAAATGACCAATATCGGAACCGAATAACGCCGGAATCTGTACCCCGAATGGGTTATTTCGTTTATGAAACGCCCAGGCGTTTAATGGGTCATCAGCTTCGCAGCCGAAATAGAAATTGTTAACAAAGAGATCTCGCAGATCTTTTGCTTGGCTAATATGGCATGCTGAATAATCATCCAGGTTGTCAATGCCGCCTACTACGTTAGAGGCCTGGGGGAATGTCGCCGAGTCGAACTGAGTGGCTCGTGGTCGCAGAGCGTCCGCCATTTGAGGACTGCCATACTTTGCGGCCAACCCTAAAAGCAAAACGTGATCAAGGTTGCGGGGATTGACCTCCTCAAGTGCTTCGCTGTTACGTTTTTCCCAATGGCCGATAAGATCGGCATATAATTGGCAAGCCCAGCCGACCCCGCCTTCAAGAAATCCGAATTTCAATTGTGGGAATCGCCGAGTGACGCCGCCTAAAAAGAGGGCTTTGCAGACTGCTTCGTGGGCGACAGCAAAGTGTCCAATATGATTATAGGTGAAATTTGTCGGTGATAGGCGTAGCCCATAGCCCCGAGAACCGGTGTGGAACGTTGGTGATACTCCGAGCTCAACACATTTCGCCCAGACGGGGTCGTAGTTATGCTCGCTATCGAGGCCAAGCGGATCGAACCATACCGCGCTTTTCCCTGCTTCTAAATCCGAATTTGCTAAGGCCGGAATTGGGCGACGTATCATACTCCACAGCATGACAACTTTGAGGCCGAGTTGTTTGGTTACGTACTCTAACTCTTCGATTGCCTCTTCAGGCGTATGCATTGGGATGACCGCAGCTGGAGTCATACGGTCCGCAAAAGCGCGAAAAAAATCCGCACTAAAGGTATTGAAGGCTCTACATGTGATTTTGCGTATGCTTGCATCGGGGATGCGCGGAAGTCCTAGGCCGGCTGTTGGGTAAAGAACGGTGAAATCGAAGCCAAATTCCTCCATCCTTTCGTATAGGAGCCGCGGCATCATCGCGGTGGCTCGATCGCGAGTATTTTTGGTAGGAAGCGCCCAAAATGCTTCTTGGGCAATCCGTTGTTGCCTTCGTTCAGCAATGGACATGGATAAGGTTTTGACGACTTGTGCCCCAAACATGCCAAAGCCTTCGACAGCCTGATCGCCGCCGATTTTCTTCAATTGTTCTCGGATCATGGGGCCGAACTCTAACCAATGCCCGTCGGCATCGATAACGGGATGACGAAGACGTGCGCGTATTTGCGAAGCGTTTTGATGACTACTACTCATGATTGACCTCCCCAATTGAGCAAAGACTGTTTATACGTGACGAATGTATACTGCAGGGAGTTAGAGGAAACAGCAGCGGGATGGATGGAAGGATAATTATCCCGAGGGGTGTCTTAAGGCACCCCTCCGACGTTAGATGTTTGTGTTAGGCGCGCCCTTGGCGAAGAAGTTTGCCAGGCGTTGCTCCCGTGCACTTTCCGTCTTGAAAGGTGACTTCGCCATTGACGATGATAGAATGATATCCTTTTGCTCTCTGGACGCGACGCCATTCACCACCAGGAAAGTCGTGGACGACCTCGCCGATCCAGTCAGGTTCCACACCTAACCCGTTCAAGTCGTACACTACGACGTCGGCGGCTGCTCCGGCGCGTAGTACACCACGGTCGTGGAACCCTGCGGCTTTAGCCGGGAGGGCTGAGAGACGATAGTGCGCTTCTTCCAAAGTGATTCTTTGCTCGTCGCGCACCAACCATTTGAGGAAGTCGGTGGTGAAGGCGCCGCCAGTAAAGAACTTAGTATGCGCTCCGCCGTCCGACACACCCGGGAAGGTATAGTCTGAATCGTTGATCATCTCCGCCATGTAATCGGCGTTGAATCCCTTGTTAGGCCCAAGGAATTCGACATTAAGGTCACCGGCAAGAGAAAGGTCAAGCATGACGTCAATCGGGGTTTTATTCTCTTCCTGAGCAATTTGACCAAGCGATTTGCCTACGTACTTTTCCAGCTCGGGCTTGCCGCCGTCGCTCTGGACAAGCAAGCTCGGAATAGAGCCACCCACGCCCGCCTGAATAACTTGCAGTCGTCGGTCGGCTTCTTCCGCTTCGCGTTTGACCGCTTCTCGCAGCGCAGGATTGCGCATCTTGGCAAGTTTCTCTTTTTTCGTGCCAGTAGTAAGTTCCCGCCATGCAGGGCTGGCATCGTAAAGGTTCCAGTGTTCAAGCGTGAAGGCGAACCCTGTGCGGATCGTGCCAGTCTGACCATAGATGGGCAAACCCTTGGCGCGAACACGCTCCAGCCATTGGAGACTACGGCGGTGGACCTTCGGATCCTTGCGTGCAGGAACGATAGCATTGTGCAAAATCGGACGTTGCGCCGTTGCCGCCAATTTTTCGAGGAAGGCAAGATCCTCTTTAATGTTGCCCGTGGCCTGCGTGATTTGAATGAAACCATCCCCACGTCGGCGTAATACTTTCGCCAGATTGAGGATGTCCTCATCACACATAGTATCGGTAACCATGGGGGAACCGTCGTAATCGGCTTGGGTCGAGTCAGGACCAAGCCGTTGGATGGAGAATCCGCACAGCCCGGCATCCATCCCCTCTCGTAACAAGCGCTGCATCTCTTTGCGTTCCGCTTCGGTAGCTGGACGGGTCTTGGCCGCTTCAAGCCCCATCACATAAGTCATGAGAGAAGCTGTTGGCATGTACTGGATGCAATTCACACCTTTGGGAGAACTGTCCAAGGAATCAAGATATTGAGGAATGGTTTCCCAATCCCAATTCATACCTACTTTCATTGCATCGTAAGGGATTGCTTCGGTCCGTGTCATAGTCAGCATTGACCGATCACGAAAGTCTGGTTTCACGGGAGCGAAGCCGAATCCACAATTGCCGAGGACGACCGAGGTAACGCCGTGCCAGCCGGAGATCGTACAATAGGGGTCCCAGCGAATCTGGGCGTCATAGTGCGTGTGTAAGTCCACAAACCCTGGCGCTACTATCAAGCCATCAGCATTGATTGTCTGTTTGGCGAAGCCAGCAGCTTTTCCGCCAATTTGGGCGATCTTACCCTCTTTAATCCAGACATCATCTTGACGCCGGGGAGCACGAGTACCGTCGACTACCGTGCCGTCTTTAATATGAAGATCAAAATCTGCCATCTATGATTCCCTCCTTCGAGAAATGATTAGGACCGTATGAAAGGTGTCCGCCTTCCCAGTCGTTTTTGATCCCATCCAATAGACCACAGACAGAAAAAAAGGCAAGCGGTTGGATGAAAACGCCTTGTGTTTTCCCTTTGACAGACAATATCTGTCGCCGTACGTTAAGATGATCTGACCAACAGAGGTAAAAGAAGCGAAGCCGATTATTACGTGAAGAGGAGGGCCACATGGCTACGCAAGAACAGGCACGATCACGGATCATTGAGATTAACTCCATACCTTGGCAGGAGTTACAGCCGGGGATTCGTATGAGACAGCTATGGAATGACGTGGCTACCAAACGACGTGCGGTGATGGCTCGGATAGAGCCTGGAGCGCAAACACCGCCTCGCCATAAGCACCTTGGGGATGAACTTATCTTTGTCATTGAAGGCGCAATTTCCGATGAGTTCGGCACAGTGACGGTTGGAAATATGGGTTATCGACCGGATGGATGTGTACATACGGTCATGAGTCAGCATGGGGCGACC
>JBFWZL010000424.1:0-5843 GCA_050185455.1 Binatia bacterium | reverse complement strand
CTTGTTTAGTACGTTTCTCGGGGTTCTCGACTGGCAATCCTGTTTGCAAGTCAATGCCCTCGGCCCAATTGACGTGGCCGAACGGCTTAGCGACCAATACCTGGCCGTTCGTGCGGTCCACGGTGTACGCGAACCCGTTACGGTCAAAGTGCACGAGCGCCTTCACTGGTTTTCCGTCGATCGTCAGGTCAACAAGTATGCTTTCATTAACACCGTCATAGTCCCAGGCGTCATGTGGGGTCATCTGATAGGCCCATTTGGCCTCGCCTGTGTCTGGATTGCGCGCGAAAATCGCCATTGACCACTTATTGTCGCCGGGGCGTTGATCGGCGTTCCACGCCCCGGGGTTGCCGGTGCCGTAATACAGGAGATTGAGGTCGGGATCATAGCTATACCACCCCCATGTCGTCCCGCCGCCGCGCTTCCATTCCTCCCCTTTCCAGGTTGAAACTCCTAAGTCCTTACCCTGATGTGAGGAGTACGGAGAAGAAAAATCTTTGCCGAGCAAGACTTCAGCATCGGGACCAGTGCTGTATGCGCGCCAGATCTGCTTACCAGTATTGAGGTCATTCGCAGTGACGAATCCGCGAACGCCGAACTCACCCCCACTGATGCCGGTGATCACTTTGTCCCGGATCACAATCGGAGCCATGGTAATCGTTTGCCCTTGTTTCGGGTCGCCTTGTTGTACCTTCCATAGTTCTTTGCCGGTTTTGGCGTCCAAAGCGACGGTATGAGCATCAAGCTGATTGAAGAAAATTTTCCCATCCGCGTATGCCGCGCCGCGATTGACGACATCGCAACACGCGATAGGCATTGTGGCTGGGTCTTGTTTCGGTTCGTATTTCCATTTGACCGGCGCGCCAGGTTGAGTCAGATCGAGCGCGTACACGATGTTTGGGAATGGCGTTACCACATACATGGTGTCGTTGACAACAAGCGGCGCGCCTTCATGGCCGCGTAGGACGCCGGTCGAAAAGGTCCAAGCGGGTTTCAGGTTCTTGACATTCGCCGCCGTAATTTGCTTCAGTTCGCTATAGCGTGTTAACGCATAATCTTTTCCGGGCGACACCCATTGGTTCGGATCCTTCTGCAGGTCCACAAGGTTTTGGGTATGGCCAACACCCGGAGTGAAGAAGCACCCGGTAAGAAGACACGAAAACAAAGACGTTCTCCAGAACTGCGTCCAGCGTCGAGTACGCATATACACCCCCTCTTTGGCGGGCAGGCTAACCCGGACGCAGGTTGCTTGTCAACTAGAAGAGGTTAGTGCCTTCCGAGTTCTTGTATGACAGCCATCCAACGGTCGACAAGGGTTTGATCCTTGTAAGGAACGATGCTTCTCATCTGTTGAAAAGAATAAGTTGGGCTGATTCTTTGACTCGCGGCCAAAGCTGCTCGCGCGTCTTCCTTGCGTCCTATCTCGTGATAGAGGAGGGCAAGGAAGAAATAAGCTCGGGAGTGATCTGGATTACGCGTGAGCAGTCTTTTGTATGCGACGATCGCTTCTCCATGGCGTCCGAGCAAATACTACGCCTGTCCCAAAGAAAAGAGATAGGAAGGGGGATTATGTGGATCGAGTCGGAGGGCTTTCTCTACCAGGTCCACCGCTTTTTGTGGTTCTCCCGCGCAGCTCAAAATTTCTCCGAGAGTAACGCAGGCGTCGGCGTCATTGGGATCAAGGGCGACCGCTTGTCGCGCTTCGGCAATTGCCAGGTCAAATTGTCTCGTTAAGAGATAGACATACGCCAGAGTTTGATGAGCGCCGGGAAGCGCGTCATCGAGGGCGATGGCTTGTTGAGCCAGAGCGGCGGCGCGCTCTGGAAGCTGTGGATCATCACTCCATTGGAAAGCCCGCTCAACCATATACACTCTTCCCAAGCGGGCGTAAGCGGCGGCGAAACGTGGGTCAAGCTCTATTGCTCGTTCAAACATCTGACGGGCGAGTGCATTCGCCTCCGGCGTGCGACGGGCAAAAGTTTCCAAACCGCGCAGAAAATATTCATACGCCTCAAGGTTCGTCGTTGGAGGACGTCCAAGCCGACTGCGTTCTCCTGTGGTGAGCGTAATCTGCAGGGCGGCAACAATTTTCTGAGTGACTTCATCTTGCACGGCAAAAATATCTTCCAGTTCACGATCATATCGTTCGGCCCATAAATGATAGCCGGTCGAGGTGTCGATCAACTGCGCCGTTACGCGCACGCGGTTGGCGGCCTTGCGCACGCTGCCTTCGAGCATGTACCGTGCGCCGAGTTCTTTACCAATCTGCTCCGGTTTTACTGCTTTACCTTTGTAGAGAAATACCGAATTGCGAGAGATCACGAACAAACCGGACAGTTTTGAAAGATCGGTCAGAAGGTCTTCTGTAATGCCGTCACTGAAATATTCTTGTTCTGCATCACCGCTGAGATTCGTAAAAGGAAGAACGGCGATGGAGGGTTTGTCCAGCGCCGTCAATACTGAGAAATGGGAGGTGAGAGAGGAAGAAGCGAAAGGGCGAACAGGAGAAGGACTCGAAGAAAGCGATGGGGTTGGCGTTTGGGGTTCGATACTGATGCGATACGCTGTCACTGGCTTGGCGATGTTTTTGACTATTTGTTCGCCAAGGTGCTCATACCTCAGATTGAGATCCGCCAGTTTATTCTCGACCTGATCATACACGACACTGGAAACACAAATCCCACCCGGTTCCGCTAGAGATTCCAGCCGCGCCGCGATATTAACCCCGTCTCCGTAAATCCGCTCGCCTTCTACAATGATATCTCCGACGTTGATGCCGATACGAAACTCCATTTTGCGTGAGTCTGAAAGAGTAGCATTGCGGGTCTGTAATTCGTTTTGAATTGCCACTGCGCTCTGCACTGCGTCCACGACGCTGCCAAACTCCGCTAGCATATTATCCCCTGGAGAATCGACCACGCGACCCCGGTGTTGTCGAATCAGGGTCGTCATTGTCTCGCGATACGCGGTAAGCGTACGAATCGTCGCCACCTCATCCTCACCCATGAGGCGGCTATAACCTTTGACATCGGCGCTGAAAATCGCGGCGAGTTTGCGTTGCACAACGGAGGATTCCATGTCATTTGCTTTCCGAGCTATTTTTGGGTAGTGGGTCAGCTTCAATCCTTCTCATCGGTCCTCGACTCAACGCAGGTCTGCCATTCCGAGGCCGCAGGCCGAAGAAGCTCCCGCGAGAACCTGGTGATGCGAGCTTCTTCGCCACCGCCTCGCTTTGGTTCAGCATGACAGGGCCTGTTTTCTCTCTCGCAAATTGACCCACTACCTGTTTTTGCTCTCACTTGCTTTCGTTTTCTCTCAATGTAGATATTTTATGCTTCCTGTAGTTGTGAATGAACCTGGTGTCTGTCTCGCTGAAAAACTTGTATAAGGAAAAAAGGAGGGCTCATCATGCAAAAAATCAGCAAAGACCATATCGTCCGCACGTTTGATGCGGCGAACCCACCGGCGGCGCGAGTACGACCTGGGGACGTGTTCGTGATGGAAACGAATGATCGCTTCCGTGACTGGAATGATGGGAACAGTTGGCCCATGGAGCAACTGACGGTTATGACTGGTCCAGTGTATGTGGAAGGGGCAAAACCCGGACAGGTGTTAGCGATCGATATCTTGGATATCCGGCCCAGCCAAGGGTTCGGCTATGTTATTGCAATTCCCGGCTACGGCGCGTTCAAAGATCAGATAGAATTTCGCAAGAAGATTGTACCGATCGAAGGCAAGCAGATTCGTTACAGTGAGAAAATTGCTCTCCCCTACATTCCAAATATCAGCAAGATTGGCCTTGCCCCAGCCAATGGGTCGCAACCGAGCAGCGCCTGTGGCGTCTTTGGCGGCCAATTAAGTAATGGTCAAGTTGGACCAGGCTCGACCGTCTATTTGCCGGTGTTTGCTGAGGGTGGTTTGCTGACGATTGAGGATGTACACGCCAAGATGGGGGACGGTGAAATTGCCGGATCGGCGGTTGAGATTGCCGCGGAAGTAACCATGCGCTGTAGAATCGCGAGTGAACTAAAACTTGCCCATCCTTTGGTCGTCACCGCCGAAGAAGTACAGACAATGGGAGAAGGAGAAACGGTTGAAGCGGCGGTTCGAAAAGCCTCAGACGAATTGACGCAGTTCTTAATGGAGAGGACTGGGGCTGACATTACCGAGGCGGCGATGCTGGTGAGCGTTGCGGCTGACCTGCGTATTTCGGAAATGGGCGGCAAATCCTCTCATGTCCGCGCGGCCATGGCGAGAGAAATTTTAGGAATGTGAGAATGTTTCAGGCTTTAGGCTTTAGGCTGCAGGTTTTGGGGTCTAGGTTCCAGGTCTTACGTTTCACGTTTCACGTTTCACGTTTGAGAACCGAAGGGACAGCAAACTATTATTGCACGCCTGTCTTGCTTCTCTGTCTCCTTTCTCTGTCTCTGTCGTTACCTGCTTGTACCCCTGAAAAAGAGGTGAGCAAGGCGCTAGTGAAAATCTCTAGCGTGAAAGTGTGGCGGACTGATGACGAGACCCTGAAGGTCTCCATGAACTACGACCTAGAGATGGGGGTGCGCCTACCACTTCCTTATAAAGAGATTTTGGTGTTTCCTCTTGATCCCCAAGTCAAGATTGGCGGGACGCTTGCGCCGTTTGATTTACACTCGGGAACGGTGGGGGTGACGCTGCAATTGCCCAAGGGCGCTGTTGATTGGGATGAACTGGACGACAAAGAGACCTGTTGTATTGTCTCACTCAAGGGCATAAGCGAAGATTCCACGACGAAAACTCCCCATTACGAACGCATCAGTAACGAAGTGCGCGTACTGCCTCCTCAACTGTCTGAATCAGTTTCCGGTTGACAACTTTACGCCGCCGCGCATAGAGTCGGTACGAAAAGGTGTGGGACTAAAGAGGAGGGAAGAGGAAAAGGACGCGTAACGCATGACGTAACTCCGAGGGGAAAGGAGGACGATATGTACTTCTGCCGTGTGTTGGAAGGACAAGCGAAACCAGGGCAAGCTGGAGCCGCGACAAAAATGCTGCAAGATCGACTCGAACAGATTCGTCTGGTGTCCGGCTTTCTTTTCGTCCAGGTCATGCAAGAAGAGGATGAATTCATCGCCGTGAGTTCGTGGAAAACCCGCAAAGACTTGCAAGGGTATGCGAACAGTGCAATAGCGCAGAATCTGCTGAAGGACCTTTCGCCATTGTGCGTAGCGCCGCCCCGTATCCGCATATTCGATCTGCGCTTTATGACGGAAAGCGACGAGGGCTTCTTTACCAAAGATGAAGGTGGGGAAGGATAAAACACTTATGGCTCGTTCGCTTCGCTCACTCTATGGCGGATGGCCCGCTTGCGTTGCTCGCTTTATGGCAAGAGAGCCTCTTTCATCTGTCATAGGCCATAAAGCGAACGCAGTGAGTGAGCCCTATGCTGTTTGCCAGAGCAGCAAGCGAATCTCTCTTGTAAGGAAAAGTTATGACAACAATTATCGACGCCGATGGCCATATCGTCGAGCCGCGATTTTTCTGGAACGAGTATGTTGAGCCGGCTTTTCGTGATCGCGTTCCACAAATTGTCAAAGATGACGAAGGCACGGACCGCGTGAAATATAACGGGGAGTTTTTCGCGAAAAGCGTCATCGCCCCGGCCGCCATGTGTATTCCCGGAGGTCTGAGCGAACCGCAGCGAGCGCGAACGCTCTCGTGGGATGACTTGCGCCCGGGGAGCTTCGATCCGCACGAGCGCGTCAAGGACATGGACATCGAGGGAATCGATGTATCGATCCTGTATCCATCGATATGCATGTTCTTTACTGGGATGAAGGACTCGCAACTCGCCGCCGCTGCTTGTC
>JBFWZL010000423.1:0-5859 GCA_050185455.1 Binatia bacterium | reverse complement strand
GCATTCATATTCCCGTACTTTGTCACGACCCTCGACTGGCGCCAGTCGCCGTCTGCCGTGTCTGTGCGGTTGACGTCAAAGGCGCGCGCGTCGCTCAAGCAGCCTGTATCCGTCAAGTGGAAGCGGGGATGGAAGTGACCACACACTCCGACAGGATTGAGCGTTCCCGCAAAATGTTGGTCGAGTTACTGCTGGCTGACCACCCAACTCCCTGCGCCAAGCACAAAAAAAACGGCAATTGTGAGCTTGAGCTGCTCGGAGAAAAATATGGGTTGTTGAATTCCCGCCAGCAAGGAGTGCGTTTTCGCCCGCAGATCGTTGAAGATGGGCATGACGTCTCGTCGCCAGTTATCTCCGTTGATCACAACGCGTGTATTTTATGCGACCGGTGCATCCGCGGCTGTGACGACATTCAGAATAATGAGGTGATTGGACGCACCGGAAAAGGAGCCCATACTCATATCGGGTTTGACCTCAACCTGCCGATGGGGAATTCCACGTGTGTCTCTTGCGGGGAATGCGCGGCAGTCTGTCCCACCGGTGCATTGTTTAACAAACCCCTGACTATTGATGTCGCCTTACCAACCACCCAAGAAATCGACTCCGTCTGTCCATATTGCGGGGTTGGCTGCGCCATCACGTATCACGTCAAAGACAATAAAATTGTGCAAGTCAGTGGACGGGAGAGCCCGGTCAATCACGGACGCTTGTGCGTCAAAGGACGTTACGGTTTTGATTACGCCCTGCACCCGCACCGCCTAACTACACCACTAATCCGCCGACCTGAGAATTATCCCAAGGGTCCGTTGTCACAAGATGTTCGCGGTGAAGACGGCCAATGGCAGCGTAAACCGGGCGGTATTGTTGATTATGCGGAAGTGTTGCCCGCATTTCGCGAAGCAAGCTGGGACGAAGCGCTGGAGCTGGTGGCGTCCCGGTTGAAAGGCATTCGTGACCAGCATGGCTCAAGCGTGCTCGCAGGGTTTGGTTCGGCGAAGTGCTCGAACGAGGAGGCGTATCTGTTCCAGAAATTGGTCCGCGCGGTGTTCGGCACCAACAATGTTGACCACTGCACGCGTCTTTGCCACGCTTCATCCGTCGCCGCGCTGCAAGAAACTATTGGTTCGGGCGCGGTGTCCAACGTTTTCGGTGATGTGCAATATGCTGATGTCGCGATCGTGATTGGGTCTAATGCGACGGAAAACCATCCAGTTGCCGCCACATTCTTTAAGCAAGCGGCAGAACGCGGCACGACGTTGATCGTTATTGATCCTCGCCGCCCGGCGCTGGCTGATCACGCGAAGTATTACATCAGCTACAAGCCAGGGACGGACGTCGCGTTCCTCAACGGCTTAATGCACGTCATCATTGCTGAAGGTCTGACCAATCCGGAATTTATCGAAAAACGCACCGTCAACCTCGAAGCCCTGAAGGAGACCGTGCAACACTACACGCCTGAGGTAGTGGAAAAGCTCACCGGCATTTCAGCCGAACAAGTGCGCGAAGTGGCGCGCGCGTACGGTAGAGCCAAGAATGCAATGATCTTCTGGGGCATGGGTATTTCTCAACATACCACCGGAACTGATAACGCCCGCTGTTTGATCTCGCTGTGCTTGATGACCGGCAACATCGGACGTCCAGGCACGGGATTACATCCTTTGCGCGGTCAGAACAACGTGCAAGGAGCCTCGGACTCAGGCCTGATTCCCATGGTCTATACGGACTATCAACGCGTCGATAGTCCCGCCGTGCGTGAAAAGTTCGAGAAAGCATGGGATGTCACGCTCGATCCCAAGCCAGGCCTCACCGTTGTAGAGATCGCACACGGCGCGCTGCACGGCACGATTAAAGGCATGTATATGATGGGAGAAAATCCCTTCCTCAGCGATCCTAACATCAACAAAGTTCGCAAGGCGCTTGCCAATCTAGAGTTCTTAGTTGTGCAAGACATTTTCCTCACGGAAACGGCGGAGTTTGCCGATGTCATTTTGCCGGCTTCGAGTTTCCCAGAAAAAGAAGGAACCTATACCAATACCGACCGACGCGTGCAGCTTGGTCGTCAGGCGATTAACTCGCCGGGACAAGCTCGCCCCGATTGGCAAATCATCTGCGACATCGCCACACGTATGGGGTACCCCATGCATTACAACTCACCGGCAGACGTGTTCCGCGAACTCGCGGCGCTCTCCCCGAATCTTGCTGGCTTAAGCTACGAACGCATAGGCAAAACTGGCGAATTGTGGCCATGTCCAGACCCGGACAAACCGGGGCAGTCCGTTATTTTTATAGACGATTTCCCTACCGGTAGAGGAAAATTCGTACCTGCTGAGTTCGCTCCAGCCAAAGAACTACCGGACGAAGAATATCCGCTCGTCCTCAACACAGGTCGGGTACTGGAGCATTGGCACACCGGCACCATGACGCGCCGCTCGAAAGCGCTTGATGCGATTGAACCAGAAGCGTTCGTTGAAGTGCATCCTGAGAACCTATATGCACTCGGTGCGCAGGACGGAGATTTCCTCCGTGTTAGTTCACGCCGAGGCTCAATCGTGCTCAAGGCGCGCATCGGCGTCCGCACGCAAAAAGGCAGCGTGTTTATCCCGTTCCATTTTCGCGAAGCCGCTGCCAATCTCTTAACCAATGATGTGCTCGACCCATTCGGCAAAATTCCAGAATTCAAATTTTGTGCGGTGAAGATAGAAAAATTGCGACCCGAAGAAGCGCGCGAGACGGTAGCGTAATCCCGGGAGGGCTTATGTCTCAGCTCACCGAACCAGGGTCACTTCCCGTCCCATTCAAGCTCAACCTCAAAGCTGTGCAGCTCAGCGAAAAACAATTTCTGCATCTGTGCGAAGAAAATCCAGATTTGCGCCTTGAACTAACCGCTCAGGGGGAGCTCATCATTATGCCACCGACAGGGATACCGACTGGGAGACGCAATAGTCGGCTTTCTCGGCATTTGGATATCTGGGCGGAAGAGGACGGAGCTGGTTTCGCTTGTGACTCCTCCACGCTCTTTACCTTACCAAACGGCGCGAAACGATCTCCTGACGCCTCATGGACTAAACGAGAACGTTGGGAGGCGCTTTCCCCAGAACAGCAAGAGGGGTTTGCCCTCATTTGCCCTGATTTTGTTGTCGAGTTACGCCCACCAACGGACCGTCTCAGCGATCTCCAAGACAAGATGCGGGAATATATAGACAACGGCGCGCGACTTGGCTGGTTGATCGATCCTTTTGACAAGCGCGTGTACGTCTATCGTCCTGATCAACTTGTAGAGGCGCTCGACAATCCAGACATGCTGAGTGGTGATCCAATCTTGCCGGGATTTGTCTTGCCCGTACGGGAGTTGTGGTAGCCGACGGCCTTTTCCTCGTTGCACGATATCATGACGGTAACCAGGGAATTCTTTCCTAGGCCATCAGCGACAAGCCACTCAGTTGCTGTTTTTTTGTGTGTTGCGAAATGATGGGGCAGGAAAGTACAGTGTTGGGCTTCGTACCTCTATTTCGCAGCCGTTTATCCTCCAGTCCCCATTTTATTGTGATCGCTGTTCTCGTCTTTTCTCTCTGACAATGCCTGTTGATATGAATATGCAACACGAGACCTTTTTCGCTCCTTGCCCTCGTGGGCTGGAGGCGGTATTGAGCGCCGAGCTAGAGCAGTTGGGTGCGCAGGACGTGACCGACCTCCCTGGCGGAGTGTCTTTCTCCGGCCCGTTTGCCCTCTGCTACGCCGTCAACCTCCACAGTCGGATTGCCAGCCGGGTGCTGTGGCGCGTCTTTCACGGCGCCTACCGCGACGAGCATGATATTTTTCAGGCCGCAAAGGCGCTGCCCTGGGAAACGTGGTTTCCCGCCCACCGCACGATCAAGGTGAAGGTCAGTGCTCAGCAGTGCCCGTTGCAAAGCCTGGATTTTGTCACCCTTCGGATCAAGGACGCAATCTGTGATCGCTTTCGCGCGGCCACCGGCGTTCGTCCCGACGTGGCCACGCGCCAACCGGATATCCGCATTGATGCGTTTCTGAACCGTCAGCGCGTAATGCTCTACCTCGATACCTCGGGTGAGGCGCTCTTCAAGCGTGGGCTCCGCACAGCCGCCACCGAGGCGCCCGTGCGTGAGAATCTCGCGGCGGGCATTCTGCGGCTGGTAGGCTGGACCGCGCAGCAACCGTTGCTCGACCCCATGTGCGGGAGCGGCACGTTCCTATTGGAAGCGGCATTGATCGCGCGGAACATTCCGCCCGGGCTGGGGCGGCGTTTTGCGTTTGAGAAGCTGGGGAACTTTGACTCTCGTCAGTGGCAGGCGCTGTGCGAGGCCGGCAGAGCACGGCAAATGCCGAAGGCGCCCTGCGCCCTTTATGGGAGCGACATTCACGGGGCCGCGGTCCAGGCGGCGCGGACCAATCTCAAGGCCGCCGGATTGGTTGATGCAGTGGCGCTCAAGCAGGCTGACCTGCTGGGCGTAAAGCCGCCTGCTGGAGAGGGGATGCTGGTGACAAACCCACCCTATGGAGTCCGCCTCAGTGATAAGGAGCAGCTGGCCGCGTTTTACCCGCGTCTCGGCGACAGCTTGAAGCGGAACTTCGCTGGCTGGCATGCATACTTCTTCACGGCGGATCTGCGTCTGCCCAAGCTGATCGGTCTGGCGGCCAGCCGTCGCACCCCGCTCTTCAACGGCGCTCTCGAATGCCGACTCTTCGAATTCAAAATCGTCAGCGGCACGATGCGGAAACAGAAAGTTGTGGAGGATGCGGCTGAGAAAAAGTAATTCTCGGGAGATCGCTAAAAAGCAGGGTGGGAAGGCCTGAGCTACGGCGAACTGGCGGTGGTGTTCATTCCCCATGTTGTTATGCGCTGCAGAGTTGGATGATAATTCCGCTCAAGGCAGCCTACAATCTTTTTGCCTTTCCCTATAGCCTGTTGCTCCTACCTCACCAAATCTTTCCCGGATTCAAGATTCCCTTGGGGTCAAACAACTGCTTGATTCCCTTCATATACTCCAGCGCGAGCCCATGTTCTTGTTGGACGTATTTACGGCTACCAAGGCCGATGCCATGTTCACCAGATGCCGTACCGCCAACCGAAAGCACGAACGCCACGATCTCGTCTTTCACTTGATTTGCCGCCTCCCACTTCACTGTGTCCAGGGGATCCTCGCGTATGAGCGCATGTAAAATGCCGATTCCAGCATGACCAAAAGTATGCAACACGACACCATGTCGTTCAGCAGTCGCATAACTCTGCGCGACCACTTCAGGCAGGCGAGAAATAGGGAAGCCCATATCGGTGCGGATCGTCTTTGCGTGTGGATGCAACGCTTGAATCGCACGGGTGGTAAAGTGGCGCACTTCCCAAGGGTTGCGCCCACCCGGTAAGGCAATCAGCTGTCCACCGTGCTCTTCACACAAAGCGGTTGCCGTGAAAAAGATCTCTTCCACTGTTCCAGGGGAGCCGTGCACTTCGAGGAAGAGTGAAGGCTGTTCAATCAACCCAAATCCCTGAAACCGATTTAATGCCGCAACCGAGCGGCGATCAAGAAATTCAACTGCGGCCAGATCGATGCCGTAACGCATCATGTCAGCGATGGCTGAAGCCGCCGCCTGTTCGGTAGGGAACGTGAAAGCTCCTTGTGTTCTTCCTTGTGGTAAGCCCACAAGCGAAAGCGTTAATTCCGTGGCAATCCCGAGCGTTCCTTCAGAACCAATCAATAAGCCAAGCAAGTGATATCCCGACGAGGTCTTGCGGCTGCGCGTCCCGAGTTGGAGAATTTCCCCTTTACCTGTCACCACTGTCGCTGCTTTCACATGATCGCGCGTGCCGCCATATTTCACCGAGTAAATGCCGCTGGCGTTGTT
>JBFWZL010000422.1:0-5861 GCA_050185455.1 Binatia bacterium | reverse complement strand
ATCGCCAAATCCGTGCTTGACCGGGTAGGGCCGTTGGACTCGCGGTTTCCGTTTTATTATGAGGAAGTAGAGTGGAGCTTGCGCGCGCGCCGACACGGGTATCAGTTGTTTATCGCGCCATCCGCGGAAGCCGTTCATGCTTTTGGTCATAGCCGAAAAGGGTCGCGTCGTGTGGAGCGGTGGGCGGCTGTGTCCGAACGCCGCTATTGGCGGATGCGCTATGGAAAGCTTGGCGCTCGCTTGGCTGCTGGTTTATTTGCGCAAGCAGTGACGCCGAAGTTTACCGCGATTGAAGATCTTGGAGAGCATGCTGAACCGCCCACGCTTACTTGGCGCGAGGCCGCCCACCCTCAAGTCCTTGAGATTGCCTTCGATCCGTTTTTTGGCAGTACCGCGGCGATTTTTCCTGGAGGTGGAGAATTTCGGTTTCCCGAGGCCCTGTGGGGTGAAATGCCGCCGGAGACTTGCCATGCGCGTCTGCTCTGCGGCTCGGAGCTGCGTCCTTTCCATTATTGGCGGTGGCGGCGCGTGACGGGAACACGAGACGCATAATCTTCTCAGTATCTATGAGATTCTCTCAGTATGTCTCATCAACCTGCCGTATCCATTCTCATCGTCAACTATAACACTGCTGCCCTCACCAAAAACTGCATCGCTTCGTTACACGCTCAGACCGTGCGTAACCATGTGAGCGGAGCAGACGGGGTGGAGATGATCGTTATTGACAATGCCTCCCGACCTGATGAACGCCGCGACCTCGACGGGTTAGATGCGACCCTCATTCTCAATGACAAAAACCGCGGATATGGTGCCGCGCTCAACCAAGCCCTGACGCGCGCCACGGGGGAATTTATCCTTTTCTCTAACTCAGACACATGGTATTTCCCGGGAGCGCTGCAGCAATTGCTTGACAACTTTCAGCGTCTACCGCGTTGCGGCGCTGTAGGACCACGCTTGTGGTGGGATCATGAGCGAGACTTCTTGCTTCCACCGAGTGACCTCGTCACGCCCCTCAGCTTTGTGCTCGATACCGTTGTCCGATACCGGCGGACGCTGACGGATCGCCGGGTGGATTGGTGGAGACGGCGCGCGCTTAACTATTGGCAGGCGCTAACGCCGCTGGAACAACCTCTCCTCTCTGGGGCTTGTCTCCTGACTCACAAAGCCGTGCTCAGCGCCTGCGGCGGTTTTGATGAACGGTTTAGTTTGTACTATGAGGATACGGACTGGTGCCGCAGAGTGCGTCGCCAAGGCTATCGGCTCTACTATGTCCCCGCGGCGGAGGTCGCGCACTTGTACAATCAAAGTGCGCGACAGGTAATCGATGCGGCTCAGCGGGCGGGAAACGCTTCTCTGGAATATTATTTTTGTAAACACTATGGGCGGTGGTTCTGGCGATTGCTGGTTTTGGCGAGCATGAACAAGGGTATCGCGAGGCGTCGAGCAAGAATGTCCGTAGGCTATCACGACCTCGGCGTCCTGAAAGAACCACCAACATTCTCCCTTCTAGAAGACGAGGGACCATATTTGTTGCAGCTCTCGCCACAGGCTGACTGTCTGCCTGCGATAGGACGGTTCTGCTCCACGCCACATTTTTCTTTCTCGCAGTCAGTCTGGGCGCAACTCATGGAGGGAGAATTTTTTGCGCAAGTGTTCTTGCTGCCACGGTTACAGCTTAGGGAGAAGTGGCGCTGGTGGAAAGTGAACGGCTCCGCTATATGAATCGTCGGATCGGGTACTTCATGGGGTATGGAAAAACAACCTGCCTGTACAAAATCTGATTGCTCTTCCCAAACGTTCCCTGAGCAGCTGTCGTCGTTGATGGCTCATATTGGGAGCACTTTACGATTCGTGCTGCCGCCTCGGACTACGCTCGTTTTTGCCGGTAATGCGCTTGAGCATCCACCGCACGTAGATGCCTGGCAAGTCACGCCTTTCCCCCAATTTGGCGATGAATCCACGGACAATGCCACGATTCTTGCCCGTCTCCAGGAGTTCCAGGCGCGAGGCTGTGATTTTCTGCTTCTTCCCAAGACAACATTTTTATGGATGGAGCGCCAGGTTGAAGTTCGGTGCTACTTGGAACAGCGCTGTCGGCTCGTTATCCACGACCCACACCTCTACACGATCTACGCATTACAAGAAGCGAAAGCTGAACCTTTGAGAATGCAAGGCGCTCCGGACGGTTTGCCGCTTCCTCCGCCGGAGATGATTCGTTTGGTGGCTGGTATAGACAATACAGCTGTATTTTATTGGGGTGGTGTCCTCGGCGCGCGTTGGATTAGAGGAATCTTGGCGAAAAACGGGCTCGGCATCGAGCAGTTTGGCGCGATCCTCGATTTTGGCTGTGGGTGTGGACGCATCTTGCGGCACTGGAAAGCGCTCAATGGGCCACAGATCTTTGGAACTGATTATAATCCGCATCTGATTCAATGGTGTCAACAAGCGCTTCCGTTTGTCGCATGTCAGACCAATGGGTTAGCTCCGCCTTTGCCTTATGAAGACGGTCAGTTTGATCTAATTTATACGATCTCCATCTTCACGCATCTTGAAGAACAACTCCAGCTGTTGTGGATGGATGAACTGAGACGCATTCTCAAGCCAGGGGGGAGGTTGCTTTTTACCGTGCATGGTCTTACCCATCTGCACGTACTAACGGCGGAACAAAGAGCACAGTTTGAGACGGGCGAGCTGGTAGTGTCGAAACCTGAACATTCGGGCGACAATGAATGTTGTACGTATCACCCCGAAGCCTACGTCCGACAGGTGCTGGCGAAAGAGTTCTTGATCGTCGACTTTATCCCGGGCGGGGCGAAGGACGCCAATCAAGATGTTTTCTTGGTACAGAAACCCATCATACAAAGTAAAGTGTCATTGTTCCCGCGTTTGTGAATGTCGCGCCCTTTATGCCGTGCGATTTAGTAAACTAGCGAGGTTGCCGCCGGACTGATCGGATCCGCTCAATTGACGAAGTGCGACAGTAAGCAGTTGCTCGGCCAAGCGGATCGTAGTCTGCTGCATTTCCGGCGTCAGCTGGGTGAAGTCAAAAGATTGAGCCTCGGGGAGAGAAGACTGCTCCTTCTGCTTAGGCGGCTGCACGACTTTAGCAGGAGTAGCTGGCGTTGAGTTCAAGCCTGTTGCTGCCTGCGATTGTACAAGTTGAGACAGAGATGCATTTTTCATTGTGGCGGCGATAGTGGAGGGAGGAAGGGTCGCTGATGTCTGCGTCTGGCCTTGAGAGGAGAAAAGGTTGCTTTCGGGTTTCGCAACTTGCAAAGGCTGTTCAGTCTCAGGGTCTACTTCGACAATATCAAGCAAATATCCCGGGACTTCCTTTTGCAGAATCTGGAGGAACTTTTCCGTCACTATCCTGCGTTGCCCATAGACAGGGGGGATAGTGCTAGCATCAAAGCCTGCTTTGGCAAAATCAGGAATTTGCCAGGTGGGAAAGCTCATCCCTCCCATTTTGAACTCTGGGATAGTTACTGCGTACATCTTCGGTGGATCCGTTTTAAGGTCGTTAATAGTTTTGGCGTACTGCTCCCAGCTCATATCGTTTGATGAAGCGATTTGCTGCCGGTCTTGGGGAGAAGGGATGGTGCTTGTGGTGACTTTATTGATCATGCTTGTACTCCTGCTTTTGGAGGATGTATGAGAGCAAGGCAGGCGCCATCTTTGAGGCATTGGATTTTTCATTTTTATGCAGCCAAATGACGCGGCAGAGGAAAATTCGCCGCTGGTTGGGGAAAATTTTTCCCTCCGCGTAGCGGTTCATGCTCTCGCCGATGACACGTGGTGCGCAGTTCTCAAGAAAGGCTAACTCCGTGGCGGTTATCCGTTCCTATAGGGCTGGAGACGAGCAAGGTATTTGCCGTTTGTTCTCCACGGTTTTTCAACTTGAACTTCCGCTTGCTGTCTGGCGGTGGAAGTACTTGCGTGATGGCAATCCGCCTCCGGTATTTGTTGCTGAGGAAGACGGGCAAATCATCTGTCATTTTGGTGCGATCCGTCAACGCCTGGTGTGGCAGGACACCGAAGGGTGGGGGTTTGACTCTGTTGATACGATGGTTCATCCCCATCAGCAAGGACGAGGATTATTCCGCCGCACTGTGCAAGCGTTTATGCGCGAACTATGTGAGGGCCAAAGTTGGTTCATGTATGGTTTCCCCACCGAACGACACCGGCGCTTAGGAGAACTTTTAGTTGGCTATGAGCCGATAGCGCGAGTGTATAGATTGCACAAGGCGACATCGCTTCTTGGACCTGCTCATGAGAATCGCGAGACGGCGTTCGATATGTTGCCGTTGGATTGGGATGTGCAATGGCAACGATTGGAGCCTCAGTTCGACCTCGTGAATCGTCGGGATCGCGCCTTTCTTGTCTGGCGTTACTGGATGCGTCCTGGGAAACGTTACCGTTTCGTGACTGTTCTTGGCGAACCAGTCTTGGCAGTCGTTGGGATAAACAAGGGAAAAGCCTCCTTGATGGAATTCTTGGTTGAACCTGAAAATATCGTGCTTGCTCGCGCTCTGCTCGCCGGAGTTGAAGCGATCCTGCAGGATGAACGAGTCTCTGACGTGGAAGCGTGGTTCCCTGCTTTTACATGGGAGAGCCGGTTTCTCCGTGACCTCGGGGGATTCGCTGCTGAAGAGGCTGAGCACTGGCTTGAGTGCCGGTTATTTGATCGTCGTTTCAGTGCTGTTTGGCTTGCCGAGCATTTTTATTATTCACTAAGTGATTTCGACGTGTATTGACGCCTCAGGCGATTCAAGCTCTGTAGGACGGCTCGGGTGCGAGTTCCGACCGGAAACCAACCTGCAAGGCGATAACGAACAAACTGCCGCATCCAGGTTGAAGCGTGAGATCTTAGGCGATGGAGTTCCTGGGTGGATATTGCGAACTCTTGTTGGAGAGAGGAAAGTGCCGCTGTCCGTACCTGTAATCGTTCTTCTAACTCCTCCTTTGTGTGTTGCGCGACGTTGAGTTGTTGTTGCAAAGCGCAGAGGTTCGTCGTTTGTTCTTTTACTATAGAAAGTAAGTTGTCCATGTCTTTCACGGATGATGAAGTCAGAGTCTTGCTGTGTTGTGGGCGAAAGTTGAAAGTCGCCCAGTCGATAACCTCAGCAATGCGTGGAACGGCTGGTCTCGGTCGATCATATCCATAACGCCTACAGACGCCACAATAACGGGAAATCCATAAGCAAGCGCTTCCATTATAGCGAGACCAAACCTTTCATAGCGCGCAGGACGGAAGAGAAAATCCGAGAGAGAGATTCCGCCACCGCCATCGGCTCAATTTCTTTGAGAATCTTTACTCTGAGGCTTTCCTTGAGAAGACACTGTGCTCCCGTACCAAGAATAAGCAGCCAGAAGACCTCTGGCGTCTCTAAGATGGCTCTTCTTCGAAGCACATCCATTAATCGCTTTATCAAGGTCCCAATGCGCGAGAAAAACGCTGAGGAATGCGTCACGGGGAATTCCAAATTTTTCCGTTGTTCCGCGCGGTTTCTCTGGGGAAAAAAGATAGAGCGATTTATACCGGTTAAAACGGTGTGTACGTCTTGAGCCCTATAGTGTGCTTGTGCTTCACAGGCCACTCTTTCGCTGACGGCAACAACTCTTTTCCCCTGGTTGATAAACGTTCGGCTCCGAAGCCGAACAAAGACTGGTCAAAACGATACAGCTCATTGAGGAAGGGACTGTGCAGGGATGGGGAAAAAGGCGTCTTTCGCGGAATTGGGAAGATGAGCTGTATGATAAATATCGACCGAGATTCCCTGAATCTGAAGAAGAGAGACGAGGTGACGAGTATAGAGTTCAACACCTCCTGTGCAGGGGGCGGGGTCAATGGGGGTGGGGAG
>JBFWZL010000421.1:0-5878 GCA_050185455.1 Binatia bacterium | reverse complement strand
CGCTTGGGTAATAGCCCCAGATTCGACAATACGGGTACGTCGGTAAGGCGCCAATGACAAAGAGAAACAACACAATGAATAGAACCGTACTAAGCATAATCACCTCCCATGAAACAAAACAGATTCATTTTTACGGTCGTTCTTGCGGCAGTCGTTTCTGAACATACTTTTACAGAGTCTGCGAGAACATTCTCACTTCCGGCAGAAATTTTGTTATCGCATCCAGTCGCGGGCGAACTCCCCTTCTCGGAGAATGACGATTTCGACCCGACGGTTCTCTTGGCGACCGGCTTCGGTGTCGTTTGACGCCACGGGATAGGCCTCGCCGTATCCACGAGTTGTAAGACGCGCCGGATTAACGCCATTCTGGATCAGGAAGCTTTCTACCGCGTGGGCGCGGCGCTGGGAAAGTTCAAAGTTGTACGAATCCGAACCCAGGCCATCGGTATGACCCTCGATGATGAGGTTACGGTCAGGATTTTCTTTTAAAAATGTCACCAACTGATACAAATTTTGTATGGTCCCAGATTTCAGATTGGCTTTGTTATATTCAAACAGTACATCGCCCAGTGTTAATACCAGCCCACGCTCGGTCTGTTTGGCTTTGAGTTCGGCAAGTTCTTGTTCGAGTTGCTGCGCCCGGGCGGCTTCTTGCTCCGCGCGCGTGCGTGCAGTTTCGGCTGCGCGTTGTGCTTGAGCAGCCGCGCGTGTGCGCGCCTCTAACAAAACTTGCTCGCGTTCGGCGCCAAGCTGCTTGATCTCCGCTTCAGCAACTTTCTTCTCTGCCGTCGCGTGTGCAATACCAACCTGTTGTTCAGTGACATACGCTAGGTGCGCGACTTTGTCGCCATCTTTGTCGTTGCTCCAAACCCGTTCGGCGCGTTGCAGGCTTTGTTGCGCCTCCTGCAAAGCGACCGCCGCATGCGTAGTGATCTGCGGGTTCTGCTGAGCTTGTTGATAACTTGCCCGAGCGCGCTCGAGCGCTGTATTGGTGGTCGGCCCGCAGCCAACGCCTAAGGCGCTCAGGCATAACACCGCGCCGCCAACTGTCTTCTCTATTTTGCCTTTCATTATCATTGTCCGGTCCTCCTACGCGCGGGGCATTCCTCGGTGAAGAGCTGCTCGCTCTGCCTCTGTGCGTAAACTTTCGATCGCTTTGCGTAGCTCCTGCGCCGCTTGTTTGGCGCTCTCCGCTTCCGCTCTCATTTCCGCCAACTGCGCGTCGACCAGAGCTTGCTCGGCCAACTGACGAGCCTCTTCGTAGCGATCAGCATCCATCGCGCGTTTGGCGTTATCAAATTTCTGTCTGGCCAGACTCAGTTCGCGAGACGCATACTCCGGCGCTTTGCTCTGCCCGGCCTGCTGCACGGCGAGTTCCGCCTGTGACACGATTGCTGTCGGCGGCTGCGCTGTGCTACAGCCCCCAAGGCCCAACGCTCCACAGACGAGCGTTATCCCCCCCGACTTGCGGAGCTTGTTCCATCTGCCGCTCATGACTGATCCTTCCTTTCCTGGGTAAATCTGTTAGGCGTATGAAATTTTCCTAATCCCACCAGTCCCGTTCTCGCTTGTCTTTTTGATCGCCAGCCAACGCGCCGCCTACCGCGCCCGCGGCGCCGCCGACCAGCGCTCCGGTGCCAGGGGCGCCAGTAAGACCACCAATCAACGCGCCGCCTGCCGCGCCGGCGCCGCCGCCAATCAATGCGCCTTTTTCCCGGTTACTCAGAGGTTGTGAACAACCAGCTAAGGCAAAAGAGAACGTTAGAATCGCGATGCTGGTCTGAATTGTTCGCTTGGCCATCATGTTTGTCACCTCCTATGGAAAATTGGCTTGTTTTGCTAAAAAGCAACGGGCATGCCAAACTTGATGTGAGGAAAGATGACCTGAAAAATAGTCTAGATAGCTTTGCTATTTTGTATGAGTGTCCCAAAGAAAGGACAATATCTGCTTTGTGTTGCGTAAGTGAGACGGCCCAAAGAGTGTAATGGCATGAACTTAAGGAATCGGCGCATGCTTCGACTTTGGCGCATTGCGCCTACGCTCAGCACGAACGGAGCCTTTTCTCCACTTTTCCTCGCTCGCCCTGAGCGTAGCGGAGCGAAGTCGAAGGGTGCGCTAACTTCCCGCCATTGCCCAAAGAGGGGGGCGGAATGAGGGAATGGTTCCCCTGCACCACAACCAGCTGATTGACAATGGCGACCCGAGTCCTGTGCCTTCCGTTTTCGTTGTCGTGATGACTCAGCGACATTCCCTTCACCCCATCTAGAATTCTAGGATTCTTTCCTTGCTATCCTCACGAAGCGACACACCATCACATCAAACACGATACGCTGTCCTCTTTTCGCGACAAAAAACCGAGCCGTGTCCCATTCATAAGCTTGTCAGGCAGAAACAAGTTAAAGAATGAGGCTTATATAGAGAATTTAGGTTCCTTTTACAGTCTGGCATATTCGTTGCTCTCTATTGCTGTCTACAATCTTTTTAGAAAGGAGGGCAAGCCGATGTTGAGTTGGGCTGTTACGTTTCTCATTATCGCGCTTATCGCCGGTCTCTTGGGATTGACCGGCATAGCCGGCGCGGCGACGAATATCGCCTGGATTCTCTTCGTCGTCTTCCTGATTTTCTTCTTGATCAGCTTCATCAGCGGCCGCCGTCGTCATATGCCGCCGATTTAGTTTGATAACGTCTAGAAGAATAATAATCCGTAAATTCAGATTCGTAGACTCGGAAAGGAGTACATCGTTATGCGTAACATCCATATTCTTCGGTCATGCACTCTCGCTGCTGGAATTGCCGCACTGGCGCTTCCGGCCTTTGCTGGAGAAACCGGAAAAAGTCAGTCTTTTCCAGCCACGGCGCCTGCCGCCTCAACGGGAACTGAAAGTCCTGGCCTTCCCGGGAGCGGCAGTATGCACGAGACAGACCGCACTGGCACTACTGGACCTTCCGGTAGTCGCACCTTTTCTACGGAAAGCGACGCTGTGAATGCTGAAGCGCGAGTCGCGAAACCTGCCGGTGATTATGCCGTCACCGATGTAGATCGAAGCCTTGCTGTGGATATCCGTACCCAGCTGATGGGCAATCCTGAGCTGGCGGGAGTCACGGAAGACTCAGTCCATATCAAAGTGAATAATGGTGCTGTGACGTTAGAAGGACAAGCCACAACCGCCAAGGTGAAGGACAAAATCACGGCCATGGTGAACGAGATCGCCGGGGTGCAATCGGTGACAAATCAGATGGAGATCCTGGCAAAGCAAGAGGCTAAGCAGTAGCGTAGCTTTCCCACGTATCCATTCATTGCATTGGGCTCTATCTTAACGGAGCTCAATGCACTCGCATTATATCTGCAACATCTGCGCTAAATCGGATTGGGAAACATTGGGCCACGACTCACGGCAGTGCATAGTGGACTTCTGGATTTCGCTCCTTGCGCAGTTCGCACGGAATGTTCATGTGTCCACGGCGTCCTGGGAATGAATATAAACAAACATGAAAGGGGAAGGTTCCTTGTTTCGTTTGTCTTGCAAATAGAAACAGGCAATCTCAGATATAGGGCGCGTCATGGGTTTGCTGAGAGATTTACTCATCTCACACGGCGAGAATTCTGCGGAGTTTGCTCATCGAGTTGAAGGTTCCTTTGCTTCACTTCTTGGTCAAACCTTGGGATCCGCTTTGTTGGTCGCTGCGTTCTCACGTGTAGTGGCGTGCTCTTCTGGTCTTGCATCCGATGGGCGTCGTCTCCTCAAGGTTTCCTCTTTGTGACCAAGCCACTGTTCCAGCCGTCGTCGTAACGGCGGAAAATCTAGCGCAAGCAGGCCGATCCCCAGAGGGATCATCCAGAACCCCAAGATCGGAAGAAAGCCCAAAATACCCCCACCCATTAATAGAATTCCGAGGACGGAACGCAGTCCCGGCGGTATATGACGTTGTCCCCACTGTGTCGAGCGTTGATAAGCCTGTGACAGGTGTCGTTTCCAACGTACTCGTAACGGTTCCTGTTTGTCTTTGTTTACGGACTGATCGACGTTATTACTCATGGGAGAAGAAATAATGCAAAAGCGACGCCATTTCGTCCTCTGTCAACGGCAAAGACAGCGACACTTCGCCCTATATAGAGAAAAGAAAGCGGTATGAACGGCAGGTCTCAATAGCGGCCTCGCACACAAAAAGACGCATGACGTCGCAGCTCTCCCGAAAATCACAAAGGGGATGGAGGTCGTTCTCATTCATCGTTAACTTACTGGCTACTGGTTTTTCCGTGCTGGCTATGGTGTTAATGAGAAAAGATCATGACCCAAACGAAAGCAACGGGACACAAGGAGCTATCTCCAATCGAGGAGATCGTCCTGGCTGATGGCGGAACGATGGCCGCGCTGATGCGCACCTTTGACTGGGAAACCTCGCCGCTTGGTCCTGTGAGCGAGTGGCCGCACAGTTTACACACAGTCGTGAGCATCGCGCTCACCTCGCAGTTTCCTATCGTGATTTTCTGGGGACCCGAGTTGCGGATGTTCTACAACGACGCGTATCTTCCGATGCTGGCTGACAAACATCCCGCCTCGCTCGGGCAAGCCGCTCAAGAGGTTTGGCCTGAGATTTGGTCTATTATCGGTCCGATGTTGTACGAGGTATTGGAGACTGGCCAGGCGACGTGGTCGTACGATCTTCTACTCCCCCTTGTCCACCACGGTGCGGCACAGGAGCATTACTTCACCTTCTCGTACAGTCCTATTCGGGATGAAAGCGGAAACGTGTGCGGTGTGTTTTGCCCCGTGACCGAGACCACGGCGCGTCTGCAGGGTGAACGCCGGGAGCGACACCTGCGGGCGGAGGCGGAAGCTGCGCGTGACCGAGTCACGCATATCCTCGAAAGCATGCGTGAGGGACACTTCGTTCTTGACCATGAATGGCGCATCACCTCAGTCAATGCTGCAGCCGCACGGTTTACCCAGCGCCGCCAAGAGGAGCTACCGGGGAAGAATTTCTGGAAAGAATTTCCTGCTGTATGGAGCCTGGTAGCGGGAAGCGAGTTTCGTCGCGCCATGACCGAGCGAGTCGCTGTGGAAGTGGAAGATCACTATCCACCGTTCGACGAGTGGTATGAGGTGCGGGCCTACCCACTCCCAGACGGTGGGTTATCGATTTTCCTTCGCGACATCACTCAGCGGAAGCGGAATGAGGAGGTGCTGCGACAGACGCAGGATGCGTTAGAGCGCCGGGTGCAAGAACGTACTGCAGAATTGGTGCAAGTTAACGAGACCCTCCGAAAAGAAATCAACGAGCGCATACAGACCGAACAACAGCTCCAACACTCACATGAGCGCATTCGTACGATTTTGGAAAGCATCACCTCTGGGTTTTATGCTCTTGACCACCAGTGGCGGTTTACCTACGTGAATGCCCAAGCTGGGCCGCTGATACAAAGAATCCCGGAAGAGCTCTTAGGTAAAAGCGTGTGGGAGGAGTTTCCCGAGGCAGCCGAATCCATCGTGTACCAAGAATATCAACGCGCGGTCACCGAGCAGGTGGCCGTGAAATTCAATATTTTTTATCAGTCATTACAAGTGTGCTTTGAAATTCACGCTTACCCTTCACCTGACGGTCTTTCTGTCTATTTCCATGACATCAGTGAGCGCAAACGGATCGAGGAGAAGTTACACCAAAGCGAACGACTGGCCGTTATCGGCACGACGGTCGCGAAACTCGGCCATGAGATCGGCAATCCACTGAATGGGATGTTCTCTACCATTCAAATTCTGGAGCGCGTTCTCGCTCGGCAACCGTCTCCGGACGCAATGGTGGTGGAAAGCGTGCAAGATCTCAAGCACGAAATCAACCGCTTGCGCGCCTTGCTGCATGAATTACGCACCTTCGTGC
>JBFWZL010000420.1:0-5949 GCA_050185455.1 Binatia bacterium | reverse complement strand
GTTCCAGCCGCAGTTCTTACTCGCCTTGATAAAGACGTTCTCAGTGATGCGGCAATTGCGCAGCGCGTTGATATGGCCATCCGCGGACTGAGCGTGGGAAAGTGAGAGACTTTATGCGTAACCTTTTCACTCAACATCGCCTCTTTTTCGGTGCTTTGCTATGTGTGAGCACTGTCGTCGTACTGCTTGGCGTTCGTCGTGTCCGTGGCGTTACCGTCGATGTCATACCTGTACAGGCGCAAGCGCTCGTTCAGACCGTCATCGCGACGGGTCGCGTCATGAGCCCCGCGCGGGTGAATATCGGCTCGGTGATCACCGGGCGAGTCGCGCGGGTGCTGGTTGAGGAAGGGGATCACGTAGAAGGCGGACAGGTGTTGATTGAGTTGGAGAACGAGGAGCTGACAGCAGCATTGCAACAGGCAGAAGCTAACGAACACCATGCCCGAGTACGGGTCGTGACCGTTACAGAGGTCGGGCTAGCCACTGCTACTGAGACCCTCGCTCAAGCACGCGCGACGCTTGACTGGTCAGAGCGTGAATTTCGCCGCCGCCAAGACCTCCTGGCCGAAGGGATTCTGAGCCGTGCGCGTTTCGAGGAAGCCGAACGCGCGTATTTGGTTGCCAAGAGTCAATACGAAGCGGCTCAGACTCAGGTCCGGGCGCAACGTCAGTCGGGCGCGCAAGCGCGTGAAGCCGCCGCCAGACTGGCTGAAGCAAGCGCGGCGCGAGAACTCGCCTCGGCAAAACTCGCGCAAACTCAACTCCGCGCCAGCGCGGCCAGCATCGTGCTCACGCGTCAGGTCGAGCCTGGAGACATCGTCCAACCCGGCAAGACTCTCCTCACCTTGGCGACAATCGGTGAAACCCGGATTACTGCGCAGATCGATGAGAAGAATCTTCCCTATCTCAAAGTAGGAGAGACGGCGCTCGCTTCGGCGGATGCTTTCCCGGACATGAAATTCTCCGCCGATCTCTATTATCTCGCTCCGAGTATCGATGCGGAACGAGGCACGGTAGAGGCGCGGTTGCGCGTTCCTGACCCCCCAGCACATTTGCGCGCGGACATGACCCTCACGGTCGAAGTTCGCGTGGCCCACAAAGAGCATGTATTTGTAGTCCCTTCTGCAGTCGTCCGTGGAACTGCTAACGGAATGCCGACGCTGCTGACTGTTCAGGGCGGCAAGGCGGTCAGTCAGCCGGTAACGCTCGGGATGCAGGCCGGAGGGAAGGTGGAGATCCTTCAGGGAGTACAGGCTGGCGCCCTGGTCGTAATGAACGAATCCGTCACTCCAGGCGCGTGCGTTCGCCCCCGCGTCGTCTCAGACATCCATAGTGAGGTTCTCTCATGATGAAGTTCGAACGAACGTTGGCGCTGCGGTTTCTCCGCGAGGGTCGCATGCAAACCGTTCTCATCATAGGCGGCACCAGCATTGGCGTCAGTCTCATCATTTTTATCACCGGCGTATTGACAGGCGTTCAAGCTGATCTTGTGGTCCGGACACTCGGGACCCAGCCGCATGTCGTGATCCGTCCGCCTGACGAAGTGAATCATCCGCAATTGCCGGAGGGATATAGACCAGCTGTGTTCGCCGCCGCGCAGGCGCGGGCGCAGCGGCTCCGCTCCATTGATCAGTGGCAATATCTGGCCGCCGAACTTGCCGCCTTGCCGGAGGTGGTTGCCCTTACGCCGTCCGTTTCCGGTCCTGGGTTTGTACTACGAGGCGAAGTGGACAAAGCCATTACTGTGCTAGGCATTGATCCAGAACCTTATAGCCGCGTCACCAAGCTCGACGAAAAGATCGTGGCTGGAAGTTTGACACTCAACCCGGATGACGCCATTGTTGGCGTCGAACTCGCTAAAGATCTCGGCGTCAGCGTAGGGGACAAGATCTACTTGCAAACCGCTCGCAGTGCAGGGAGCGCCTTCAAGGTCCGTGGCGTGTATGATCTGGGCAATCGTGAAGCCAATCGCCGCTTCGTTTACGTCAATCTCCGTACAGGGCAGGCGATTCTCAACCTTACCGGCGGCGCTTCGAATCTTGACATTGCGGTAAAGGACATTTTTGCCGCCGCCGCAATTGCCGCCGCTCTGCGACAACGCACCGATCAGAAAGTGGAGAGTTGGGAGGAAACCAATCATGAACTGTACACGGCGTTGTCAAATCAGACGATTATGACGCGAATCGTGCGGAGTTTTGTGGCGGTCATCGTCGCGATCGGCATTACGAGTGTGCTCGTCGTGTCGGTCGTGCAGAAGCAGAAAGAGATCGGCATTCTCCGCGCCATTGGCGCGTCGCGCGGCGACATTTTACGCGTGTTTCTTTTGCAAGGCGCCGTCATTGGAGTCGTAGGGGCCATCTGCGGCAGTATTGTTGGTACTGGACTGATGATGTTGGGTAGCCGCTTGTTGCGTGCCGCCGATGGTTCAGCGCTGTTCCAGGTCCACTTCTCACCGGAGCTGTACGCCGGAGCGGCGCTAGTCGCTTTGGTGTTCGGTCTCCTCGCGGCCACCGTACCCGCGCGTCGCGCGGCCGGTCTCGATCCCGCGCAAGCCATCCGAGTGTGAACCATGGCGTCTCCGATCCTCGCACTCGAAGGTATCCGCAAAACCTATAACGAAGGCACGCCGATCGAACAGGAGGTGCTGCACGGAGTAAGTTTTACCGTGCACGACGGCGAGTTTACTGCACTCATCGGGCCTTCTGGCTCGGGCAAGAGCACGCTCCTTAACATCCTTGGTCTGCTGGAACCCGCTACCAGCGGCTCGTACCGTTTGAATGGCCAAGAAGTAGCGCAGGCCAGTGAAGACGAACGGACGCGCGCCCGGCTGTCTACTTTGGGGTTTGTGTTTCAGTTTCACCATCTGTTGCCCGCGTTCACGGCGCTGGAAAATGTTTTGCTGCCGGGGCTGATGCGTGACAGGGACTATACGCCGAAGTGCCGCGCCGAGGCCCTGAGATTGTTAAAGGCGGTGGGATTGGCGGATGCGATCGCCAAGAAACCTACCGAGCTCTCGGGCGGTATGCAGCAGCGGGTGGCAATAGCGCGCGCCTTGATTCTGTCGCCTAAGCTTGTGCTTGCCGACGAACCAACCGGCAATCTCGACACGCAAACTGCTGACGACATTTTTACACTCTTGCGGCAATTTAATCAGGAACGAGGCACGGCGTTTTTAATCGTCACGCATGACCCACGTCTAGCCGAGCGTTGCGATCGCAAGATTCGCTTGGTGGACGGCGTTATCGCGGAAGACTTGCGTGGACCTGTGTTATGAATATGAAGGCGCTGGAGAAGGTGAAGCGGTTGAGATTCGTCTCTGCAGCCAAGGGGGGAATTTTCGCCAAGGCATAACATACCCCTGACAAATCTAAATTTTGATTTTAGATTTGTCAGACTTCGCGAAAATATTTCTGTCCGTTTGTTTAGGCGGAAGCGTGGGGAGTGATCCCTCTGGAGTCTGCAGTGTCGTGCGCGCTGTGCATTTCCCATTTCCCAATTTTCAGACCAAGCACGAAAATCGCGTACAAAACAGGGACGAGAAGCAACTCGACGAAGGTCGCCACGCTCAGCCCGCCAATCTGCGCATAACAGAGGGGCTGCCATAACGGACCGCCATGCAGCGCCAACGGAAATAGGGCTAACACTGTCGCTCCCACGGTAATCATTACCGGCCGCAGTCGCGCAATTCTGGCGTCAAGGAGAGAAATGCGCCTTAAACAATAGTACTGGGGGAACTGCGTGTGTCACTTAAGTGATGGACATCGCGCGCTGTTCTGTCGCAGACGGGGAGATGGAAGAAATACCGTAACGCGTACGCACTTCCTCAAGCGGGAGTTCCACTACCTGCCAAAAGTCCCAGTGGTCGGACAAGTCCACTGTACAGGCTGCTCCACGTTGCAAAGCGTGCATCACGAGAGGAATATCAAAGAGCCCTTTGTCAGCGTCAGCAATCGGCGTGACTTTAACGCCCCAATGAAAGTGTAAAAACACAAACAAGAGGAACAGGAAGCCGTCGTTGCGCACGAAGCCGGCTTGAAACGCGCCTTGTTGGATCTCGCCAGCCGGCGTGGTGTCATATCCTGCGAGTACATGCCCAAAATCATGAAACACTAACCGGAGAGGAATCGCTCCAGGTTCACCAGGAAAACCGAACTGTCGTTGGGTGCAATGCTCCCAAAAGGCTTGCCCTAACGTGTCTTGCGGCAACAGACCGAGTTGGCGAAAGCGCCAGGCCAGCGCCGGGTCTTCACCGCCTTTCTTAAAAAAGAGGGGCTCCATAATCTTTTTCACTCCGGCAATGCCTTCTTCACGGCAGACTGGTTCCACCATGTTGCCTATCATACGCCGGGTCATGTCGAGCCGCGCCAAAAATCGATGTCCGCTTGCCGCTTCGTGGAGCACCCGGAGACCTCGCTCATTGACCGAAAGTCCGCTCGCGAGCGATTGCAAAGTCTGCTGCTGCCGAGCAGTTATGTTGTCTTCCACCATCGCCATGACGATCGCCATTTGCAGCAACCGCTTGCGATGGTGTGGATTGGTGATGACGTGAGCAACCTGAGGTGTGTCAATGGGCGACCATACTCCCACCTCATTGCCGCCCTGATGCAGCGCATTGACGACCTGTAAAAACTGCCGCTCACGTTCCGTCAGGGCTTCCGGATTTGCCGCCACCGTGGTGAGTACCCGCAGCGCCAAGGGCAATTCTTGTGATGAAAAAACACTCATATCCATTGGAGTCTCCTTGTAAGAAGTGCAGCATTACCAGGAGAACATGACCAGGAATCCATCAGCATCGACCGTAACCTTTGATTCGTACTTGCCGGTAGAATGTCGAGTGTGTTGCAGCAAGAAGGCTGGAGGATATGCGTTGGGCTGAAAATTATCTATAGACATGTCAGAAAAAAGCTGCACTACTGCTCCTTTTGCCGCTTTCGCCTGATACATACCGCTGTTCACCGACGCTGCGTGTCCCTGCGAAAGCATAGCTAAACTCACTTGCTCGTCGGGAGCGCTGACAGAGAGGTTGATATATTCATCACCATTGAAGTCAGCACCGGCCACTGGATTCGCTTCTGCCGCCTTCCCCGACAAGATCAGCACGCCGGCAAGTACAGTGTTGGTGACGATCCGTTTGCTGTGATGTTTGAATCGCTTGCTGTTTTGCTTCATATGGTCCCAAAAGGTGTGATAGTTCTTCATGATAATTCTCCCTACTAGTTTCCTGTCAGTCCTGCGGTGGCCTTCTGCTAAAGAGGCGTTAATGCGACATTAACGAGGCGTTAAGATGGCATTAACGAAGGAGGTGTTTGGCGCTTCCTGCTTCCTTATTTTGGCGGGCTCACGACGATATAGGTCACATTGCTGCCTTGAGAAGAAGGCTGGTACCATGTAGACCCACATTGGTAATACGTCATACCGTTGACTATCAGTGTGGTGCATGAGGCTTTTTGCTGGTTGAAGGCGGCGGCAGTCATTGTTGACCCAATTGCCATCCCTGCAGCGACTCCTCCAGCCGGGTACGCCGGATAGCCATAGCCTCTATAATACCCGCCGTAATATCCGCCGTGCGATTCGTCATAGTCCTGCCAGTCTTCGCGGGTCTCGGTTCGATAATTTTGTCGATCTTCACGGTCCTGGTTGGCGTGGCTTTGCCAGTCTTCCCGGTTGGCGGCGTCGCCGGCCTGTTGCCGAGCTTGAAGGTCTTTCGCTGTGTTCTGGCGACTTGTTTGACTAGCGGCGTCACCCGTCTGCTGTCGGGTCTGCAGCTGCTGAGTCGTATTCTGCCGGTTTACTTGGGACGCAGCGTCGCCGGCCTGTTGGCGGGATTGGAATTGCTGGGGCGAGAATTGTCCGTTCCCCTGTATTTGCGGTCGACTGGCCTGCCAACTGCCATTCCTAGCCGCGCCATTGCGGAGAAAGCCTTCGCTTCTGCCACCACGATTACCTCCC
>JBFWZL010000419.1:0-5954 GCA_050185455.1 Binatia bacterium | reverse complement strand
GGACCCGCAACCGCTCCTATAGTAACCACTCGGGTGCAGCCAGCCGATGATATCTTGCCGCCCCCGCAAGCGCAGAACAACTACATTCTCATCATTCTGGATAGTTGTCGCTATGATTCGCTCATGGAGGCCGCTCCTCGTACGTTAAGTCGCTTAGGTCAGATCGAGCGTCGCTGGAGCTATGCGTCATGGACTGCTCCTTCTCATTACAACCTGCTCATGGGGTTGTTGCCCCACTCTAGTCCGCAGCACGTCTATGCTTCAGAATACTATAAGAACGACTTTCTTAAGTACCAAGAACGCCTGGGCGCTGCACAGGTAGAGTTCAAGAGTTTGATTCCACATCTTTTTTTACCCACCTTTCTCAAATGGAAATTAGGATATCAAACTCATGCAATGGTCTCATTGCCCGTGCTCAATCCCTCGACCGTGCTCAATAAAGATTTCACCAGCTTCACCTTGATGCCAAAACATAACGACATGGCGGCTATGATCCAGCAGTTAAAGTTTTCGCCAGATCACCCCTCGTTCTACTTATTGAATGTCGGTGAAACTCATTATCCGTATGCTTTGCCAACCGAACCCGAAAATGAATGGCCGAAGATTCACGGCGTCCACGGTGTCTTCAAACACTTAGATGACTTGATCGTGGGCGGGAAACTCATCGAAACGGAGAGCGAAAGTTCCCAGTTTTTCAATCAAGCCCAGCTCGATCTACTACGACAACGTCAGATCGAAGCGGCACGCTACTTGGATGGAGTCTTTACTAAACTCTTTGATGTGGTTCCACCCAACACCTATATTACCGTCACAGCTGACCATGGAGAATTATTTGGTGAAGACGGTTACTTTGGACACGGCCCGATTAACCATGAGAAAGTATACGAAGTTCCCTTCGTTGAAGGCAAAATTCGTTAGGGATGAGTGAGCCGTAGCGTCATGAATGAGCTGTGGCGTCATTATGAGTGACAGACAACAAAATGAGTCATAGACAACAAATGAAGACAGAACCTGCAGAAAAAGACAGATCGTCTTTTCGACCTGACATCCAGGGATTACGCGCCTTAGCAGTACTGTACGTGGTTTTGTACCATGCCAAGCTGCCTTTCTTCGAAGGCGGCTATATCGGTGTGGATGTCTTTTTCGTGATATCCGGGTATTTGATCACTGGCTTGCTCGTACGGGAGTTAGAACAAAAGGGACGCATCAATTTTCTTACTTTCTACGAGCGACGCATTCGGAGGCTCTTGCCAGCCGCGATAGTAGTGCTGACAACAACGGTGGTCGCGACAAGGATTCTGCTCTCGCCTCTTGAGCAACAAGAGTTGGTGCGCTCAGTATTATTTTCGGCCCTCTACGCCAGCAACCTCTGGTTCGCCTTAGAAACGACGGATTATCTGGCAGGAGACGTCCATCTCAATCCGTTGCTGCATACCTGGTCCCTCTCTGTAGAAGAGCAGTTCTACTTACTCTGGCCTTTGCTGATGCTGCTTGGGGCGCGTATCGGTTCAGCGTCAGAATGCCGTAAGAGCCTGACAATAACGATGGGGACAGTACTGCTCCTCTCCCTTGGCCTTGCCCTTTGGGTTATCGAGATATCACCGCCATGGGCGTTCTTCGGGTCACCGATGCGGGCGTGGGAATTCGCAGTAGGCGGATTGGCCTTCATGGGGAATGCGTATTTTGCCAAATTTCCACTTCTCGTGAAGGATGCACTCGCGCTGGTCGGCTTCGCGGCGATTATCTTGGCGGGGGTACTATTTAATGAGCATACCCATTTCCCCGGGGTTGCCGTGTTAGTTCCTGTCCTTGGCACCATGTTGGTGATAATCGCGAGCGTCGGCAATCCGGGGAGAGTTGTGCGCTGTCTTGATATTCCAGTTGTCCAAACGATCGGTGATCTCTCCTACTCGTGGTATCTGTGGCACTGGCCGGTTTTGGTTTTTCTCGCAGTAACTGTTACTCCGCTGAATTTGGTCGAACGACTCGGAGGTGTGCTCTTTTCTCTCGTTTTGGCTTGGCTCACCTATAACCTGATTGAGAATCGAGTGCGCTTCAGTCCGCTGGTTACAGCAGTACCGCTTAGATCGCTTGCTTTGGGGATTTGTCTCACGCTAATCGGCGCCGGCAGTGCTGTTGCCTTGCGCACCGTGGCGAAATCGAGCCTGAATGCTCCCAATCAAGCCGAGTACGCCCACGCTCATCGCGATCTACCGAAAGTGTATCGAGACGGGTGCCACGCCTCTTACTCTCAAGAGGAAATTGGGGAATGTGCTTATGGCGATATTACTGCCGGGAGGACTATGGTCCTCTTTGGCGATTCCCACTCAGCGCAGTGGTTTCCCGCCTTAGAGAAGATCGCGCTGGAGCAAGGCTGGCGGCTGGTCTCGTTGACTAAATCGGCCTGCCCTTCGGCAGCAGTTACCTCTCACGTCTTGGGCCGAGAATACAAGGAATGTCAGCATTGGCGTACGAGGGTGCTTCAACGCATCAGAGAGGAGCATCCAGCCTTGGTCGTGCTAGCGAACTGGTCCGGGTATGTTAAGGAATCTACGCAGGACCGAGACGTCACGGCAGGCGAATGGCAGAAAGGCATGCACCAAACGCTTGCCAGCCTTCAACAGACTGGTGCTTCGATCATTGTTTTGCGTGATACCCCATGGCCGGGCTTTAACGTTCCGACTTGTCTTTCGAGGGCATCATGGTGGAGTCAGGATATCTCTTCCTGCAATTTCGATCGACGAGAAGCGCTGGACTCAGTGGTGTTCGAACTTGATCGAAAGGCCGTCGCCGGGTTGGATAAGGTAGATCTAGTGGATATTTCTGACCTTGTCTGTACTGGCGCACAATGTCAAGCCGTAATTGGCGGGCAGATCGCGTATCGAGATGATCAACACCTGACAACGACGGTGAGTGCGAGCTTTGCCTCGGTCCTCGCAAATCAATTTCGCCAGGCTAACGCTGATGAAACACGCAGCAATCAGAAGACACTCGTACAAGCAACCACCTCTCTCAACACGAAATAATAACGGACCACGCAAACAGAATTGCAAGAGAAAGGCCCAGCGCGATAAGCTCCAGGAAACTACTTCTGAAAAGCGACCTTTCGGGAACTACGCAGACTCATAACCTGTCTATCAAGGCACCTTGGAAAAGCCGTGCCATCTTTGCCTCAGAACAATCAAATATCTGCCGCACTCACGGCTTTGAATGTAGCTCATCACTTTGTTTATTACTTTGTTCGTTGTATGGGATCGGCCCTGAAAAAGGCGGGGCAATCGAGGAAAGGGCCGTGGTATCGCTCCTGGAGTTGACTCTGTCAGTCTTCCGATTTTTCTCTGTCTTCTTCCAGGATACGCGTTGTATTAACACTTGACAATTTAGATAGAAAGGGGGATAAAGCTAGGGCTCAATGTTCATTTTTGTAGGAACTGAAGTGCAGGGACATCAACATAAATTTCCGAAAGGAGGAAATTTGAATGGCCGTGTTTCGAGGTTACGCAGCAAACATTCCGCAGATTTCATCAGTCTTGACAAGGAGGACTAACGTCATGACATCATACGGTGGAAACCAACGTGGCCCACTTAGCGTATTGACCTTCTTTTTTCTTGCTGTCTTTATGCTTGGCATGAATTTCCCCACTCGAGCGAATGCAGATGATTGCGTGGCTCTGGGCGGGGTGCTGAACGCGGGAGAATGTCAAATATCGGGTAACCAAATAAAAAGCAACGCCAACTGCGTTGGCGGGCTTAGTTGTCAATTAGACGAGACCCTTCATTTTCTTAATTCCAGCTCCTTAACGGTTTCTCCGCAAACCGCTGGATTGACATTGAATATCACCGGCGATTTGATTATGGAGCCCGGAAGCAAGATCAACGGCAACGGAGGCCCTGGAACGACCGCGAATATCACGGTCAACGCAACTGGGAATATCACCCTCAAACAGGGCGCATTAGGAGTACCGGGAGCGATGATCACCGCGAATCGAAGCGGAGGGTGCAGCACGCAAACCAACAACTTTGCCGGCACCATCATGCTGAACGCTGATGTAGACGGGAATTTCGCCGGAGACGTTGACATTCAGGGAAGCAGCAGCGCCAACCCAGATGACCGCGCCAAGGTCCAGGCAAACAGCGATTGCTCCGCTGGAGCGATCTTTATCACGGGAACCAAAATCACTATCGATGGACTCGTTGAGTCTGTTGGTGGCGCTTCCGGACTCACCGTGTCATTCCAGCCTCCAGGCGGTGGACCGATCACTGTTGACGCCGCTTGCGAATTGCTCGTCAGCGATAGTGGAAAAATAAGCAGCCGAGGAAGAGATCCAGGCGCTGACTTGGTTCACCTCGAAGGCGGCTGCTCGGTTGAGATCAACGGTCTAGTGGAGTCCTTCGGTATTGGACACGCCACACCGACAACGCCACACAACCACTGTAATTTCACAAACCGTCCGGACAAACCCACTGATTCAACGTCTTGCGTTGAGGTGTGGGCAGGCAACCAGCTCATCATTAACAGCCTTCCGCCTCACAACGGCCAGGTTAGCGCCGATAACGGCGGTCCAGGCGGGACTAGTGGGACTGGCTGGCTCGATCTCTTCGCGCGTGGTGACATTACCATTACTGGCCGTACGCTTGCCACAGACCCCTTCGCCGTACATGCCAATGGTCTGTCTGGCACGAACGACCAAGGCGGCGTCGTCACCATCAAGTCGCGTGATGGTCAAGTGATAGCAAGCGGACGCGCTGTTCAGGCGAGCGCTGTCATAACGAACGTTAACACTGGCCTCCAGACGGTGACTCCTGGCGGTAAGGGTGGAACCGTTGTGATACAAGCGAAACTTGATGTCGATCTGCAGGGTGGTACAGTAGAGGCCAAGGGCGCTACTTTCGGCGGCGCTCCCGCTGGTGGAGTCATCATGGTTCGCTCTTTCGGCACCGCTCCATCTACTGGCAGCATTCTAGGTAGTGCTAGCTCTGTGTTAGACGTGACAGGCGGCGCGCTTCCTGCGCAGCTCGGGTCTATTGGCCTGACGGCGTGCGGAACTATCGCCTTTCCTCCAGGGACCACGCTTCCTGCGGCTGTGACCCCAACTAAGGTCACGGGCACTTGCGGCGGTGCGCCGACGTTCTCGGTCTACGTCGTGCTTCCTGACTGTCCGCCAGAGTGTTTCCTATCCGCGCTCTGTGCCTGCATTAACGACATCGAAGTCAATGTCCAAACTTCGACTCTCACTATCTTGGGGAGTAACTTCATCGGGCCTCAACCGCTCAATCCGAACATCCAGTTAGTCGGGTTTGCCGCAACGTGCGACCCGAATACCGCGTGTACGGTGGTTGTCAATCCCGCGAGTGACTCAACGATTACGGTAGCGCTGCCTGCATGCGCTCAATCGGGTGACCGTGTCATCATAGGTATCAACGGGAACCCATCGTTCTCCTGTAGCGCAGAGCTGCTTCCTTAACCAATAACCCCGAGGTTGGAGGATTTCCTTCGGCCTCGGGCAAATTTGTTTAACCTCACAACAGCATGGTCCAGGCAAAACCTGGACCATCATCTACAGTACGAAGAGCCCATCAGTTTAGATCAATCTGGGCATCGAAAAATCAAAAAGCCTTCCGAAACAACCGAGGCCCCAAACTCTCACACAACATACATCAAGAGAGAATATGGAGCCCTCAGCTTCTTCCATCCTTCTCTCACTCCAGTTTTGCCTCAACATTATCGGCTCGCTGCGCCACCGCCGTCTTAGTCTCAAGCACCAGACCCAGCGCACCACTGCTAAAGGTAGCATCGGTGGCCGTGAGCTTCTTGACCCCATCCAGTTCCAAAGTCAACGTCGTACCCGTCGCCGTCCCTCCCACCCGAAAGAAGGTGTCCTTGAGGGGATTGGTGAGCGTGGTCGAGGCCAGGATCGTCTCCTGCCCTTTCACGACCTTGGCGATCCGCAGCA
>JBFWZL010000418.1:0-5960 GCA_050185455.1 Binatia bacterium | reverse complement strand
AACGCATTCGCCCGCCCCCTAACACTGCCCACCTCCTGGTACTTCCCCAAGGCGTCCTGATAATAGCGCTGCGCCTGCTCGCTCTCCCCCCGCTCCTGGGCCAGCCTGCCCAAGTCGTTCAACGCAGTCGCCTGCCCTATAACATCGCCCACCTCCCGGTACTTCCCCAAGGCGTCCTGATGATAGCGCTGCGCCTGCTCGCTCTCCCCCCGCACCTGGGCCAGAAAGCCCAAATAGTTCAACGCATTCGCCTCGCTCCTGGAGTCGTTTTCTTTTTGTGCATCCCTCAACGCTTCCTGGAAAGCAGCCTCCGCTTCTGGCAAACGACCACGCTCAGAGAGCTTCACGCCCAAATCAAACGCGACACCTCCTATCGCTCCATAATCCTCCGGTCGTTCCGCGTGATAACGCGTCAGCAGCTCACGTAACTCAGCAATCTCTTCGTCCAGTGGAACCGGAGGCGGCGGCGAGAAATGCTCACGTTGTCGCGCCGCCGCGTCGCGGAAGAAACGTGTCTCCATCTGAAACGCCCAGAAGTCTTTCGCTTCGTATGGCAGTCGCCGACGCGTCGCTTCGTCAACCCACAGCACGACCGAGATATTGAGATCGGGAATCACCTCACGGCGGACGTTAAGGGCATTGACGCAGAAAGGAGGCTGTTTGTCAGGGTACCGTTTCTGTTGTGCGAGCATGGTCTCCGGTAAGCCGGTGACGGAAAAAATGGTGCGCCGGGTATCGACCTGCCCTTCGTGAACCAGGTGTTGGAGATAGAGGAACAGGTCGTAGCGTTCCGGCGTGATTTGTACCTCTCGCCAGGTCACCTCTGTGTTGATTGCTTGGTTGATCTCTCGCGTCAACGCACTGATGACCGCCTGACGTGCGTCTTCGGATTCCACAGCGAAGATGTAGAGTCCGCCCCGGCCTAGCCGCAGACGCATGGCCAGCGCAATGCGGGGAATTTCCAAACGATCTTGCAACTCCAGGGGAGACGCTTCGCTCATGGCTGCTCAACGCGTGGTCGCTCCAGCAGTTTTCTCAAGACAGGATGCGGTTGCCGCCACTTCTCCTCGCCGTTGCGATACTCCAACAAGGCCAGCGTATGCAGCAGTTCCAAGAACGGCGACTGTGCATCCTCCACCCGGCTATCCGGATACCAGTGCGGGTCGCGTAAGACATCTTGCAGCATCTTGATATGGTCGGCCCGCAGCGAGAATCCGTTGCGGGTGTCGATCACTGCCCGGTCAACATCGGCGCGGGTCACTCGCCCACGCCCAGCAATCAACGTGGTGCTGATGCTCTTGGCCATCAGCGCCATGAACTCCCGCATCACCCCGCCACTCATGAGAATGACTTCGTTGAGCGCATCGTCGTCAATCAGCTTGCTATCCATACGACTGAAGGCGATCCGTTTGAACAGTACGCGATTGGTCTCCGCTTCCTCATCGACCTCACCAGCAACATTCGTCAGGCGCAGGTTGGGCAGGATAGTCTCCTTGCCAATAGCATTCGCGGTGGCGCGGAAACGCCCGGAACAGACCAGCGCCATATCGATGACATACACCACACAACACTTGGGTTTGGCCAAATGCAGCCCGTTCTGTTCAAAGACCTGGAGGCTCTTGTCCAGCGGCGCTTTGTCGGTGTCATCAATGAGGATTAAGATGTTCTTTCGTCCCGCAAGACTGAGACGAATCTCGTCGAGAATCGCGTTGAGAGCGTCAATCAGCTCATTCAGACGAGGCCGATAATGTTTACGCACCTCATCGCGGGTAGAGAACTCTAACTGATAGCGAGCAAAGAACTGCGCCTTAATGAAATCGAGGACGGAAGGAAGTCCGACTTTGCCTTTCATGCCGACCTGACCGCTCCGTCCGCTATCCGTTGCTGTCGTCCGTTCAATGAGCCCATGCAGTTGTTCAGCCAACTCTTGGACTTTTTTCTGTAATTGTGCAGACGCTGGAAGGCTAGCCTCTTGCGCAGCCTCGTACGCTTTGAGCGCCATCGAGACGAGCAAATCAATATGATCCAAATCATCGGGATTCAACAAGTCCTGAATCGAGTATTTCACCACCAAGAAATCCGCGTTGATCTCCGGGGTCGCCGCCAGATAGTTCAGCTGGGTGGACTTCCCGCAACCTTTATGGCCGGAAAAGAGAATCTTGAGGTTTTGTCGCGCTTGCAACTTCAGATCCAGGAGGAGCCGTTTGACGGATTTTGCGTCGAGATCGATATGAAATTTGGCATCCTCTCCATGCGGCTCTATGGGTCGAATTTGATCGAAGTTGATGTAGGCTTGCTCTAACGGCGAGAAGGAATTCGCGTCTGACATGGCGATAATCCTAGCACGGAGAGACCGCGACGGAGAAGGGTGACATTGTCGGCAACGTCCTTGTCAGATAAGAGGTTTATATCTTTTCTCGCTCCGAAGAGGAAATAACCATGGCTTTTAGCGAAATTCATCATGTCGCCCTTGCGGTTAGCGACATGGAACAATCGATTGCGTTTTACTGCGATATTCTCGGCTTCCGCAAAACCCTAGATATGCCACTGGGCAGCCCTAGCCTGGACCGATTGTTGCGCATGCGACCAGGGACGACCGGGCGCTCCGTCATTCTCCAGCAGGGGATGAGCACCATTGGCGTTGATCCAGCTTCCATCGACGGACGAGATCCAGCGCGCACGCGCCGCCTCTCGGGACGCACGGCAGCAGCCAACAGCGTAACAGCGTAGGCTTTCGGGCGTGTGACGCTCATCAGGACGCACACGCTGCATAACGCAGGGATACAGCAATACCAGAAGGCAACAAGGAGTTTTCATGGGCATTCGCACGGGCGCAGAATATCGAGAGCGGCTGAGAGACGGACGCACGGTCTACGTGAATGGCGAACGGGTCACAGATGTCACGACCTACCCGCCGTTTCAGCGTACGGTTGACACCATCGCCGCGTTGTACGACTTACAACATGACCCGGCTCACCAATCGTTGCTGACGTATCCCTCTCCGAAAACCGGCAATTTGGTCAGCCTGTCATTTCTCATCACTGAGACGGAGGAAGACGTAGCCCGGCGTGTGCGCGCCGAAGAATTTCGCGCCGAAGCCACTTTTGGCATGATGGGGAGACTGCCCGACTTCATGAACGCGCTGTTGACCGACGCCGCGGTCGCGGCGCCATTCATCGGTCAGCGAGAACCCCGCTTCAAGGAAAATATTGTTCCTTACTATGAAACCTGCCGAGAGAACGATCTCTGTCTTACCCATACCTTGGTTGATCCCCAAATCGACCGCTCCAAAGGGCCAGCCCAGCAAGCCGATCCTGAAGCCGCCTTGCACCTGGTGCGCGAGACGGATCGGGGCATTATTGTCCGTGGCGCGCGTATGCTGTCCACGCTGGCCCCGTTCTCGGACGAAATCTGGGTCGGACCGTTCTATCCCCGCAAACCCGGCGAAGAAGTGTACACGCTCTGCTTTGCCATTCCCACGGACACCGCAGGTTTGAAATTTCTCTGCCGAGAACCTTATGACGCTGGGCGGAGCGCGTTTGACCGACCCGTGTCCTCCCGGTTTGACGAAGAAGACGCTTTGGCGATCTTTGAGGATGTGCTGGTGCCGTGGGAACGAGTGTTCCTCAACGGCAACATCGAAGCGTCGAACTCCCTGCTCGCCCACGCACCGGGCTACGCATTATTGCAGGCCACAATTCGTGGGGTGGTGAAACTCCGATTCCTGGCCGGCCTCGCCTGCCACGTGGCCGAGGCAATCGGGCGAACCGCCGCGCCTCATGTGCAAGCGCAGGTAGGGGAGTTAATTGCGAAAGTCGAATTAGCGAACGGGCTGTTGCGGGCTTCGGCCCAGGATGTCGTGGCGGGACGCCGAGACGGCCTGTCGCTACGCGCTCTAGCCTCCACGTTGTGGGTCTTCATTCCCGAGACACAGATGCGCGCGGCAGAAATCATTCGGCAGTTAAGCGGCAGCGGCTTGATTCTCACGCCAACGGAACAGGATTTTCACAATCCCGAGATCGCGCCCTATCTGGAGAAATATCTCCAGGGGAAAAACCTGGGCGCACGGGAGCGGGTGCAGCTCTTTAAGCTGGCGTGGGATGTGCTGGGCGAGCAGTTCGGCAGCCGACAGTTACAGTATGAATGGTTCTATGCCGGAGATCCTATCTTTACTCGCTCCCGTTTCTACCACTCTCCGGCGGCGAAGACCTACAAAGCGATGGTTGATCGGCTTCTCGCGAAACAGAACTAGTAGGAGGACATCATGAGCCGGTTCTTCGGAGCGATGCGGTGGATCGCATTCATCGTGCGCGACCTCTGGAAGCGAAAGTAACGCTGGCCGCAGAAAGGATGGTTCGCAATGTCAGGCCACATACACGAGCCCTTGATGTCTTCAACGAAATGTGATGCATCGTGCGTCAGATTTGCTAACGTAGTAACGACAGGATTTAGAAAGGAGTCATTATGAAAGTAGGAATCCAAAACGTCTTTCCCGCACACAAGGATTACAACGATCGCGACATGTACAAACATGAAACGCGCCTGCTCATCGAAGCCGAAGGCATGGGGTTCGATATTATCTGGCCGGTCGAGCACCACTTCTTCGATTACTCGATATGTCCCGACAACATGCAATACCTCAGCTACATCGCTGCCCGTACAGAACGGATGGAACTCGGCACCGGGGCCATCATCCTCCCCTGGAACAATCCGATGCGGGTGGTGGAGAAGATGGTCCTGCTTGATCACTTGTCCGATGGGCGCGCAGTCCTGGGCTTGGGACGCGGGCTGTCACGGCGGGAATACGCTGGATTCGGTGTGAACATGGCCGAAGCGCGTGATCGCTTCAATGAAGCCGCCGCTATCGTTGTGCAAGGGTTGGAGACGGGCGTCGTCGAAGCCAATACGAAGTACTATCAACAAGCGCGCATCGAAGTGCGCCCGCGGCCGTTCAAGAGCTTCAAGGGCCGCCGCTACATGGTGTGTATGTCGCCGGAGTCCTTTTCGGTAGCGGCCTCGCTCGGACTCGGAGCGATGATGTTCTCCCAGACGGCGTGGGAAAATATGACTCCAACCCTTGAAGCGTATCGCGCCGAGTATCGCCAGCATAACAACGGCGAAGAAGCTCCGCCGATCAGTATCGTTGACTTCGTCTCATGTTTTACGGACCGCAAGAAGGCCGAAGAGGTCGCGCGACGCGGCATCGTCGGCTACTACTGGACGTTAATGGAACATTATCGCATGGATGACGCCGCCAACTTCGCCTCGACTGGTGCGTCATACCAGCACTACGCTAAAACAGCCGAGCAGATCAACGCCGCCGGTCACGACGCCGTCATCGAGGAATTCATCAGCTCGAACCTGTGGGGCACGCCCGACATGATCTCAGCGAAACTGCGTCATCGCCGCGAAGTGATCGGGGATTTCGAGGTCAATGGCGCGTTCAGCTACTACAGCATTCCGTACGACGACGTAGAGAAGAATATGCGCCTCTTCGCCAAAGAAGTCGCGCCGGAAATTAAGAGCTGGCAACCACAAGCCCGTCGCCAGCCCATCGATGTCCGCCCTGCAGCCGTGTCTATAGCAGCGAAGTAAGAGGACATTTGTATAGCCTGCGACGCTCAAGGGGCGATCTGCATCAGACAGATCGCCCGCCTTTTTCTCATCGGGAGGAATCGAGCCGCCGGTCCTGTGTCCGATGAGTGTTCAGCACAAAAGAGGGAGGCGCCTGCCCTCTTTGTGAAAAGCTGCAAAAATTCAGTTCAGAGACATAAGAAAAGGAGGAATACTATGACCAATTCTGTACAGCAAACGCCAAAAGCCGATCCCGGGGCAGTCGAACAATTTGACGCAATTGTCATCGGCGCCGGAGTGTCCGGCTTGTATCAACTGTACCGGCTGCGGGAGCTGGGGCTCGCGGTGCGATGCTATGAGGATGGCAGCGGCGTGGGCGGCACCTG
>JBFWZL010000417.1:0-5970 GCA_050185455.1 Binatia bacterium | reverse complement strand
GCGGCGACTTCATCGCTGTGCGGGGAACGCGCGTAACCGCTCCCTCACGGTCGCGGCTCGGATTCTTCTATCTGCCTGCTTCGACTCCGCTGCTGTCGCAGCGCAGCCTGTCCCGAGCTTGTCGAAGGGGAAGTCGAAGGGTCTCCTAATGGACAATTCTCATCGAGAAACCGTAAATCTCCCAAGTTGTGTTGTCATCGTATGCCTTCACAATCTTTCTGAGATCATCTTTCTCGTCCTGGGGCAACTCTTGGATTCCTTTACAGTCCGGCTGATCCGCCTTTTCGAGCAAGGCGAAGGCGAGGTCGCGGTCGAACCAGGAAGGGCGATGGGCATTGAGTCGGTAGTGTGTAATTCCCCGGGCGATATACACATCCTCGCAGCCGAGATCAGCAAGCATCACCGTTAATTTTTTGTCGTAAGCAGAACGGTCAGTGTCCGGCAAACAGCCTTTGACCGTAGTGCGAAGCTTGTTATCACACCACGCATCTTGAATCTCGGCTTGCTCGAGCGAAGCCGGTTGCCCGACACGTTTCATGACCAGATCTTGTCGCTCTTTCGAAAGTGCGGTTTTCCAAGTATCGTAGTCCGCTTGCGATAATACTTCGAGAGAAACTCTTAACAGGTTGCTCAAACGGAGATAGGCAGATTCTAAATTAGCACCTGAGAGCTGGGCGTCCGACAAATCGGTACCCTGGAGTTGGGCATTCGAGAGGTTGGCGCCTTGGAGTTGGGCATTCGAGAGGTTGGCGCCTTGGAGTTGGGCATTCCGTAAGGTGACACCCTGGAGTTGAGCATTCCGTAAGGTGACACCCTGGAGCTGGGCGCTCGACAGAAAGGCCCCCTGGAGCTGGGCTCGGGAAAGTTTCGCACCTTGGAGTTGGGCATTCCGTAAGGTGGCCCCCTGAAGCTGGACTCGGGAGAGGTCCACACCTTGGAGCTGGGCCTCGCGCAGAACTGCTTTAGGGAGAATTGCTCTAAAAAGATATGCGAAACGGAGGTCTCGACGGGCAAGGTTGATCCTAATAATCTTCCTGCGCGCTTCCGCTTGCTCTTTTTTATCGTTGTTGCGCAGTGCAGCGACGATTTCGCTTGAAGGTTTGCCGGTGACGAATACGTCATTGGCAAGACAGAGATTACGATGAAAGAACACAGGTGGATGGTCTTGGCTATTACAGCCGTCAAAGAGCCACTGGGCAATAATATTGTCCATACGTTCGCCCGGAATGACCACGACAGTTAAAGCGCACAAGAGCAGGACAGGTGTAGTTGTCAATAAGAAGGTCAAACCCGAAGCGCGTTGTGTCTCTGCTCGATGACTCCAAGCTGCGACCACCTGAAGTTTTGATAATTTTTTCCATGCCAACAGCCGGATGACTCTGCGTATGGGGAACCAACGCAACGGTGCGGCGCTGGCTTGTCGCCACCACTCTTTAGTGTTGCCGCGTCGGGTCGCAATCATTGGCCAGAGGGTCCACAGCAGAAATACTTCCAACCCAACGGCGGCGCGGTGCGACCAGGTGATAGGTTCGCTGTGATAAGGAAGGAAGCGGGTTTGGGCGGCGACCAAGAGAAGGAGCGGCAAGAGGATCACCGTCACCCAGATCGCTAGTTTGAGCAACCAGCGCGTCAGCCGTCCATGATGATGACCGATCAGCATGTGGCTGAAGAGGAAGGGAAAGAGCTGGTCTCGGTAGGCGTCTCTTTTGACAGTGGGTCCGATGTCATTGAGCGTGAGATCGAATGCATGCAGCTTGGTTGCCAAGAGGTAGAGTTGGAGGAGCAGATTGAAGTGCAGTAGCAGCACGATCCATGGCGCCAAGATATAGAATGCCAGAATGGGAATGCCGACATTGAGCAAGGGCAGAGTGATGCGGCTCACGCGCAGGAGCTGTTCATCCGTCGTGGAGCCGATGATGATGGAGATGTAGGCGTCGATGAGGAGAAAGATCAGATACACACGGAGAACATGCCGCGCCGCCTCATTGGCATTATTCAGTAGTCGCTCACAGCGTTCTTCTGGTGTAGGTGTCAACGTCCGCGCCTGTCTTTTGCGAGAGTCGCTTTCCTATACGAACAATGGCCTCAACTGACAAGAGCTTGTACTGCTCCCCCCTTCTAGGATAGAGAGAAGGGCAATAATCGCTAAAAGCTGCTGGAAAGGAGCGTCATGGCAACGATCAATTCTGTCCTTGGTCCCTGTGAGCCGAAGGAGCTCGGTTTCACCCTTATTCATGAACATCTTACGGCTGGGTTTCCTGGCTTTGAGCTGGATAACGCTGGCTTCAATCGCAAAGAAGAGGTGGTGAAGGCAGTAGACAAGCTGAAAGAAATCAAAGGGCTCGGCGTGTCTACTTTTGTCGACCCTTGTCCGATGGAACTCGGCCGCGATGTCGAGTTCGCGGCGGAAGTGTCGGAAAAGTCCGGTGTGCGTGTGGTGATGGCAACCGGTCTCTATAATGAGGCGCTTGGTATTCCTCCACATTTCCGCGGTATGCCGGTTGATGACATTGCCGAAGTCTATACGCGCGAGATTCAAGATGGTATCGGGAAAACTGGTATCAAAGCCGGGATTATCAAAACTGCGACCGGTGGTATTCCGGGGATGACGGAAACTTCAAGCACGATGAGTAAAAATGAGGAGCGTTGCTTGCGTGCGGCTGCTCGCACGCAGAAGGCGACCGGCGCGCCGATTCTCTGTCATAATGACGAACTTGGTCCTTTCGGGCGCGAAACGCTCGATATCTTCGCGGATGAGGGAGTGGACTTTAATCGCGTCTTGATCGGCCATGCCTGCGGCGTGGGCGATATGCGCTACTATTTCGATATTTTGGAACGCGGCGCCTGGATCGGTTTCGATCGTTTTGGTGTCGAGACCATTGCGTCAGATAAAATGCGCCTGGCTTCTTTGATCGGCCTGCTGGCGGTTGGGTACGATCGCATTATGCTCTCGCAAGATCATGTAGGCTGCTGGCTGGGTCGCGTCAGCAAAGATTGGCAGTCATTTCTGGACAAATCCCCTAATTGGAGTTACTCGCATGTTTGCCGTAATATTTTGCCGGCGTTAAGCAAAGCGGGCGTCAGCGAGGGGACGATCCGCACGATGACGGTGGACAATCCGCGCAGCTACTTTGGTGGCTGATGAACTGAAAACTTCGGGGCGCAGTGTGTTGCGCCCCCTCTAGTTTTAGGGACACACGTTGTTTCCCCTAAAGGAGGGGCCATGTTGGAGATGATCAAGCGTTGGAACTCACAAGCCTGGTTCGTAGTCGGGGTTGTCGGTGCGTCGTTGTTCTTCCAGGGTGCAGTCTCTTCTGTTTTTGCCGAACCGGATCGCAGTTATCAAGCCGTGCGCAAATGGTTGGAAGAGTACCGAGACACAAAACCTAACTTCCAACCTGGCGAACATTTGACAATCAAGGATATTGAACGCATCAAGCCGTTCCTTCCGCAACCAGCATGGGAATATTACTTTTTTGACGACATGGACATGGAGATCGCCGCTACCGGCGCGTATCCGCCCCCGGCTGATTGGGGGAAGAATATGACGACCGACTATTATCTGGATGAGTATGGAGCGCTCTTCGGCTTCAACGGCGGCGGGTATCCGTTTCCAGACATCAAACCGGACGACCCGCTTGCCGCGCTTAAGATTTACTGGAACACCTACTGGCACCCCGGGCATGGAGACTACTTCATGCCGATGGTGGCATGGGGGCGGAGTCTCAACGGCCAGCTTGATCGGGAATTTGAATTTGTCTCAACGAACGCGGAATACGCGAAGGGAGATTCCTGTCTCGTGCCCGGCTACGAGGGGGTAAAATCGAAGTCGATCATGGAGTTTCGTAGCCCGCGTGATCTGGCGGGAACGCGCAATTTACAGATTGAATACACTGATCCCTACAAAGAGAACGATGCGTGGCTCTATTCGCCCGCTCAGCGCAAGCCTCGTCGCGTGCTGTCTTCTGAGCGCACCGGTGAAACTCAAGGCATGGATTTCATTCGTGACGACTCCATGGGTTTCGGCGGTAAGGTCCATGAACAAAAGTGGGCGTATCTGGGAAAGAAATGGATATTGGCTACCGTGAATGTGTCGACTCATCCGGACGCTGGCGGTCCGCATCTCTGGGTGCCGAACAAAACCCGTTGGGAACCACGTCTGGTGCATGTGCTGGAGCTGATCCCGCGAAGCGAATCGCATCCGTATGGCTACAAGCTGATCTACATTGATACGGAAATTTACTGGAACCTGTGGCTGACGGCTTATGATAAACAAGGACAACTGCTGCGCCTTGGTCAGGATTTCCTCAAATACTCGGAAAGCTACGGAACCGAAGAAGCGATGCAAGCTCCTTTCGTGCAAGTGGACTACTCGAAGAACCTAGGTGAGAATGTGTTCCTCCATGTAGGTAACAATGTTATCAACGCCCAAAAGCCGCACGGCACCTACACGCACTGTTACGTCGTGCGCAAGGAAATGACCTCCGGTCGCGCGAAACAATTTTACTCGGTGCGGAACATGGTAAGTGGCAGGCGATAGACTTCCAGACAAAGACAGAGAAAAGGAGTGAGATTATGAAAGTTGGAACTGCTATCTCAATGCTAAACGTTGGGGAGAAGCCGGACGGTGAAATTTACAAGGATGATGTCAGACTGGGGTTACAAGCCGAGCCCCTAGGCTTCGATTCCATTTGGAGCGTTGAGCATCATTTTACTGGTTACGCGATGGTGCCAAATGTTGTGCAACTGTTGACTTATTTTGCCGGAGCCACAAAAACGATTCAACTCGGCACGGCGGTAATCGTGTTGCCCTGGCATGACCCCGTGCGCGTCGCGGAAGAAATGGCCGTGCTGGATAATTTGTCTGGCGGACGCACCCTCTTTGGTTTTGGTCGCGGCGCGGCGACGGTCGAGTATGACGGGTTCCGCATCCCGATGGACGAGGCGCGCCCTCGTTTCGAGGAAGCGGCGAAGATTGTTATCAAGGCGTTGAGTAACGAGCGCTTCTCTTATGATGGCAAGTTCTTTAAGATTCCTGAGATGAGTATCCGCCCGCGACCGATCTCGCATCCGGAGAAACGACTCTATGCTTCGTCAGTCAGCCCCGAGTCCGCCGAAATTATGGCTAATCTCGGCATCGGCGTGCTCATCGTTCCGCAGAAAGACTGGGATACGACCGTGGCGGATGTCGAGCGGTATCGGAAGACGGCTACCGCGCAAGGATTTACGCCAAAACCACCGATTAGCTTGATCAACGTGTCGGTGCGTGAAAGCGGTGACGAGGCGGTAGAAGACGCGCATGTGTACATGGGTGCGATGTTCGACTCCATCGATGGGCATTATCATTTTGCGGATGGACACTTGGAGGGAGTCAAAGGTTACGAATTCTATGCCAAGATGGCGAAGACCTACTCGAAGTTTTCTGACCCCAATGTGAAGTCGAAGGCGGTGGATTTCTTCACCAGTTTGCATGTGGCCGGCACGCCGCAGCAATGTATCGACAAAATCGCTGAGATCCGCGGTAAGACAGGCATGGATCATTTCGTCGGACAGTTCAGCTACGGCGGCATGCCTTACGCAAAATGCGAGAAAAACATGAAGCTCTTTGCCGAGAAAGTGAAACCGATTCTGCAGGATAACAAAGCCTTCCCGCTGTTCATGGCCGAAACGGAAGCGTGAGAGTAGACCATCTATTAGCTTCCACTTCGCAGTTGAGATTGAGAAGGGGCTTGAGTCTTCAAGCTCCTTTTTCTTTTGGTCAACTCAATTCTTTGCTCGAATATCCGAGAATCCGCCGGGCGATGATCATAAGGTTAATCTGCTGCGTGCCTTCGAAGATGTCGTTGATTTTGGCGTCACGCATCCATTTTTCCAGTAAATATTTCCGCGAGTATCCCAGAGGACCAAGGAGTTCAACGGCTTTTTGCGTGACTTGGGTGACAGCCGAACCAGCTTTTGCTTTGGCCATGG
>JBFWZL010000416.1:0-5975 GCA_050185455.1 Binatia bacterium | reverse complement strand
GGGCGTGACCGTCCTGTGGCGCGGGTTTCAGCACCTCGCGGATCTCACTCGCATGTATGTGCTCCTCCGCTCTCCTACGCTAAGTGCTCCACATGTGGGTAAAGGTTAGCCCTCGATGGGAGAGGGAATTATCCCGCTGCCAACAGCGTAAGTTGTGACAAGTAGACGCTAACCCGAGGAGGCGCCGACTCAGAAGACTATGCAGAAGAAGAAAACGCAACGCAGTATCGTGACACTTACCGTGGCGGGCCTGCTGCTGGTGTGTGTCTGTGTCCGCCCTTCGGCATTTGCGACCACCTTTGTGGCGCTGACGACTGACCAGGAAGGGATTTTGGCGTTTGATAGCAAACGGATGAGCACCTTGCAGGGACATCCCCTTGCCCACAGTCCAACGTGTAAAATCGTTGCGGGGAAACGCTCGCTCTACGGCATTGCGGGGTTGAGTGGCGCCGGCGACTTGAACGCCTACCAGATTATTGCGCCCCTGGCCACCGGGAAACCCGAGGCACTGGGGTCTATCCGCGATGCCCTCGTCACGCTGCTGCAACAGGCCGTTTCGCACATGAGTGCCGAGGAACTGCAGCCCTATACCACTGCCGGAGTGCCGCTGACCATCGTCATTGCCCTGAGCTTTGCTCCCACACCCGCGCTTGCTGAGCTGGCCTTCTATGTCAACGCGGATCGTACGATCCGACCGCACCTGATCCGGCACCCAAATCCCGCGTTGCTATTTTCCGCAGTGGCCATGAAGCCGCTGGTTCCACCACACTGGTCCGCGCTCACGGACAAGGTGGCGCTCGTCCACTCGCTCATGTCCGCCGGCATCGCTGCCGATGCGGACAGCGCCCGACCGATTTCGCTCATTACGGTCAATGCGTACGGGCTGCGGTGGATTGAAACCGGAGCGTGTACGGATCGGCGGAGGTAACTCCGGTTCCCCTATACAGGCCTCAGGAGTGGTCTCATCTTCTCCTGGCGGCAAAGGAAAAAGGCCTTGGGCTAAGCCTCCCATTTCATAATGCGTGCCGCTTTATGCGTGTCGGCGTATTCTTCAATCTTGGCAATCTTTCCGTCGCGGCAGTGGTAGACCCAGCAATACTCATTATCGTACTGCTCGCCTGCGCGGGTCTTGGCCGAAATGCTGTGTTGGACAACCGCCATATTTCCATCGGCCAGGATGCGATGGATGTTGAGCCGGAAGGTCTTCATGTCGAAAATCCGCTTGGGTGTCTCACCTCCCAACTCGCGTGTGACTGCTTCACGGCCTTTTATCGCCGCAAGCGGAGCGCTTTCTGGCGGGTACCATTCCACATCTTCGGTAAACAGGGAGGCGAGTTTTTCCCGGTCCCCTGTCGGCAGGGTTTCATAATACATCTTGATCAACGTCCGCGTTGCTTCTGTTTGCATGCGCAGTCCTCCTTCGTGTGTCAGCTTAGTCTGCTTGATCAATACCCGACTCGCCGCCTTTTACAAGCGCTGAGTAGTCTTGTATTTTTCCTCCCAAACAACTTTTCGGTGGCGGAATCCTCGTCAATAGGCAACAGATTTCGCCGTTCGGCCGAAGTGCGACATCGCAAAGCCCTTTTGCTTCACTTTCAGGCATCTCCTTTGCACTGCACAGCAGCAGTGTTGGGGCTGAGCCAGACGGCTGGGGTGTTTTGTCGCCTTTCTTTTTTCACATGCTCTCGCTACACTGACACCCGCTGGCAAGGATGAGTCACAGCCGCAAGTCTTCTGTCTCTGCAGGGATACCCTGTCCTGCGAGGTGAGACGATTTGCCAAGGAGTTGATATATGCCGACGCAAAAGTTTGCCCCCATGCGCAAAGACTTTCCGACCTTTGACTGTGACGCCCATGTGACTGAGCCGCCCTGGATTTGGGAGCACGCCAAGGACTGGCTCACCAAGGATGAATTAGAAGCCCTCAAGGCAACGATATGGTACGATGCCGAAGCTAAGCAGCTGATTGTCAATGGCATTCCTGGGGGTGGAATTGGCGCGCAGCAGATTGGCGGCAAGCGGGGTCGCATCAACGCCATCTCCTTTGCCGGACCCGGCCTCAAACATGACCTGCAGCGCGCCCTGTATGTCAGGAACCTGAGGCAGGAGACGGCACTCACCGCTGAGCAGGCAGACTATCTTGACCACAAGGGGTCGTACCGGCCCAAAGAGCGGTTGCAGGATATGGATATCCAAGGGATTGATCAGGTGATGATCATCCCGACCGACATCGATACCTATCCGTGGCTGCAGAACGGATTAGGCGCGAAGGCGATGTGTAAAGCCTATAACGAATGGGCGCATGAATACTGCCAGGAAGATCCCCAACGGCTCTACTTTGCGGCCCTGCTGCCGATGCAAGACCCCAAATATGCCGCTCAAGAAGTCTACCGGGTGGCCGCCAAAGGCTGCCGGGTGGCGTTGATACGTCCGGTCGATGCAATGGGGAACTATCCGCTGCAGCCTAAATACGAGCCGGTCTGGCGGGCGATGGCGGAAACGGGGGTGGTATATGGAATGCACCCCTTTCCGGCCTTTGGTTCGCTCAAACCGGCAGGTTATTCGGAACAGTACTCTGGCTCAGAACTGATAGCCCGGACGATTATCTCGGCCGGTTTGCCGCACTCTTTTTTGACCAATGTGCAAAACTTTCAAGCCGAAGCCGCCGTGTGGGTCACGATGGTGCTGATGTCGGGCTTTTTTGAACGTCACCCCAAGATCCGCGCTGCCGTGTTTGAAGCGTCTTCGACCTGGCTGAGCTTCTTGCTCGACCGGTGTGACAAGTTTTACAAGCTGTACCGTAATGAGCGCGAGCTCGCGCCGCTCAAGCGTTTGCCCAGCGAGACGTTTTTTGCCCACTGTGTCACAGGCTTTGAGGGTGATGAGGCACCGCCCTCGCGTTTGCCGGAGTTTTACGAGGACATCTTAGCCTGGTCCTCTGACGTGTATCACCACGACGGCGACGATGCCTGGCGAGCCATTGAAACCATGCAACAGTGCGAGCTGCCGGTAACGTATCAAGCCAAGTTTCTGGGGGAAAACGCTCGAAAACTGTACCATATCGAAGCTCCGAAGACGTTTATTCGCGAACGGGTAACGGAGATAGAACGTCCGGATTGGTGGCCAACAGAGGAAGAAGTCAAACGTGCACTGGAACCTGAAGCCGCCCTGATGCGACCCTATCGTGAGCGGGGCAGGCACCCCAAGGGCAACGGCCGATCGCGTGGCCAGGCGTACGAAGGAGCACGGCCATGAGTACTCCGAAGCGCTTTGCCGTTTTTGACGCCAACTCACATATTGTAGAGCCACCCGAGATCTGGGAAAAATACCTGGAGCCGGAACACCGGGCACTGGGAAAATTCGCCCTCTGGCGGGAAGATGGCCAGTACGACGCCTACCTCAAGATCAATGGCGAGGCCTACCGCGATCAGGTGAACCCCAACATTCCCCGCTACGCCATTTGGCGACCGGGCATGACCTGTGAGCAGATCGGCGAACTTGATCCCGATACCCGGCACGCGATGAGCGAGGGGGCGTATGACCCGCGGGCCCGGCTGCAAGATATGGACGCCATGGGTGTGGATCAGACGCTCCTCTACCCGACCTGGTTTGCCGAGGGCTTTCCTTTGGTCAAAGACCCGGATAGTGCCTATGCCCTCGCTCGAGCGTATAACAACTGGATCGCCGATTTTTGTCAGGCTGCGCCCGAGCGTTTGTATGCCGCCGCCATCGTGCCGCTGCAAAACATGGATTATGCGCTTGCGGAGCTGCGGCGAATTGCTACTATCCCGTGCTTTCGCGGCGTGTTTTTGCGGCCGATGTTTATTCAAGGCCGCTATTATACCCATCCCTTTTATGATCCGTTCTGGGCTGAACTTGAGCAGCTCGATCTGACACTCGCTGTGCATCCCGCAACGGGTTTATGGAACCCCGAGTGGACGTCTCACGCGCCGTTTATCGAGAAAGTGAACCGACGGCTCAACCAAGTGACGTTATTTCGAGAAGCGGGAGGCGGTCCGTTTGCGGGTGGTGGCAATGGACCGAACTTCACCTTCGGAGCGCAACAGCCGATTGGCCATCCCGTGGCGCCGATTCTGTCGCCGTGGCTCGATAATCACATGTTCGTGGCCGCGACCTTGATCGGTTTTACCGTCATGCAGCGTTTTCCGACGCTGAAAGTGGTCATGGCTGGCGGCCAGGCATCATGGATGGAAGAGGTGCTGGAGAAAATGGAAGCCTCTACGCTGACGATACCGCCGCTGCACTACTATCCGGTCCGGACCGATGTCGAAGAAATGTGGGAAGAAGGACGGGTGTTACTGGCCTTTGATGCCGAAGAGCGTCTGATTCAGAAACTACCGCATATCTTTGCCCACAAAGTGGTCTGGGGATCACGCTATCCACGGCAGGATACCAACAGCGCCTGGGATGCCATCGAGACTCTGAGCCTAGCCTATGTCGATGACGCGAGCATGGCGCGCATGCTGGGGAGCAATGCCGCGGAACAGTTCGGGATTGAGCTCGTTCACAAGGTGGCACCTGATCGGCTGTTCCGCGATTAGTTCTCAAGACGGATTCGAGTTTTTGACCAAACGCGGAGCCGATTGCGTTATCTGGGAGCCTTATGACAGGAAGCCTCCGTGGCGAGCGCCGGATCGATCGGCGTCATCCCGATAGTCGCACAGCTTCGGCACATCCACCGCGCAGAAGCACAAGTTGACCGAACGCTTCCGTTGGGCGTATGGTGACGTGCCCGAACCGAGAGTAATGCACTGGCAGCGACGGTAGCCGAAGCTTCAGCGAGGAGCAGAAAATCATGCCGACAATGTTCCAAGCCAATCCCAGAGTCGATCAATTGCGGGCCCGCCTGGGCCATCCCATCGTTGACGCCGATGCTCATCAGATCGAGATGATCCCGCTATTCCTGGTTGGACGACTGGCGCGACTGCAAGATCGCACGTCCCGAAGACATCCGCGATCTCTTCGCGCCCAACTTCTTCTTCGGCTGCGAGGGCGACGACCGCTCGGCCGCCGCCGCTTGCGATCGTAAGATGAACCCTTACGGCGCGTCCTTGAACCCAATGTTTGGCTCTGACATCGGTCACTTCGACGTGGAAGATATGCGCGGAGTCCTGGAAGAGGCGCACGAACTAGTCGACCGCGGCCTCATGAGTCCGGAGGACTTTCGCCGCTTCGCACTGGAGAACCCTGTCCGCTTACATGGCGGGATGAACAAGGATTTTTTCAAGGGCACTAGGGTGGAAGCCGAGGCAGCAATGATCCTGGCCGCCGACAAAGACCAGCGCCCCTGGGCCGAAGAACCGGTAGCAGCGCCTACGTAGGATGACGAGACCAAGCGCCATTGGGATCGCATTCTGAGCCTGTTCCGCGAAACCCTCATTTGAACAATTTCTCCTCCTTTGAAAAGGGAATTATGTTGGACTCGACACCTCCCTTGCAGAAAGAGAAAGGAGGGGGTCTTTCTCATCGGAACAGGGTGCCACTGGCGACTTGTTCGCCAGTGCGATAGCTGGGCACGGGCAGCAAGCTGCACGTGGCACCCGAAACTGTGTTTCCTGGGGAGCGATCCATTCCGTTACAACCGTTGACAAAACTCTGGTTCGGTTTTATTGCTTAGGCTAAAAAAAGATGGGTTAAACTCCCCATACATATACCTGAATCAGCGGATAAAAAGGTGGAAATGCACTTGTGGCCAATAACATCAGCTTTCCCACGCCCCGAACCTTTCATCCATCAGGTGAAAGAGCTACTGAGTAGGTCCCTTGGCCCGCTCTGGGTGATCTGTCGGGAGCTCAATATTGGTGGGGCTGCAACCACAGCAAGTCGGGTGGTAACCGCACACGTGGGGTGCAGGCTACCGTGCTACGAGCGGAGGAGCAGTTAGGGGCAGGAGCGAGGGGGCTGGGCTTTTGCAGATGGCTGCCGAGCAAGCCGCAGTTAAGTAGTCCAACACGT
>JBFWZL010000415.1:0-5979 GCA_050185455.1 Binatia bacterium | reverse complement strand
TTTTTGATTTGCCGCCTTGAGGTGTTTCATACATCGCTCCTTACAATAATGAGTAACGAGGACTGGGGGGACGATAAGGCCGCCAATAAACCTTTCTTCATATTCAGTCCTCACAGCTCAGTTCTCATTACTGGCTAGGTTAATTCCTTCGGCGCGTCCCCACGGCCACGCACGATATAGTTCTCGACAAACCCCGGATTTTCTTCCTGCAGCTTCATGTATACGCCGATGCCGTACTCCGTCCACTCCCTGAGAAAATCGCAATAATGCAGATTTGGCAAGGCGCCGTCGCCGAATTGGGTATAAGCCTCATGGTAACATCCGCCGCCACAGAGCCCACGAATCCAACAAGTCTGGCACACTGGTTTGTTGCCAATATGAGCGCCGTTCAGAAACTCATTGAGGCGATCGTATTGCATCCCTTCCTTTACATTGCCGTATTTATGCTCTTCCGCGCCGGGGAAACGATGACAGAGATAGATATCGCCATTGCCGTCAACATCAAGCAGGCCCAACCCGGCGCCGCACGGGAAGAGTTTATTCGTCCCAGCGTGCAGGTCAGTCAGCATCGTGCTCAGGTTCGAGAAGCCGGTGTATTGACTGCGAAGCGCCCGCTCCGTGTACAAAGAACCTAATTCCTTAAAACCGGTCAATACCTGGCGCAGATCCACGGGCTCCAATCCATAGTCCGTACCAGTCTTTGCTGTCACGGGCGAAAAGCCTACTTCAAAAAATCCTAACTCGGACAGATGTTCATAAATGCGGGCAACCTCCACCGTTCCCTTGGTAAGCGTGACGCGCGCCACGACGGGGCGGGCGGTGTAGCGTTTAAGTAAACGCTCTATCCGAGGCAGAAGCTGCGCATAGGACCCACGTTGTTTCCCTGAAGCGGTGAGGAAGAACCTGCGTTTGTCATGCAGCTCTTTGGGTCCATCGATACTCACCGTAATGCCGAAACGGTGCTCCTGAAAGAAGTCGATGATCTCATCAGTCAGCAAGGTGCCGTTTGTCGTTAAAGAAAAATCAACCTTTTTCTCAGCCTCTTTCCCTTTTTCTTGGGCATAGACAACGACTTCCCGCATCAGTTTGAAATTGAGCAGCGCCTCACCGCCGAAAAAAATGACATTCACTTCTCGGTTGCCGCCAGCTTTCTCAAACAGAAAGTCGATGCTTCTGCGGGCTGTCTCCGTATTCATCTGCACAGGAACCGGCCCATACTTCGCGGCGTCCGGCTCGTAACAATAACTACAATGCAAATTACATTTATTCGCCACATTGAGGACGAGCGAACCAACGGGGAAACGCGTCACATCAACAACCGGCTGGATCGCTGATGACTGCCGATCACCGGAAACGAGAATCTGCAAATGAACAAGCTCTTGTACAGTTTCCTCTATCTGCGGCGCGGGGAATTGTCCGAGCAGTTCTTGTATGAGCGCTTCGAGGTTGAAGCGTGGATGTGTCCGCGCATACGACACAATGCTTTCGGCAACCAAGTCCAGGACAAACAGCGACATGCTCTTCGCCGCGACGAGCACGTTCCGGTCTCCATACGGGATGATGTGAGCATTTTCGGGACGGAATTGGAGTTGCATATTTTAGCCATCAGCATTCGGCGGTCAGCGGTCAGCAAAATGAGGAAGCTATTTGTTTTGCTGAAAGCTGAGGACTGACCGCTACAAGCTTTTTCATTCGATCGGCTGAAAACTGAACTTCTCCGGCATAACTAACATAGAGGCGCGCGCGCCGACAGGTCGTTTGGCTCCGTCCGGGGTGTACCATGCTTCAACCCAGACGTCGCCGACATTATGCTCCAACCGCTCTCGTTTGGCGTTCGGACCGTCTTCAGCGGGAATAAAAAGTCCGTTCTCATCAACCCTGCCGACAAAATGTACGTCATCATCGTCTACTCGGGTCACGTTTTCTTCCACGTTCCACTTGACCGGGGCGACGCGACCGAGCCTCACGTCATCCTGCGTTCCCTTAACGCCATCTTTACCGTTCCCATAACCAATCGCTTCAAGCTGCTCCATGAGCTTTCGGGCTTTAATGCCGCCGGGCCGGGCAAATCCTTGTTCAGGGAACAGGCGAATGTAGTCAACCTGGTGGTAAATCTGGAGCGTGGCATTGCCTTGCATGCCTTCAACTCCCACTTGGCGAGGGCCTACTTTTGCCTCTTTCTCAATCGTGACTTCAGCAGTAACCGTATCATCATCGGTTTGGACAACGGACACTACCTTCACTCCCTCACCAAGATTGATCGCGGTAGCCGAAAGACCGCTTGGGAAATTCATGCCAAACAATTTTACACTCCGTTTTTCTCCAGTTTTCAAGGCTGCAGGAATAATGGTGAGGAGACGAGCGTGTTCCTGCAGACGATATAATTCCTCATCCATCCCAATATCACCAAGGCCGGTCAGCAACCGCCGTCCGCTGAGCATCGACCCGTCCTCACTACCAAAGAAAATTTCTTGTTGCTTTTTGTCATTCTCAATCTGGGCAATACCACGCCACTGAAATCCGGTATAGACAACCACCGTTGTTTTTCCCGATACCTTCGAGCCGTCGGAGAACTGGTGGGTAAATTCTCCTTCATAACGGTCATCCCCCAGCGCCTTCAGGGCTAATTGCCCCGTGTAATCTCCACCTTTTCCCGGATCGTGACCTACTACCTTCCAGATCCCTTCATAGTTCGGCTTTGGCGCCGCTTGCCATTTGCTCCAGGCGTCAGTAGAGAAGGGAAACTGCGTGGCGATGAAAGGAATTGCGTCTTTCCGGGCGTCGTCATACCAAAAGGTATTCAGCAGACCGGAAGATGCGGTCACATTTTCGGTATTGGTAAACAATGCCAATTTTGTATCCGCCATTTGTTTCCAAGCCTCGGTGGTGCGACGTTGCAACGCAATACGCGCATATGAGTGGCAGGTCAGGCAGGAGCCTTGCACAACCTTGGGTAGGTCTGACTGCACGATAGTGCTATTCCGTTTCTCAAGCGCGTAGCGATACGGTTCAATTTCAGATGGGGCGAGACCATAGTGATCGCTCAAATATTTCACCAGCGCTTGACCTTCATTGGGCTGAAGGCGCACACCATGCATGCGGATCATCCGGTCAATCGTCATTTCCCAGCCTTCAGGAGTTCTCCGCCCCGATTCAATAGAGTCAAGTCTTTCGCCTTCTTGGGCGGCGTGGCATATCGCACAGCGGCTTCGCAATAGAGCATCCCCTGACAATTCTTCAGCCCAGCCTGACCCTTTTTGGATCAAGAACGTCAGGCAAAAGGTTAAAAGAAGCAGTTTATATCTTCTTTCCCAGGCTATAGACACTGTGAGTCGTCCGCTTTCCATGCCCGCCCTTTCCCGTTAGTCACATCAGAGGATTCTGAGCCGGCATTCTATACTTCACGTCTTTCCTGTCAAACGAAGCCAACATGCCTTCATCTATGCAGTAGTTGCATCCGGCGCATCAATAGTCCGCCCCATAGGCCTCAGACAAAACTTGTTGTAGAATTCAGAAATTCCACAGAGCCGATTAGTGGGAAGCTCTCATGAGTCAACATGACCTTGATGACTCTGTCAAAACAAGCGTCCGCGTGGCGATTATCGATAGCGGCATCAATCCACGGCATCCTCATGTTTCCGCTGTCACAGGAGGGATCGCCTTTTCACTGACTGACGAAGGCGAAGTCCAACAGTCCGACGATTACATCGACCGGCGCGGGCACGGCACGGCGCTAGCGGGCATTATTCGCGCCAAAGCTCCTCAGGTCGAACTCTATGCCGTCAAAATCTTTCGCGACCCCCGCACACCAAATGATCCGTTGACGACTTCCATCGCCGTACTCGAAGCGGGTTTTCGCTGGGCGATTGAGCAAGTAATGCACGTCATCAATTTCAGCTTGGGCACTACAAACCCAGCCCACCGGGATCGTCTAGACGCCTTAGTCACGCACGCTCACAATACGGGATCAATAGTCGTGGCCTCTGCTCCGCCCGGAGACACGACCACCTTACCAGCCGCGCTCTCTGGCGTTATCGGAGTCGCCGGAGACGACGCCTGCGCCTGGAATGAATATCGGTACATACGAAACGATCCCGTTCCCTTTCGCGCCCACCCGCGACCGCGTCCTATTCCAGGGATTTCGCAAGAACGCAACTTCCATGGCCACAGCTGCGCCTCCGCCCATGTGACTGCTCTTTTAGCCCTCCTTCTCCAGCAAAAAGCAGATCTTACTGCTCGCGAAGCAAACACGCTTCTTCAGCAAGTTATCCATCTCAACTCGACGCGTTGAGCAGTTAGCGATTATTTATGGGTTGCCTCATAGACACCATCCCAGTCTTCTGGCGGGGGTGCTTTCTGGTAAATCTGACAACGGTCCGCCATTGTCCGAGAAGGGCCATCTTCCGGACACAGCGTTAAGGATTCATTGAATAGTCTCAAAGCCTCGTCCCAGAATCGTTCTCGGTAGGCCGTCAACCCAGCAGCATAACAACTAAACGCCTTTTCTTGCCGCAGAGGTAACGGCGTACCAACTCTGGCCAGCAACTCATAGATGCGCACGGCTTGAGCTCTCCCTACCACTTGCACCATGTCGACCTCTCGCAACAGAAAAGACTTCTCAACCATTTGGGCAGTGTTCTCTCCGATAAGAATCTTTGTGCCATAATCTTTATTGAGCCCCTCCAGTCGAGAGCCCAGATTCACATGATCCCCCAGAACACCGTAAGCGAAACGATATTTAGAACCCAGGTTTCCCACTAGCATCAGACCCGAATTAATCCCGGTGCGAGCGACCAATCGTGGACGACCGATTGTGGCCCACTCTTCACTGAGCGCCTCACGATGTTCGAGCATAGCTAAGGCCGCAGCACACGCTCGTTCCGCGTGGTTTTCTTGCTCAATGGGCGCGCCAAAAATAGCCATCAGTTCATCACCTACATACTCCTTGAGGGTGCCCTGATGGGCAAAGACCTGCTCCGTCATGCGATTATAATACTCGCTTAACAGCTCAATCATTTCGTGGGGAGCATAACGCTCAGAAGCGGAAGTAAATCCTTGCAGGTCGCTAAAGAGAACAGTCAAGACCTTTTCTTCGCCTCCCAATTTGAGCCGTCCCGGATCCTTGAGCATTTCTTCGATAACCACGGGGGCTACGTAATGAGTAAAAGCGTCTTTGATTTTTTTGCGTTCTCGCTCTTCGGTCACGTAATCATACACGCTTATCATGGTGTAATTTGCCGAGATTGCTAACACGGGAAAAACGATATTAAGCCACATCCCGGCATAGCTAAAAAGCCAGCGAGCTACGAAGATATGCAGAGCGACCAGTGCGGAAGCGAACAAAAGGCCTTTGAGAGGACCTATGCGCGGGAGGGCCGCCCCAATCAAGCCGCCTAGTATAAGGATCGCAAGAAGGTCGTAAGTCTTCGACCATTCGGGGCTCGTTATGAAGTGTTGGGTTAATATATTGTCGATGACCGTGGCGTGAATTTCTACACCGGGATATACGGGACTGAGAGGCGTGAAGGGGGTATTCCTCAGATCATGGGCGCCAATGGCGATGGACCCGACCAACACGATTTTATCAGTAAATGTCCCCTTAGCGATTTTCTCGTTCAGCACATCGCTAATAGAAAAATGGGAAAAGGTCTTCGCCGGACCAAGATAATTGATGAGCAGTCGGCCAGTTTCGTCGGTGGGAATGAACCGATCGCCCATCTGGATCCCGTCTGCTCCGAAGGGTCCGATTTTCACTGTGAGTTGCGGCTTCCCCAAATAATGCCAGACGCATAAAACCGACAGAGGAGGAAAAAGATCATCGCCGCCCAGCAGCATGAGCGGCATCCAACGCACTACTCCATCCGGATCGGTCCTGAGACTGAAATACCCTGAAGAAGCGGCGGCTTCAGTGAACATGGCGAGATTGATCTCTGGCGCATAGGCTTCATTATGAGAGGCCACCTTCTCCAGTCCCGATTT
>JBFWZL010000414.1:0-5981 GCA_050185455.1 Binatia bacterium | reverse complement strand
AGCGAGAGGAAAAACCGCGCGCCAATAGACAAAAAGACAAAAGAGAGGCGACGATTGCGTGAGCAGGTGGCGAACACGTGCATGAGAATATGGACATAGAGAGCAGGGTAAAAAGAAGCAATGATGAGCGCCGTCACTAACAGCACCTGATGAGGAAGGAGCGGCTAAATGCGGTCTTCATGCAGGTGGAAAGAGATCGCGGCTCCGGTGACCATACTTTTGCCAAAAACAACAAAGAGAGTCACCCACAGCCCCTGCAGAAACAGGACAACTCCCGGGTTCCAGACCGCCTGAAGCCCTACCATAATATTCGGCCCGAGGAGCTGTGTAGCGGGAAAAAGACTCGGCACCCAAGCTACATAAGGAAGCGAAAGCAACCCCATGGCTTGATAGGCAGATATTTTCCCTTCACCCCGATAGTCTGCGCGTAAAGTCTCCGACATAATGCGCCACCCCTGGGTCACCACGACGGTCAGCAGCAACACCGTTGTGTACCGCCCTCGCAAAAACAACAATGTCGCGACCAGGCCGGTGCAGAGATATAAACCAGAAGTAATGGCTTGGATAGGAAGCACTCGTTCTCCTTCCAGGTCGCTCGCATAGGCGATTTTTTTCATCTTGCCGAAGAACACGAAGTGCCAACGTTCAAACACACGCTGGAAAGCCAAGGACAATTGCGACAACGGCTTTCCATAGCAACATCCGAAACTAATGCAGGCAAGACGCCCTAACCCTTCGCCAAAGGCATATACGGTCAGGATGGCCGCCATGGTCGCCGTCACTGGAATAGGAAATCCGAGACGTTCACCCGCTGTCCAATTCACTAGAGTAATCGCCCACGGCGCTGTGACCAGGCCAACAAAACATGCGCCAGCGATGGTGAAAGTACATGTTTTTTTCTCAACCAGGCGGGCGACGAGCTTTGCCGCGGGCACACAGAGCGCAAGTTCCGCCGCCACGATCGCGACCGTGCCATACACCGGCACGCCAAGCCCCGTCATCAAGATGAACAACAGCGCCGTTGCCGCGACCGCGGCATTGGCCGTGAGCAATCCATAATACGTGAGATTCACGCCGCGCCATTGCCCCGCAGCGTCTTTGGCGATCGGAATCGCCGCCAGGATTTGCCAGCCTTCCGCCGGTAAGGTTTTACATGCCCACAGCATGAACATTGCGCACATAATCGCCAATCCCAAGACGAAAGTTTCGTTCGTCATACGCCACTACCTCCTCCTACGCTAAGCGTGCGATTAATCGTTGCGGGATAAGCAGAGAAAAACGTCTACACCGTAGCGGCCCCCTCCTCTCGCAGAGGAGGGGGCCGCTACGGCAATACCGGATCGCACTTTGACCTCAGTTTCCACAAGCGAACGCCCGAGCCCTTGTGAGAAGCGGCTCCTCACGCCTGCGCGGAAAAGGTTCCGCAGAAGATCATCCGCGAACTGCACGCGATCTTGCTGAAACAGAAGCACCGTTGTGCTGCTCCCCGGGCGGTAGAGGCTTTTCGGTTGTCCTTTGCGCAAAAACATGCCACGCGTAAGAGCGCAAGGATTATGGTACCGCTCCTCACTGTAGCACTGGACAATATCGCCGATCATGAGGGCGACGATCTCGATCATGGCGACAAGACCGATAGAAGACCCTCCCGGAGTGTCGGTGTCAAAGATAGTGACAACGCGTTTATTCTTAGCGTAGGGAAAGGCGGCGGCGAAGACCAATCCAGGATTGCACGGATGATAGCCGCCGGGGATTTCATAGAAATCGCGAACCACTCCGGCGACCGGGGTATGGTTGTAATGATACTTATCCGGCGTCAGTCGGAAGACAGCGAAATCGCCGTTCGTGAACGCTTCGACCCAAGATTTTTTGTTGGGGTCAAGTAGCTCTTCGCTACCGAAAAATTTACCTTTAAGAAATAGACGCGAAGTGCCTCGGAAAGAACCGACGAGCATGCGCGCATCAGCCGGGCTGACAATCGCGGCGGGATCGTCCGGCAACGGTCGCCGCTCCCAATAACGAATTCTGCGTTCAAAGATCTTTCTTGCAGTATCGAGCTGCTCGGGCGGGTCGATACATTCCGTGAGGTCCACCTGACAGGCGCGGAGAAACCGCTGATTGCCAGAGAGACATGAACCAAGCAAAGAATCGTAACAAAACAAACCAAGCAGGCGTGAGAATCGCGCGCTAGTAAGCAAGCGATACAACGTTGGCGCGCTCTCCCACGCTGACACATAGAGAGTGTTGAGCAACCAATCTCCATATAAGCGCTCCGTACGAACCGAACCGCTTTCCCGATGAATATATTGATGTGCGATCACCTTCATCATCATTTTCATCATGCGCTTTCCGCATGCTCCTTACCTCAAGCATAGCGAACCGGTTGCAACGGAATAGTGACAAAATGATGAAGTTTAGATGAAGGCTAGACGGATGATGACGAACAATAACGCCAGAAAAAAGTTGACGGATCGGCAGGTGTGGGCGGAGAGGAGCAAATAGGAAACTCGTTCCTACGGCTTCCCCGGCAACAACGCCGCCTTCATGACGTGGAAGATGACATTTTGCTCTAGCACGCCGTGAATGAGATGCGCTTGCGGACCGGTCGCATAGATTGCGACATCTTCTCCTCCATGAGTTTCCGCGTCGAGAGGCAAGACGGTTTCTTGCAAGTAGCGAGGCGAAGCCGTATCGACGCCCTGGAGGTCCGGCCTGTTGTGAGGTGCTTGGGTATAAGATCCGGGTCTATGCGGATAAGTCTTTGTCCCAGCTGGTTGTTTATCGGAAGTCCCAGTATAGCCTGGACCGTTGGCGTAATTCAGCGTTGTGTACGGTAGGCCCATTTGATCCTTTTCCGGCTCTTCCTTGTCCGGTTCGATTACGAGCCCCAAGATAGGGTTTCCGCGTTTAGGATACCCTGAAAGCGTGAGAGTATGACTGTGGTCAGCAGTGACGATAATCAAGGTGTTTCGCGGATCGGTCTTTTCGTGGGCGACTTTGACCGCATTGGACAACTCAATCGTGTCGGTCAAGGCGCGATAGGCGTTGCCGGCATGGTGGGCATGATCAATTCGACCGCTTTCCACCATCAGGAAGAAGCCGGTTGGATTTTTTGCCAGGATGTCGATTGCTTTACTGGTCATCTCTGAAAGTGAGGGTTCGCCGGCTACATCAGTCGTCCGATCGATTTCATATTTCATGTGGTCACTTTCAAAAAGACCAAGCACATGAGCAGCATTCGCCGGATTGACAGCATTCAATTGAGCTTTGTTCCACACATAAACGGCGTTAGGCTTTTTCAGCCATTCTGTCGTCAGATCACGACCGTCGAGTCGACTGCCGGTTTTTCCAGGGTCTTCCGGGTCGGCCACTGTCTCCGGCAAAAAGAAACTCCGGCCGCCGCCGAGAGCAACTTCCAGCCCGTCGCCATGTCTGAATTCAATCAACTGGCGGGCGATATCCGGAAAACCCGCTTTGTGCGCGGCTGGGGAGAGTTTGCCGTCGAACTCCCAATCACGATCAACCGTATGAGCGTAACACGCCCCCGGGGTGGCATGGGTCAATCGCGCGGTGGTGACGATGCCGGTGGAAAGACCACTATTCTCCGCGAGCTCGAGCAGTGTGGTTAACTCATTGCCAGCCACGGTTGTGTAGTCTCCTTTGTGTGCGTCCTGACTCACGGAAAGCATACGATCTTTGGTTTTCACACCAGTAATTATGGCGGTCATAGTGGGCGCGGAGTCTGAGGTTTGTTGGTTGACGCTATACGTCTTTGACAACGCCACATAGGGAAAGTGTTCAAAGCTGAGCAGGTTTTCCTCGCCGCTTTCGCTACGACGCTGGCCCTCCAAGATGCGGGCGGCGGTAACAGTGGCGATGCCCATGCCATCCCCAATGAACAGAATCACATTTTGCGCTTGGGCTGTGTTTGCTTGGAGTTTGCCCGCCTCCTCCACCGTCTGTCGACCAGCGGCATACCAGTCGGCGGCATTGTTCGGTCCTGCCGCCTTCGCGGTCGACATTTGCGTACAGGCCGACACAACAACTATCCCGAACGAGCAACGAAAGAGCAACAACAATAGACCTTTTTTCATAGGGAACGTATTTCACCGCCAACCGTGCGGCGAGTAAAGGGGTATGAACACAGGAGAGATACAACAGCGATGTTTCAGCAATGTTGCAAGGCAATTACATGATGATGTTAATCATTGACTCATCAAAGAAAATTGATATGTTATCGCGATATCAATTTCCCCTGAGGATGAGATGAACATTCTTGAGCGTAGAGAACTGCCAGTGGGGCGATGTCATGATCCAGCTGGGCCTAAATCCGAGCGGGTCACTCTGCTCGCTGAGGTTCAGCCATTTGTCCCAGGTTTGGTAGCTCACTCGCTTGCACAACCAGGGCTGCCCATCCAAAAGGAACTGGCCGTTCTTTTTGTCGATATTGCCGATTCAACGCGCACGATTGTGCGTCAGCCCCTGGAAGCGGCGTTGGTCATCATCCAACGTTTCATGCGATTAGTGACCGACAGTGCCTTGGCACACTGCGGAGATGTGAAAGATTACGAAGGAGACGGCGCGATGCTCTACTTTCGATCAGTCGAGCAGGCAGCTAGCGCAGCGCTCACCATTCGTGCTGCGCTGGCTGCAGCCGCGGAAAAGGAAAATTTTCCCCTCCAGGCGCGGCTGAGCATCAACGTTGGAGACGTCATCATTGGCGAGATTGGGACCCCCATGCGCAGGTCTGTCACATTGATTGGCCCTATGGTTCACGTGGCGGCGAGATTGCTCAAACATATTTCCCCTGGAGGCGTCATCGCGCCGCAGGCAGTAGTTGAGCGACTCCGAGACGAAGCGCCAACAATGGCGAGACAATTCCAAGTGTTAGGCCCATGCCTAGTCCTGAGAGGATTTGAAGAAGAGTGTATCACTGCTTATCACGTTCCTCCGTCGGGTCTTACGGAACAAGACCATGCGGCTCGACCTGTCACCGAAGCTTCTTTGATTTGTAACAATTCTGTAGTCAGTTCGTGATGCCTCCCTGAAAAGGGAGAAGTATACAGCTACGAGTAAACAGAGGTGCATCTGCGACCTCACTGGCTGGCTTGACGCCGGTCATCACAGATTCTGCTCCCAAATAAGGAGGAATAGACATGGCCACGGAAGCACGTGGAATCGGTCCTTCAACCAAGGACATGTCCGTCTTTGAACGCTATCTTACACTGTGGGTGGCGCTCTGTATTGTAGGAGGCATTCTGTTAGGCAAGGTCGCGCCCAACACTGCCGCTTTCCTCGATGGACTGGCGCTCTATGTAGGAGACGCGCCGGTTGTTTCCATTCCTATCGCAATCTGTCTTTTCTTCATGATGTATCCCATCATGGTAAAGATAGACTTCACCGAAGTCGTGACGGCTCCTCGTAATATCAAACCGGTTTTTCTCACGCTCTTTGTCAACTGGGCCATCAAACCCTTTACGATGTATGCGATCTCGTTGTTCTGCTTGGGTACGCTTTTTTATGGTTTGATTGGTCCGGACGCTATTGATCATGTGAAGATGCCTTTTGGACTCAATCTGTCCGTTGGGGAAATCTACGGCTCCGGACAGGTGGTGTTGGTCAATGGTGTGAAAATGTTGGAAGTGCCGCTGTGGCGCAGCTACTTAGCAGGATGTATCCTGCTTGGCGTCGCGCCGTGCACGGCCATGGTATTAGTGTGGGGCTATCTGGCCAGAGGCAACGACGGGCTTACGTTGGTAATGGTGGCGATTAACTCGCTGACTATGCTGGTGCTGTACGGAGTGCTTGGCGGATTTCTTCTGGGCGTCGGACGGCTGCCTGTCCCGTGGCAAGCCCTAGTGTTGTCTATCGGCGTTTATGTCGCCCTCCCCCTCGTCGCCGGGTATTTTTCTCGCAGATGGATTATTCGGGCGAAAGGGGAAGCCTGGTTCAAAGAGAAGTTTCTCCACGTGTTAACTCCGGTC
>JBFWZL010000413.1:0-6030 GCA_050185455.1 Binatia bacterium | reverse complement strand
AAGAGGCAACGCCAGACTTCACCGATGCGGATGAAGTATTCAGGGTGTGGCGCGCATGGTATTTCGATCTTGCTCTTGGCGACCTGCTGAAGACGCATCGTCACCTCATGAAAGATACGGTCATTTGGAACATCGAGGAAGGCGCGAAGCTCACCGGGCCACAAATTGGCCGCGCGGAAAAAAAACGGACGGAGCTGTATCATCGAGTACGACAGTTTCTGGAACGCTACGAATTTTTAATTCTCCCGGTCTCGCAAGTTCCCCCGTTTGACGTCAAACAGCGCTACATCACCGAAATCAACGGCGTGAAACTGGAAACCTATCTGGACTGGATGCGGTCCTGTTACTACATCAGCGTTACCGGTTTGCCGGCGATCTCCGTGCCGTGCGGTTTTACACCGGAGGGCTTGCCGGTCGGCGTACAAATTGTCGGACGGCATCATGACGACTGGGGGGTACTCCAACTCGCATTCGCGTTCGAGCAAGCAACGGGATTCGGGAAGCAACGCCCAGATATTGCATCCTAACAATGGTAGGGTGCGATTCACGCACCATTTGTCGGCGCACAGTGCGCACCCTACGATCTTTTCAACGGAGGACACATGGGACGACTGGATGGTAAGGTAGCGATTATTACTGGAGGATCAGGAGGCATAGGCGCCGAGGCGGGCCGTATCTTTGTCCGCGAAGGCGCACGAGTACTCCTGGTCGATATGCAGGAAGAGCCCTTGAAGAAAGCCGTACAGGACATTGGCGGTGACGCCGTGAGCTATACGGTCGCCGATGTCACACAACCAGAGCAGGTGCAAGCGTACGTCCACACGGCTGTCGAGCGCTATGGCGGCGTTGATATTTCCTTGCAGAACGCGGGCATTGAAGGTGTCGTGCAACCAATCACGGACTACCCCGTCGATATTTTTGACAAAGTTATAGCGGTGAACGTCCGTGGCGTCTGGCTGGGCATCAAATATCTCATGCCAGAAATACAAAAACGCGGCGGCGGCAGCATCATTATCACCTCATCCGTCGCAGGCATTCGCGGCACGGCTGGCGTCTCCGCCTACATCACCAGCAAACATGCGGTGATTGGCTTGATGCGCACGGCAGCGTTGGAAGGCGCAGAGCATAAGATTCGCGTCAACACCGTGAATCCGTCGCCGATTGAAACCCGCATGATGCGCTCGCTCGAAGAAGGGTTTGCGCCGGGAGCAGCCATGCACGCCAAAGAACGCATTGCCGCGACTGTGCCGTTACAACGCTACGGTTCTCCGGAAGAAGTGGCGAATCTCATGTTGTTTCTCGCCAGCGACGAAAGCCGCTACTGCACAGGCGGCGTGTACATGGTCGATGGCGGCATCTCTGCGCGGTAAGGTCGTATAGTGAGCCCAAAACCAACTCGTACAAGAGTGTTTAGGAGAGGTGCCATGGTTCCCTTTCAAAGTTGTGAGGGCTCAGACACTAGCTCAACCGCCGAAATTTCGCAGCAGGACTTGACCGATCCGCGCGCCGTTTATTAGACGAAGTAGCCCTTCTCACTCCCCGAACGATAAGAAGACGACCTGATTCATAAGATCTGCAGGTTCTCCGGCCTTCGCGATCAATTCCAAATCTTCTACACACCTCCCGATCGACACCCACAGTTGATGCGCGTACACAATCCCACAGAACGGGATGTCTGCTCTTTGTCGTTTCGTCGCCTCAGCTAAGAGATCATCATCGCGCGTGAACAGCACTCGCTCCAATTCCCCAGCTCGATCCAGTAGTTTACCATCCTCAAGTTCACTGGCGCCGTCTTTGTACGCAGTGAGCACCTCGACGCCACGGAGTCGCAGTCCCACCGTGATCGCTCGGGGAACATGTTGGTCCAGGTAGAAGGCAATGGACATCAACTCAGCCTTCGCGCCTTCAACCGCTCCACCAACGGGGAAGAGGGCGCCGTTTGCTTTAACTGGTCAACGAGCTGTAGCCGCCGTTCCAAGTCTTGATCAAGCTCGGTTTTATGATCCCAATAGTACGCCAGCGCAGAGTGGATCTGTCCCATTGTCAGATGAGGATGTTGGAAATGAAGTTCTTCCGGGCTCCAGCCATAGGCAAGGTGATCCAGCACGAGTTCAATGACTTTCACTCGCGTGCCCGCAATCAACGGCACGTGCGCTTCATCGAGAATAATATGTTCGTAACGCGTTTCGCTCAGCATTGGAGAGATCTCCTTTCTACACGAGGAATGAACGTCCGAGCTTGTCTTCACGTAAAGGGAATTGTAACAGTTAAACTTCAGAGGAACAGTTGATTTTGTAACGCAGCGAAAGAACCGGTCCGTATTGAAATCGTTGCTCTACGTTGATTGTAAAATGCCCGATACATTCCATCATAGAAAAGAATTAGGAAGCCAAAGACCGAAAGCGGATTTTCGATAACAAATTCTTTCAGGCTAAGTGTCTCACTCAAACCTCTCATTTCGTTCAACGTTCTGACGTTCCTCCCATTCACGTTCTCTTTTGATTTCTTCTTGAAGAGCCACATACTGACTTCTAGACCACGCCCTAATCTCTGCGTTGTCGTGCTGAAAAAGATTCTGAAACAGAGCAGACCGAGTCTGCAGAATATCTGCTCGCGAACCACTCCATGCCATCGGCTCTATCGCATCGGAGAGATGTTCAAGGACAGCGCCTAAATTTGGCGCTCGTTCGAATATGGCATACACAACAGGCTTCCATTTCAATTTGTCTGTGTCGTTCGATTTCTCGAACGCCTCAATCACCGAGGCCACTAACGGATAGCGAGCGGTTGGCTCATTCTCACACCAGGAGAGAAGCGCCTCGTCCGGGATCTGATTGAGTGGATTCTCATAGCTATCAGAGTCATAGGAGACCAACCTTCTGCGCTGATAGTCCTCAAGCGTATTGCCTCCCAAAAATACCTCTAGAAACATTGCGGGCTGAGCTTGAGCAAGACTGCTGCGCAGCCTGGGATAGTCAAAGGCGTAAATTCTGTGCTCCATAATTGCCCTTGCAAGGTGCTGACTTACGTGTGTGGCGGCACGAGCGCCGTCTTTTCCGTTAAGACATATGTGGGCTATCTCGGCCAAAACGTGATCGTGTTCGTGCGATCCCCTCCGTTCTCCAGCAAAGGGGTACATCGACAGCACCTCCCGCGCCACCGCCAGCAAATTATCAGAACATTTTGGGGATTCCGTATTTCGGCCGTGGAACCGCATACGAAGGATTTCAATGATAACACCGATGCCATCTCCTTTCGAACAAATTTTCGTCAAAAGCCCAGCCAATTCATCATCACTTATGGATTCATGGGCACGCCCCCAAGCAAGAACCTGAAACATATGAATCCGCGCTTTTCCAAGGTCTAGGGCTTCGTGTAATCGTTCGACGCCTCGCTGGTCTATGGTCGAGGTCGTCTGCAAAATCGGAAACCATTCCCCGAGTACGTCATCACTGACCAAACCATCAAGCATAGAGTTGTAGAACGAAAGATCACTTTCCGCGCATGAGGCAAGAAATCCACGAATAATGTTAATCCGGCGTTTTTCAGGAGGCGTCTTTTCGAGTGCAGTACGCAAAATCTGCAAGAACTCTTGTTTATTGCTACATCCGTCCGCAAGTCCGCGACCAAAGGAATATAACCTCGCACCATCCGTAGATACGAGATCAGGCAACAAGTCCTGAAGCTCATCAATCTTTTGCGCTACTTGAGCACCGATTTTGCGGGTTGTTTCTTCCGCTCGATGCCAACCAGCGGAGGCGTCTTCATGATCATCAAAATCATCCTCCAGGGCAAAAGCTCCGTGTTGCTCTGAAAGCGCGAACGTGCGAGCTTGTTCCAAGAGATTAACAGGCTTTAAGAGGTTTCCTAGTCGGTGAAGCCTTTCCTTGATTTCCTGGTTAAAGTCCTTGCCATCAAACCTGAGGATTCCGCGAACTGCGAGCCAACCCTCATTCCATGCTCTTTGTTCTTGAATTTGTTTAGCTGATTCCTCCAAAACATCAAACATCTCTGCTTTTGTCCATAAACCGCGCAGATTCTTAGCCAATAATTTTCTTGCTTGTTCGGCAATTGGCTGGCAGGAAAGGGTAAGGCGGGTGCAAATACCTATAAAGGTAGCGAACCAGTGGGTAATTTCTTCTTGTGTTTCTGGGTGATACCCATAATCCCTGGGCCAAGCCCCAAAGCCAAACCCATAAGACGAGCTAAAATGCCAGGTTTCTAGCGCGGCATCGAGAAGGCGAAGCCCGAGCTCCTGCTTGTCCTGATTTTCAGCATCTACCAATTCCTCAATGATTCCTGCTCTTGCTTCTACAGGGGCATGAGTACCGGACAGGTAAATATAAAAAAGGGATTCGAGAACATTGCGTGTAGAGTTATTTTTTTCGTCCTTGCCTTCCGATAGTGCATAGCGGCATAACAGTTTTACACTTCTCTCAAACAACACTGGATCGTACGCTAAGTGCCGAAGGAGACGGACAAACGTAGTGTAATGAGAATTTTCCCTCGATGTAAACAAATCTCCTTCTGACTGATTTGCGGCCCGTTCTATCGCGTCCAGGGTTTTCTCGGGTGAGACTGGTGCAATGTTTCTGAGAATATTGAGATCTAGATCATTTAGATGACAGATTGATTTTCCGATATAGCCGTCCTGCCCAAGCCAATCATTCACGATTTCAATAGCCGTTTGGCAGTCATGGAGATAACTGAGACGGTGGGTGAACGACCTAATCATCCGCTCTGAGCCACTGTTGAGAAATCTCGACACAAAGATATCTTTCGGTATGGATTCAAGCGCGCGTCTGGCAAGGCGGTTGGCGATGGCGTGCGGCAACACAGCCCTCCACACACTCCGTGATTGAATAAGGTCTCGCCTCTTAAGCTCTGCCACATCCTGGTATAGCTCGGCTCCGGACTTATTGATGAAAGACGAGAGGAATCGGAGCTCTGATTTTTCAGAATTGGCGTCCACACCTTCGAATGAATAAACGAGCGAGCATACTGCCGCAGACTCAAGGAGGCTCTCACTCTGGTAATGTCGCTGCCAGAAGAGTCTCTTAAATAGTGCTTCGTCACGAAAACCTGACAGCGTTTCACCAGGTTGTACTGTGTGGGCAAGTACGATGGCCACGCGCGCATTCCCGCCTGAGAAGCCTGCGATTGTCCGCGCATCGACTTGGCTGATATGCGAAAAGCGCTTTTCGATCAGTTTTTCGATAATCTCTTCGCTGGCCGGTTCAAGCCTAAATACACTTGTTGCCTCTGGAAGATCATCACGCACATCATATTCGACCGTCAGTAGACTGACCGTGCTCTGCGGTCTAGAACAGGTTTGTGTCAACCGGTGATGCAAATCGGGCGGACAGTTATCGACAATCAGTATTGCCCTTGTTTTATCGGTGATGAATTGATTGGCGAGCGTGCTGGGATCGGGTACGGGGCCATCCGACATGTCGGTGTAAAATGCTTGAGAGGGGTTGAGCACGTGTTCACCAACTCTTTGATCGAATAACGCCTGGACCAGCCGTGTTTTCCCTACTCCTGATAACCCGGTCAGTCGCACGGGCGCGCCTGGTGTAGATAGAGCGGACCGGAGCTTCAGCAGACCGTCTTCGACCGAGAGTCCTTTGTCTATGGATTTGGTCCCATCATGCAGCCTTAAGCTGTCATCCAGAAGATACTCTTCCTCGACTCCGCCCGGAGCGTTTGCCCAGTTCTCGTAGGGACGCCATCCCTGCAGAGACCTACCTATTTTGTTGCGCACCCAGAGAATCAAGGACGGATGAGAACGAACCCACGTCGCAACGCGCCCTCGATCCAAGAAATCCAAATGAAGATTTTGATAGTTTTCTCCATCGGACACTGCCTCCTTCATGGCTTCAATACGGTTCTTGAGAGCGGTCTCTGTCGTGGAACCATTGGAGCTGACAATAATATACGCGCCATTTTCCTGAATAAGCGCTTTGATTTCTTCTCGCAGTACGCCATTTGGTCGCATTTCCTGAAGTATCGCCGCCCTTGGCATATCAG
>JBFWZL010000412.1:0-6031 GCA_050185455.1 Binatia bacterium | reverse complement strand
GTGATCCCTCGACGCTAAGTTCGCGCGAACTGGAACGTATAACACGAAGATTTGTGAGCAATATCAAAGAGATTATTGGACCTAACGTTGATATTCCGGCGCCGGACGTAAACACAAATGCCCAGGTTATGGCTTGGGTCATGGACGAATATTCACGTTTCTACGGGTTCTCGCCAGCGGTCGTGACGGGAAAGCCCATTGATCTTCACGGCTCGCTGGGACGAGAAGAAGCTACCGGGCGTGGGGTTGCTTTTGTCGCCGCTGACATTATGGCGGACATGGGCAAACCGCTGCAAGGCGCCAGAGTCAGCATCCAGGGTTTCGGCAATGTCGGTTCCTTCGCCGCCTTATTTCTCCACCAGATGGGCGCAACTGTGATCGCAGTCAGTGATGTAACTGGCGGCTTATACAGACCGGATGGGCTACCTATCCTCGAACTCTTCGATTATGTTCGTGTACAGCGAACGCTTAAAGGATTTTCCGATGCGGAAGCCATCACGGGCGATGATATTTTCTCCCTGCCCTGCGACGTATTCATCCCTGCGGCGCTAGGCGGTGTTTTAGACGCAACCCGAGCTAAGGCCCTTCAAGCTAAGGTTGTTATTGAAGCCGCGAACGCTCCGACAACACCTGAAGGCGACGCCGTTTTTCAGAAACGCGAGATTCCGGTCGTCCCAGACATTCTCGCCAATGCCGGTGGTGTGACCGTGTCTTATTTTGAATGGGCGCAGAATATCCAGCAATTCCGCTGGGACGGTGAGCGAGTGAACCAGGAATTGAAAACGACAATGGCGAAATCCTACCGTGACGTAAGGAACTTGGCGCAGAGCCGTCAGGTTCCCTTGCGCACGGCCGCGTACATTCTAGCTTTAGGCCGAGTCGCCAAAGCCACAGTCATGCGCGGCATTTAGTGGAGGTGCAACGAGATGGATCTTAATGTTTTACGACAACTCCCAGTTCTCAATGATTTTAGTAACGGCGAGCTCATTGATCTCTTCGCCAACGCCAGTGAGCAGCAATTCTCCCCCGGAACGTTTCTTTGCAAAGAAGGTGAACAAGACGGAAATCTGTATTTTCTCGTGAGCGGAGAAATTGAAGTTTTGAAGAAAGGGACTGACGGTGACACTCACGTGCTAGCAAGTCTCACCAATGGGGCCTTACTCGGAGAGCTTTCCTGGATCATGGGAACTCCGTGTACAGCAAGTCTCAAAGCTCGCAAGGAAACCTCAGTCATCCTCCTCACTGGCAATATTCTCACTCAGCAACTGCAGGAACGCTCCCCTGGCGCATTCAAGCTCAGCATCGCACTCTTACGTTTACTGGCTGGTCGTCTTATGCGCATGAACGACCAGTTCCTTGAATCCCAGGCAAAACCGAATGGCAACGGGAATAAGAAAAGTGAGATCGAACGGTTGCGCGAGCGGATTTTGCATGATTGGAGTTTTTGACAAGTAGCTGTTAGCCTTTAGCTATTAGCACAAATTCTCCCTTTCTGACTAAAAGCTAAGAACTAACAGCTATCTACAGAATATACCGCGACAGATCTTCATCTTTCACGATCGCGTCGAGTTTATCTTTCACGTATTGCGCATCGATCTTCACTTCTTTACCGCTCAGTTCAGGTCCGTCGAACGAGAGATCTTCGAGGAGCCGTTCCACTACAGTGTGTAATCGCCGCGCGCCAATGTTCTCGGTGCGTTCATTCACAACTGCCGCGATGCGAGCGATCTCCTCTGCGGCATCGGGTTGAAACGCGAGTCGGACTTTTTCCGTTTCAAGCAGCGCCACGTATTGCATCAGCAGGGCGTTGCGCGGCTCGGTGAGAATACGTACGAAATCATCTTGGGTAAGCGGGTCTAATTCCACGCGAATCGGAAACCGCCCCTGGAACTCAGGGATCAGATCCGAAGGTTTAGCCATGTGAAAAGCGCCGGAGGCGACAAACAAGACATGGTCGGTGTGCACCATGCCGTATTTAGTATTCACAGTGCAGCCTTCCACTAAGGGCAAAAGGTCACGTTGGACCCCCTGACGAGATACGTCTGGCCCATGCATGCCATCGCGACTCGCGATTTTATCGATCTCATCGACAAAGATGATCCCGTTCTGTTCCGCCCGCTCAACCGCCTCGCGCACGACCGCTTCCATATCAACCAACTTTTCCGCTTCTTCCTGTTCAAGAAAGTCCAGTGCTTCAGGAACTTTGAGCCGACGTTTTTTTGTTTTCTTCGGCATAAGATTGGAGAACATATCTTTCAATTGATTCTCCATATCCTCCATTCCTTGCGGAGCCATGACTTCAATGAAGGGCATCGCGGATTTCGTCACCTCGATTTCCACTTCACGGCCGTCCAGTTTCCCACCACGGAGCATGCGACGCATTTTCTCTCTTGTGTTCTGAGTCGGCGAGGCGGATTCCGTCTCACCGTTAAGACCCGACCGTGGCGGAGATGGAGGCAATAAAAGATCGAGCACGCGTTCTTCCGCTTGTTCTCGCGCCTTGAGGCGAATGTGTTCTCGGGCTTCCTGTTTGACCATATTCACCGACAGCTCGACCAGATCGCGCACCATTGATTCAACATCACGGCCAACGTATCCCACTTCGGTGAACTTTGACGCCTCAACCTTGATGAACGGCGCTTGGGCGAGCCGGGCGAGCCGCCGCGCGATCTCGGTTTTTCCCACACCGGTAGGACCGATCATCAGGATATTTTTCGGTGCGATCTCATCGCGCAAGTCTTCCGGCACTTGTTGTCGACGCCAGCGGTTCCGCAGCGCAATGGCAACAGCGCGTTTAGCTTTACGTTGGCCGATGATGTAGCGGTCCAGTTCAGACACGATCTCGCGCGGGGTCATGACATGCATGCTTGCTTCATCAGCCAACGTTGGAGAACGGTCAGCGGCGTCTATCACGTTACAACTCCTCAAGGACAATTTGCTCATTCGTATATATACAGATCTCAGCCGCAGCGCGCATTGCTTCCAAAACGATTGTGCGAGCGTCTAAGTCTGCGTGCTTCACTAAAACCCGGGCGGCGGCAAGTGCGTAATTGCCCCCGGAACCGATCGCCACGATGCCATCGTCAGGTTCTATCACATCCCCTCCACCAGAGAGCAAGAGAGATGATTCACGATCAGCCACCGCCATAAGCGCCTCAAGGCGACGCAGCACCCGATCCGCTCGCCAGTCGCGCGCCAACTCCACGGCGGCGCGACGCAGGTTGCCGTTGTACTCGTCTAATTTTTTCTCGAATTTTTCACACAGCGTCAGGCCATCCGCCGTGCTCCCCGCAAACCCCGCCAAGACGCGACCTTGGGAGAGTCGGCGAATTTTTCGCGCCGTACGTTTTACTACTGTATTACCGAGACTGACCTGTCCATCGCTCGCCATAACGACACTTCCCTTGTATCGTACACAGAGAATAGTCGTACCGTGTATCTCCCCACTCATCGTCACCTCCCCAGTAGGCAGTAGAAAACTAGGAAAGCCCTTTGCGTTCTTGTTGACTCGTTACTCATTACTTAACACTCTGTACTGGGTTATGCGCGTGGATGCGCTTTGTCATATACCTGCATGAGTCGATCGAGATTGACATGGGTATACTTCTGTGTGGTCGATAAACTTGCATGTCCCAATAATTCTTGAATCGCTCGCAGATCCGCACCCGCGTCTAAGAGATGTGTGGCAAAAGAATGTCGGAGCGCATGCGGACTCGTCGGTAAGGCGATACCACACCCCCGCGCGTAACCACCCACTAACCGAGCTACGCTCCGGGTCGTCAACCGTCCCCCTCTGCTGTTGAGAAAAACTGGAGAGGCGGATGAAGAGGTTACGGTCACCGCGCCACGATTGCCTGACGTGACTAACATGGGAATCTGGGCGCGATAGGACTCCAAGGCGTCCAGCGCTTTCCGACCAATAGGCACGATCCGTTCTTTATTCCCTTTTCCTCGTACACGCACGACTTCAAGCGTAGGAGTAATATCTTCCCAACTCAATCCTACCAATTCACTGACGCGTAAGCCGCACGAGTACAAAACTTCCAGGATGGCCCGGTCCCGCACTCCCGCTGGAGTATCTGGTGATGGAGCCTCAAGCAAGCGGAACATGTCATCCACCGTGAGATGCGTAGGAAGTGGGTGTTCCTGCTTGGGCGAGCCAAGATGCAACGTCGGGTCATGCGTCAGTAACCCCTCACGTAACAAAAACCGGAAAAAACTTTTAATGGCGGACAGTTTTCGCCCAATTGAGCTTTTCTTGTGTTCGCGATAGAGCCAGGAAAGAAACGCCTGGATGCGATGATGATCAACCGCCTCTACCATAACGGAGCGAGGTTCTGTTTGGCCCGGCGGTTTTTCCAGAAAGGCGAAAAACTGCCACAAGTCGCTCAGATAGTTTCTCAGCGTATGCTCGGAAACATTCTTTTCGACCCGAAGGAAGGTACGGTAACGATCGATTAGGGCTTGAATATTGACAATGCTCATTGTTTGCTTGAGTGAGAGTGAGGTCATGATACCAACAACGTTCCAGCGAAGGAAGTGCTTCAAGCGCATAGCTGAAAACGAAAAAAAGTGATCGACGAAGGATGAAGCGATGAAGACCTGCCATCACTGTCAGCAAACAATCGACAGCAAGCATCGCATCGGTCGACGCGACGCCTGTTCAGGCTGCGGAGCCGATCTGCACTGTTGTCTGAATTGCATATTTTATGATCCCCAGTCTGCCAATGCTTGTCGTGAACCAAACGCGGATCGCGTCCTCGACAAGGAAACAGGGAATTTTTGCGAGTATTTCGCCTTCATTGAGACCCGTCAGCCACAACAATCTTCCTCCGTCGTCGTCAACGCTCGGGCTCAACTAGAAGCATTGTTCAAGAAAAAATAATAAAACCTGAACAAACCGTCATTCAGACCGTGAAGAACATTCTGTGAAGTCCTTGACAATTCGTCACCGAAGGGAGGAAAATGCCCTCGCGTTGTTCCGCAACTCACCCCCCCCCCTACGAAGGGAGGGAAGATGAAGAAGTCCTTTCAACATTTCACTGAAGAGGAGGGTCTGGCATGCAGGACAAGACGTATGTGATCACCGAGATCGTCGGCGTCTCTGACAGCTCGATCTCGCAAGCAGTGGCCAACGCAATTGCACGGTCAAATCAAACGCTCAAAGCGTTGGACTGGTTCGAACTTAAAGAAGTACGCGGCACGATCGTCGACGGCAAAGTTGGGCAGTATCAGGTTACCTTAGACGTCGGCTTCCGCTATTTGACGGACGAAGAAATGCGCGCGTGGGTCCGCGAGTAACCGTGTCGTGGTGGTCATAATGTTCGTGAACGGAGGGAAATATCATGCAAGAGAAGACCTATAAACTTATCGAACTCGTCGGCGTCTCCTCCAATTCGATTGAAGAAGCGGTCCAGAACGCGATCGCCCGCGCGAATCAGACCCTGAAAAATTTGGATTGGTTCGAGATCATCGAATCGCGCGGACTAATTGCAGAAGGCAAAATTAGTCAATTCCAAGTGAAAATCAAAGTGGGATTCCGCCTTCTTTCCTAAACATGGTTACTTCCCATTTCTGAATTGGAGCGCTGGGGCGTAGAAGCGCTCCACGTACTCTTTCACCATCCGTCGCGCTGAGAACGTCGGCGCGATTGAGCAGATCGCCTCTTTGACCACACGCATCCATCCCCGGGGGACGCCATCGGCGTCTCGCTGATAGTATAGCGGCACTATTTCACGTTCGAGGAGTTCGTAGAGCGTGCGCGCATCACGTGTGTCGCGTTCCTCAACCCCAATATGCGGATCGGGCGCACCTATCGTCCAGCCGTTCCCTCCGTTATAGCCTTCACACCACCAGCCATCCGCCACACTCAAATTGGGAACCCCATTCAGCGAGGCTTTCTGCCCGCTCGTGCCACTCGCTTCCAGCGGAGGCACAGGATTATTTAACCAGATATCAACTCCTTGTACTAAGAATTTCGCCACGTGCATGTCATAGTCTTCAACGAAGACGATCTGGCCGCCAAGATTAT
>JBFWZL010000411.1:0-6037 GCA_050185455.1 Binatia bacterium | reverse complement strand
CAGGCGAGGAAATGGGTCTCTTGGGCTCCAGCTATTTTGCCCGTACTTTTGCTAATCAACCAACGGAGCCGGCATCGTTGCGACCGGAGATTGTTGCTTACCTGAACATGGACATGATTGGCCGCCTTGAGAAAAATCTAATCGTGCAAGGGATCGGGTCGAGTTCTCAGTGGCTAGCCGCACTTGAACGTTTCAACGCGCCGATTGGTTTGCCGATCACCGTGCAGAATGACAGCTATCTGCCGACCGACGCGACTTCCTTCTATTTAAAAGAAGTGCCAATTCTCAACGCCTTTACCGGCGCGCATGTTGATTACCACACGCCGCGCGATACGGCGGATAAAATTAACTACGCTGGCGCGGAAAAGATCACTCGTCTATTTGCCGCGATTGCCGGGTCTCTGGCGACGGATGCGAACGCTCCTGACTATCAGCGTATGGCAAAACCCACGATGGCAGTCGGACGGGTTGGTATCCGCGCATACCTGGGAACGATTCCCGACTATGCACAAACTGATGTGGCTGGCGTCAAACTATCCGGCGTGGCTAACGGCGGGCCCGCTGAGCAAGCGGGGGTGCAAGGAAGGGATGTCGTTATCGAGCTGGCAGGCAAAAAGATTGAGAACATTTACGACTACACATATGCTCTAGATGGTCTGAAGATTGGCTCACCGGTGGAGATGGTTGTGTTGCGCGGCGAGCGGCGAGTGACAATGACGGTGACGCCAGGGGCGAGGGAATAGCTCTATCTGTGTCCGCGCTAATGCAAGGATCGAGGCGAAGATTTTTATATGAGTCGCAAAGTATGAGGAGTTAAGGAGGAACCTGTATGCGTTACGGAGTCCATTTAGGAGGTGCAGCGGCGTTACGCACCACTGCCGGAGTGAAAATGATTGGTGAGCTGGCTGAAGAGCTTGGCTACGATGGGATCATCACTGGCGATCACATCACCATTCCTAAACAAATCGCTTCCGAATATCCCTACACGAAATTTTCGAAGTCGCTGGGTGCTGATCCTTACGCGGTGTTTACGACGATTGATTGGTTAGACGCGTTCACCGTGCTCGCGTTGCTGATTCCGGTGACGAAGAAAGTGCGTTTGGGGACAAGCGTCACCATCGTGCCGTATCGTCATCCTCTGGAAATGGCGCGGGTGGTGGCGACGTTGGATGTCGTGTCTGGGGGACGGGTCATTTTTGGCGCTGGCGTTGGCTGGATGGAAGAAGAATTTCGCTTGTTGGGTATTCCCTTTAAGGAACGGGCGCCGCGCACGCGCGAGTACATTGCCGTGATGAAAGAAGTATGGACGAAAGAAGCGCCGCGTTTCAACGGCAAGTTCGTTCAGATCGATAAAGATCTCCACTTTGCGCCGCGACCGGTGCAGAAGCCGCATCCGCCGATTTGGGTAGGCGGTGAGTCCACTCCGGCGCTCAAGCGTGTCGCGGAGTTTGGCGATGGGTGGCATATTGGCCCAGTCGCTTTGGAAGAGGTCAAGCCTCGCTTCGCCGAGTTGCGAACATTAATGGAAAAAGCCGGGCGAGATTTTTCCACCTTAGAGATTACCTCGATGGTCGATAGTCGTTTGCTCTCCGCCGCTGACATTCGTACCTATCGAGAGCTGGGTGTGACTGGACTATACGTCGTGGCGCCGGGACCGGAACCCGAAAGTGTCATGAAAGTGATGCGCGAGTTTCCCCAGAAAGTCCAGGACGCCATCGGTTGATGTGGGTCCTGCTTGCTCTGATTGCCACTTGTCTGCAGACTGCGCGAAACGGAATCGCGCGCAGTCTTGCGGGCAAAATATCCCCCTCTTTGAATAGTTGGTCCCGTTTTACGTTTAATTTGCCGTTTTCGGCTTCCCTGGCGCTTGTCCTCATGATCGGAAACGGCGCGCCAACCCTCACGCCGCCATTCTATTTATATTGTGCGGGAACAGCGCTTGCCCAACTGCTTGGCAATGTTGCCTTGGTAAAAGCGTTCGAGCGTTCGAATTTTGCGCAGTCGATCATTCTGCATAAGCTTGAAGTCGTTTTCACCGCTGTTATTGGAGTTTTGTTGTTTTCCGAGGTTCCGACAATAAGCGGATGGGCAGGCGTTGTTGTCTGTAGTCTGGGCGTCTTGCTGATCAATCTTGGACGGTCTCAGGGTCCGGAGGGATGGAAACGGGCCTTTCATCTCGACAGAGGGGCTGTATTTTCTCTCACTTGCGCGCTGTGTTTGGTGTTTGCCGGCTTCTTTTTAAAAGCTGGCAATACCCAGTTTGCGTTGACTAATCCCCGAGTAGGAGAGGGGCGGTTCGAAGCGGCCGCACATACGCTTTTTCATACGACCTGGATGGAAGTTGTGTTGTTGTCTGTGTCCTTGTTGTGGACTCAGCCGCAGGCGTTTCGCGCCGTGCCGACACACTGGCGGCGTATGCTGATTCTTGGTTTTGCGGCGTTTAGCGGGAGTATTTGTTGGTTTTGGTCGTATTCGCTGACATTCGTTGCGTATGTCAAAGCAGTAGGGAGCATCGAGTCTATGTTCGCCGTAGTGTTGGCGATCCGCATCTGGCGTGAACTGGAGGTGTGGCGGCAGTTGCCTGGCGTCATGCTGGTGATCGTTGGCGTTGCGCTGGTTGTGTTGGGGTAGACGTAGAGCGTGGGGCGTAATACGTGTGACGTGAACGCTAGAGCTTCGGCTCACGTCACACGCTATAGCGAATAGAAAAGGAGGATGAGCCATGCCCGAACGTTATCCCTTCATTGACAGTGATGCGCACGTCATAGAACCGGTAGATATGTTCGAGAAGTACCTGGAGCCCAAATTTCGCGATCGTATGCCCTACGCCTGCGCCGATTATCAAGGCGAACCGTTGGCGTTCGGCTTTGAGCTGAAAATCCCCGCGCCTCATGGCGGTGAGTACCTGATGCCCTTTGGCCGTGATCCACTGACGGGCAAGAATACCATCGATCAACATTCTCATTTTGCTTCGCTTGAGGCTGGGGCGCGTATTGCTTTACCAGGGCAGGACGATGCTTATGCGGAATTCGCGCGTCAGGGGTTTCCTCCTGAGATGTATAAACTGGCGATGGAGCGGACCGGGATCGACTATATGGTCGTGTATCCTTCCGCTGGGTTGTTGACGACTGCTGTGCCTGACCTCGAAGCCGATAGAGCGGCAGCGTATCGTCGCGCTTACAACAACTGGCTCCACGATTTCTGTTCCGCCACGGAAGGGCGCGTGTTCGGCGCGGCCTCGGTGGATTTGCGGAATGCGGAAGAAGCCGCTCGCGAAGCGCGCCGCTGTGTCAAAGAGTTCGATTTCAAGGCGGTGCACATCAACCCGGTGCCGGTTGGTGAGCATAGACTCTATGATGACTTTTACGAACCGTTGTGGAACGCTTTAGAAGACCTCAACGTGCCGCTTGCTGTTCATACTGGCACGGGCACTACCGCCGACGAGATGCTTTATTACTATCTACCGCGGTTGCGAACGGCGCAAACAACGGTAGCGTTTACCATCGGCAACATCCTTGCCTCTACTGCGCTGATTATGGGAGGTGTGTTGGAGCGCCATCCCAAGCTCAAAGTTGTACATTTAGAGTCCGGCGCCGGCTGGGTGCCCTTCTGGCTCGATCGTCTCGCCGCAAGTGTACAAGGCGGCTTCCGCGGCTTAGATATTCCGGGGCTGAAGCTACATCCTATGGAGTACTTCAAACGGCAGTGCTTCATTGCCGCTGATCCGGACGATCCTGGTATCAAGCAAGTGATCGAATATTTGGGTGATGACAACCTTGTAACCGCCACCGATTTCGGCCATCCGGAAGGGCGTCGTTACGCGGTCGCGGTGAAAGAGGTTATGGAGCTGCAGGGTGTCTCTTTGGAAAGTAAGAAAAAAATGATGTGGGATAACGCGCTGCGGTTGTATCCAATTCAACCGTAATGGTTTTTCTGCGGTCAGGTCTCTTACATTATCCCTCTCCCCTCAGAGAAAAGATCGGTAGGCGAGATGCAATAAAGAAAAGTCTCGACGAACTCAAAAATGCAGGACTGCCGGAGGAATGGCAGTCCTGGGCTGATGAGTTCATAACGGTGGAGAGGTGGATCGAGACGATTTACACGAGCGAGACGAATAGGGCAGGAAAAAAGTAGTACCGCATGGTAGGGAAAATGAAGGGTGTCATCTTGAACCGAAATATAGCGGAGGCGAAGCATCTCGCATGATAGGGACCGTTCATGAGCTTCTTCAGCTTACAGCCTCAGAATGACAAACCTATCAAGAGCCGTGCAATGGAGTAGGAGGGTAAGGTGTAGTTCAGACAAGAGGCTTAATCCCCTTGTCTCTTCTTTCTCAAGCATGCACACCTGGCCATTTATCCTTCCATGGACGAGCCTGCTCGAGCTGCGCTGAGATCTGAATTAGCTGATCCTCCCGTCCGAACGCGGAAACAAGCTGAACCCCAATCGGGAGTCCGGCGGCGTTCCAATGCAGCGGTAGCGAGATTGCTGGCTGTCCGGTGATATTGTACTGCGGCGTGAACTGCATTAGTCTGTACACTCGTTTAGCGACAACTCTGACCGTTTCACTGGTAGCGACTAACTCCCCCAAAGGTGGTGGCGGAGTGCCCATAGTCGATGTCAACAAAAGATCAAAACCCTCCGCCCACCACTGCGCTACACGACGGGACCACGTCTGCAGCCAGTTGAGCGCGACGACATACTGACCCGCCGAGCACTTGCGCCCGCGTTCAGCATTCGCCCACGTCCATGCTTCGACATCGTTTTGGGTAATGGTCCGACCAACTTGCTGTCCCAACGCTTCCAGGGCTGCATGGGCGTGTGCCGTCACGATGGCGCCAAAATGCGCCAAAAACTCGGTTTCATCCAACGCTGCGGGATGCGTCTCTTCTACTGTGTGACCCAGAGACGCCAGGAGTCGGGCGGTTTCTTCGACGGCGACGATACAGTCTGCGTGAAGAGGAGCGCTGCCTTGGGGTGAACGTTTGATGAACCCAATGCGCAGCTTTCCCGCGTTAGTGCCTACTTCCTGCACGAAGGGGCGTTGTTGTGGCGGCGCGGCATACGGATCGCCTGGCATGTTGCCGGCGATAGCGTCAAGGACTCCTGCGGTGTCACGCACGGAACGCGTGACTACGCCTTCGATCGCGAACCCTTGCCACATTTCACCAAAATCCGGACCAAGCGAAACTCGACCCCGCGAAGGTTTGAGCCCGACGAGACCACATTCACTTGCCGGCACCCGGATGGAGCCGCCGCCATCGTTCGCGTGGCCTACGGAAACCAAACCCGCGGCCACGGCTGCGGCTGAGCCGCCGCTTGAACCGCCGGTGGAATGATTGAGGTTCCAGGGATTGCGCGATGGTCCGTAGGCTTGAGGTTCGGTGGTGGGAATGAGTCCTAACTCTGGCGTATTGGTTCTGCCGACACATATAAATCCAGCGGCTTTGAATTTAGCGGCCAGGAAGGTATCGTGAAGGGATACATGGTTCATATTCTTCAGGATGCGCAAACCGTTGTGGGACGGATCTCCCGCCGTGGCGCAGACTAAATCTTTCAGTACGAGGGGGACGCCACGAAAGGGACCGTTCGAAAGCGTTGGACTTTTGGCTTGCATGCGCGCCTTCTCGAATAGGGGAATGATGACCGCGTTCAGTTGCGGATTGAGCTTCTCAATCCGGGCGATTGCCGCATCAACAAGTTCCAACGGCGTCATTTCACCTGAGCGGATAAGCTCCGCTTGAGTGGTCGCATCGAGATGAGTAAGATCAGTCGTCATGGAGCCTCCCTCCTACTCTTTGTCTTCACCAGAAACAGATGCTTTCCGGTACCATTCCAGCCTTAACGAGGTCAAGGGACCGGTCGGGTAGATCCGCAGCTTTACCTTTGACGGTCTTTTGATCTCTCGATAGGGCGCGTGAGCCTTTCGGTCTTTCTTAGCGAGAGCAGTTGGCTAGTATAGATAGAAAAGACAGTTTAGAGGTAGATTTATGACACAACGATGGACCGAACGGCAATCTGCTGTAGGCAATACAGT
>JBFWZL010000410.1:0-6043 GCA_050185455.1 Binatia bacterium | reverse complement strand
GTCCAGGCGTCAATACACGCACCACAACAAAAAAATAAGCAATTACAGAAGGAGGATACTATGACTGATGAAGCGATGAGACGAGAGAAGGAAGCTATCGCCGATCTGATTATCCGCTACAACTGGGCGATTGATCATAACGACTTTCAAGGGTGGGCCAATTGCTTCGCGCCGGAAGGCGTCTTCGACGGCATGATTGGCCAGTATGCCGCGCATGGTGAGTTGGCGCGCTTCACGACGGATGTCAAAAAACTCCTCGAAACCTCGCCGAACCTGCGACACTACGTGACCAATATTCAGACCGAGGTCAATGGTGATCGTGCAAAATCTCGTTGCTTTCTAATGATGACTTCAACAACCAAGGAAGGCGGTAGCAAAATCGCCATTGCCGGTGAGTATGAGGACGATCTGGTCAAACACAACGGCCAGTGGCTTTTCCTCAGACGGAAGGTGCATATGGATGGAGCATGAAATTCTTCGCGCAGCTGCTCAGAAACACCACCTTTACCCAACCCAGCCATGCGTAGCAGCCCGTCATTCCGGGCGAGTCCGTAGGGACGAACAGCCGTTCGCCCCTACTTTTCAGAAGAATAACGAAGCGGAAGAAGTCTACTGTCTCTGCGTTTAATGCCCCGCGCTATAAACGGCTCAGTATGACACTTATGCAGGGTTTCCTTGTAAAGTGCACCAAGGTTCCGTAACTTGATTTACATTAACAATAGCTTCCCTTCCCGGAAAAAAGGAGACACGCCATGCCATTCACTACCGTTCGCGACCTTCACATGTACTACGAAATCCGTGGCAGCGGCCCACGGGTGCTCTTCATCAGCGGCACAGGCAGTGATTTGCGTCGCTCGCCCAATGCCTTTGACTGGCCGTTGACCAAACACTTCGAAGTCCTGTCCTATGACCAACGCGGCCTCGGTCAAACTGACCGCCCAGATATTCCCTACACCATGGCGGATTACGCGGCTGACGCCGACGCGCTCTTACAAACTCTCGAATGGGATCGGTGTACGGTCATCGGTGTCTCCTTCGGTGGCATGGTGGCGCAAGAATTCGCAATCCGCTATCAGCATCGCGTTGAAAAACTCGTGCTCTGCTGCACCAGCAGCGGCGGGACCGGCGGCGCATCCTACCCGCTGCATGAACTCACCGGACTCTCCATGGAGGAATATGTGCGAAAAGTCGTGACACTTGTGGATGAACGCCGCAATGCAACTTGGCAAGCAGCACACGCACAAGAGTTCCAAACGCTTGTCAACGAAACTCTTGCCGGTTTCAAGATTGGGGCAAACGAGCCGAACCGCGCTAGTGGCGCGCGCAGACAGATCGAAGCGCGTAAAGCTCATGATACCTACAGCCGTTTACCGACACTCAAGATGCCCGTGCTTATTTGCAGCGGTCGGTATGACGGTATCGCCTCGGTCGCCAATCAAGAAGCAATGCTGAAGCAGATCCCCAACGCCAAACTTGAACTCTTCGAAGGCGGACATTTATTCTTCGTGCAAGATCCGCAGGCGTATGAAAAGATCACCACCTTTTTACGGGGGGATCATGGCGGCTGAAGACCAGCCGCAGACACGACTCTCTTTGCGAATGGCGGCGCCACAAGAAGATGTAGGACGAAAGGCACAAGTACGCTAGGCAAACAGCAGAGCTAACGAATAGCCACCCCCATCGTTCCCTCGTCAGGGCCGAGGAGTTTATCGGGTGTCATACTCAGCGCTCCGCTCGAACGGCAGAGGTGGAGAAAGAGAGAACGAGTGCGACTGAACAGCCAATGGGCGCATCGCTTGAGCCCGGCGTTAGGAGTGGGATTATTTCTCATTGTCTTGTGGGTGCTACACTACCAACTGGCCCAGCATCACTATCGTGACATCGTCCACGAGGTGCAAACGATCCCAGCCAGCAGTCTGCTGCAGGCATTACTATTGACGGTCCTGAGTTATTTTATTCTCACTGGCCATGATACATTAGCGTTTCACTACCTCCACTATTCGTTGAGCTATCCAAAGATTGCGCTTTCGTCGTTTCTCAGCACGGCCTTTAGCCATAATGTCGGTCTCGCGCTGCTGAGCGGCGCATCGATGCGCTATCGGTTGTACTCTACGTGGGGGCTCTCAGCGAGCGAAATCGCCACCGTTGTGGCTTTTAATGGGGTGACCTTGTGGTTTGGAGTGTTGCTGCTTGGCGGCCTCGTTTTTCTCTACGAACCGCTCACGTTGCCCCCTGCGCTCAGTTTACCCTTCGCGTCCTTACATTTCCTTGGGGCGCTCTTTCTTGTTCTGGTGGGGGGCTATGTGGTGTTGAGTACGCTGCGCAAAGAACCGCTCACTATAAAAGACTGGAAGGCGCCGCTGCCGCCGCCACGGCTGGCGCTGGCGCAAATCGGGCTCTCATCGCTCGATTGGATCTGCGCTGGCGGAGTTCTTTACGTGTTACTGCCAGCTGGACATCATTTTTCGTTCCCGTATTTCCTGGGAATCTTTCTTCTGGCGCAGATAGCTGGAGTGAGCAGTCAGGTACCGGGCGGCCTGGGGGTATTTGAGGCAGTAGTACTTGTGTTCTTGACGCCAGCGTTACCAACGCCTGCCGTGTTGAGTTCCTTAGTAGCGTATCGCGGCATTTATTATTTGTTGCCGCTAGGGATAGCCACCGCGATGCTGGCGGCGCATGAACTCCTGCAAAGACGGGAGGCCATTGGTCGCATTGCAGCTGTGGCGGGAAGCTGGTCTTCTGTGTTAACGCCCCAGGTGCTAGCGGTTAGCACGTTTGTGAGTGGCGCGGTGCTGCTATTTTCCGGCGCCACACCGGCGCTACATACTCGCTTGGCGTGGTTGAAAGATATTGTCCCGCTACCCGTGATTGAAGCGTCGCATTTTCTTGGCAGTGTTGCCGGAGTCGGCTTGCTCCTGCTGGCGCACGGCCTCCAACAACGACTGGATGTTGCTTACCACGGCGCAATTTTCCTGCTCGTTGGCGGCATAACATTTTCGCTCCTCAAAGGAGGCGATTACGAAGAGGCGTGTATTCTAGCGTTCATGCTGGGAGCGCTCTGGCCGTGTCGTTCCTCTTTTTATCGCAAAGCCTCATTGATTAGTGAACGATTCAACCCGGGGTGGATTGCCGCCATCGTTACCGTCCTGTGCGGATCGGTCTGGCTCGGTCTCTTCGCTCATAAACATGTGGGATATGCAAACGAGCTCTGGTGGAAATTTGCGGTCTTCGGCGATGCGCCACGGTTTCTGCGTGCGACGGTTGGCGCTTTTGGGGTAGCGTTGCTGTTTGCCGCTACTCGGTTGTTACGCCCTGTGGCGCCGGAGCCCACGCTGCCTAGCCCAGAAGAGTTTAACAAAGCTCGTGCGATCATTGCCCGCTCCGAAGACACCAAAACGCATCTCGCGCTCCTCGGCGATAAAGCGCTGTTGTTCAGCGACAGCGGCGACGCCTTTCTCATGTACGACGTGGAGGGACGTAGTTGGGTCGTGTTAGGCGATCCCGTAGGAACTGTACAGAAACAAGAGGAGTTAGCTTGGCGTTTCTGCGAATTGTGCGATCAGCATGGTGGGTGGCCTGTGTTCTATGAGGTAGGGCCTGAGACCTTGCCGTTGTACATTGATCTTGGCCTCACTTTGTTGAAACTGGGAGAAGAAGCTCGTGTCGACCTGACGGCGTTTTCGTTAAAAGGCGATATGGGAAAAAACCACCGACACGCCATCAATCGCCTGGAAAAAGCAGACTGCACGTTTGAGATCCTCTCGCTTGATCAAGCGCCTGCCATCCTGGCGGAACTGCGCGCAGTGTCTGACGCGTGGTTGGCGGCAAAACGAACGCGCGAAAAGCGGTTTTCCCTCGGATTCTTCTCTGAAGGCTATCTCAAAGAGGGGCCGGTAGCGGTCGTCCGTCAGGCAGGAAAAATCGTCGCCTTCGCCAACCTGTGGTTGGGCGCGAACAAAGAAGAACTTTCTCCGGACCTCATGCGTTATGTGCCGGACGCGCCGGCGAACCTTATGGAATATTTGTTCCTCCAATTGATGTTGTGGGGGCAACGAGAGGGCTATCATTGGTTTAATCTCGGTATGGCGCCATTCTCAGGATTTGATGATCGCGCGCTCGCGCCGCTCTGGAATCGACTCGGCTCGTTTGTTTTTCGACATGGTGAACACTTCTACAATTTTCAAGGATTACGGCAGTATAAAGACAAGTTCGCACCGGAGTGGACGCCGAAGTACCTTGCCTGCCCTGGTGGGCTTGCGCTCCCACGGATACTTGCCAATGTCGCATCGCTTATAGCTGGAGGCATGAAGGGAGTGATTGGGAAATGACGAGGCTTATTAACGTCCTACTCGTCGCATTTTTGCTTATTGGTCTTGCACGCAATGCAAGCGCGGAAGAAACGTTCAACCTGCTTGATGCGCCTCTCGGCAAGAAAATCGCTCTTTCGGGCGGACATCATTTCAGTGGTAAATATGTTGAACTTACTCAGACGATTCTTCAGGAAATCCATGTTCTGCCTTGACCTTTCCTCAAGACTTCAATCAGACTTTACACCAACTCAGCAAGGAGTAGACTATGTCTCTTCCTGACTCCGCGCCTATCAGTGCGGTGTTCGAGACCGCAAGAAACAATCCGTGGCTTGTCCGGATTACTTATTTGGTGATTGCTGGAGTTTTCGCCGTCGACCTTCTGCTTCCCCCAGGGTTTGCCCCAGGAGTGCTGTATGTCGCTCCAGTATTGGTCATGCTGTTTTTACCGCCGCGGCATCGGCCTTTTCTCATCGGGATTCTCTGTACGCCGTTACTTATCCTGGGTTTTTGGTGGTCTCCGCTCGGAGGTCCAGTATGGCCAGTATGGATAGACATGACAAACCGCGCCCTCGTCCTTGGAGTGATCTGGGCAACTGCGATATTTTCTGAACGGCATCAGGAATTGCAAAATGCGTTACGCCGCAGTCATGAAAACCTAGAGCTTCGGGTGCAAGAACGTACTGCCGAACTCACGACAGCGAATGCAGCGTTACAAACTACCAAGCGAGAACTCGCACGAGAACGAGACTTGTTGAGAGTCACTCTCCAAAGCATCGGGGATGCGGTGATAACGACGGACACAACGGCTGTGCTGACCTTCATGAACCCGGCTGCAGAGGAAGTGACGGGGTGGTCCAGTTACGAAGCCATGGGAAAGTCGATTACCGAGATCTTGCCTTTGTATGATGAATACACACATAGCCGCCGAGACAACCCGATAACCCGTGTGCTGCAGCAAGGGATTGTCGTGGAGCTGGGAAATCATACGTTCCTAACCGCCCGTGACGGTCACGAAGTGCCTATTGCTGACAGCGCCGCTCCGATTCGCGACCTGGATGGCCATACGTATGGAGCAGTGATGATCTTTCGTGATGTCACGGCGCAGCAGCAAGCGAAGGCAGCATTACAGCGAGCTAAAGACGCAGCTGAAGCCGCGGATAGAGCGAAAAGCGAATTCCTGGCGTCGATGTCGCATGAATTACGCACCCCTCTCAATGTCGTCCTTGGTTATGCTGACCTTCTCGTTGACGGGGAGTTCGGGCCGCTCACGCCTGCGCAAACCGACGCCATACTGCGCATCCGTCGAAGAGCCCATGAGTTGTTTGAGCTTATCTCTGCTCTCTTAGACCTGAGTCGTCTAGAGGCAGGACGTTTGCCGCTTCGTATCAGCACAATGACAACAGTTGACTTCCTTGAAACAGTGAAAGCGGAAACGCAGGAAATTTGTGATCGTCCTGGACTCCAGGTACGGTGGTCCTTGGAGAATGATTTGCCGACAATCGCCACCGATATTGGGAAGCTCAAGGTGGTGCTCAAGAATCTGGTGGGTAATGCGGTAAAATTTACTCCTACCGGAAGCATCACAGTGGAGGCCCGAAGCGCTGGCGTATAGGGATCCTAATTGATTTGTGGACTATAATCGCTCGGTGGAGGCGACGAGCGATATGGATGAGCTTGATGAGATCATAAATGAGGCACGAGATGCTCGGGAAGTGAAGCGTGCAGTGAGTGTA
>JBFWZL010000409.1:0-6061 GCA_050185455.1 Binatia bacterium | reverse complement strand
ACTAACTTGCGGCGCGTCGCTCCGCTCCGACTGGCCTTGGCCTCGACTCTCACGCTGTTCGCCATGCTTGGAGTGACTGCTCGCCTTCTCCTGGTCTGACTGCTCGACATCGCTGGAATACACAAGGTAAACTTCGGGGGCTGGATCTTGCGCCATCGTCGGGCGAGGGTAGCACCAGCGACGGCGGTAAGCCATTGTTTTGTTTCCTTCTTACTTTCCCGTGCCTCCCCCGGCTTTAGTTTTGCCCCCGGTTTGGAATGGACTCCACGATGTCCTGATAGACCGAGACAGGATGCAAGGGTTTGTTCAACTCTCCAGTCACATAATTGCGCACCGGCCGAAAGAGCGGCCCTGCCAACTCCTCCTTATGTCCGGCCGCCTCCAGATACTCGGTAATCAGCCGCAACGCTTTCATTCCGACCGGCACATAACGGATTTTCTCCCCCTTCCCCTCGATGCGAAACTGCAGCACCCCATCGCGCCGCTGCAAATCTTGCACTTTCAACTTACACAATTCCTCTCGGCGGATCCCGTGATACGCCAGTGTGGCCAGAATCGCCCGATCACGCTTCGCCTTCAGTGAGTCTCCCTGTGGGGCATTCAGTAACGCCCGCGCCTGTTCATCGCTGAGCGCCGGCGTGGTGCCTTCCTGGCGGTTAGATTTTGGGCGTTTGACCCCATCGACCGGATTATGCAGGACGGCGTTTTGTTCCGCGAGATACGCAAACAGCGAGGACAATGCCGCTAGTTTACGCTGAATCGTCGTGGGTGCACACAGCCGGCGTTCTAAATCTTTTCGCCAGGCGATGACATGCGCGCGGGTGACTGTGCGAAACTCCTCCGGCCGTTCAACGCCGACAAACTGACGAAACTCTCGCAGGTCATTTTCATAGGCTTTGCGCGTATGGGGATTGCGCAGATTGGCAAACCACTCGATTTCTGGCGGGACCTCGGCCAGTTTGGCGAACTCTGCCGCCGTTAACGCCCTGCCCTGTTCTCGCACCACCACAGCATCTTCCATCCGACTCGCCTCCTCTCCAAGCACGCACTATACCAGAGATAACGGGGTTTATGAAGGGTTGTTTCCGATACGAACTCGCGTTTGCTTTTGTTCCCTATTTACGTCAAAATGAGCGCTCAAAATGAGAGGTATAAAACGGAGGTGGGGCTGTGGAGGAAAATGGTCGTCCAAACGGGGAGTTCGACGGTCACTGGGCCGAGGTGGTACGGGCCTATTGCGAGCTGATGGATGAAGTCATTCAATATTTGCCGGCTGCGGAACAAAGTGTGTACCAGCGTCTCTTTCGTCTGTCGCATGTTCAACACAGCAGGTTTTGCACTTGCCGATATGACGACTTGGGGAGGCAGTGCGGGCTGTCCCTGAGCACAGTGCGACGGGCGGTGAAGGGCCTGCGCGCGAAGCAACTTATCAAGACGGTTTGGGACAGTAAGACCGGCACGACGTTCGTAGTGCAGTTGTTGTCGACCTTACCGCATCGCCCAAGTTTCTTGCCGCGCCGTGGACAAGTCGCCTCCCCTTCCCTGCTGCCGCTAAGTCGTCCACCGATTTATGATGCTTTCAGCCCAGACGACCGAGCGTTGTTCATTTCCTGTAAGCAGCACCTAGGCCCGGCACGCTTGAACGAACTGACGGAGCAAGCCGTGGGGTGGTTAATGGAGCGTTGCGGCGGAGACCCTGAAGCATTCTCAGATGATCTGCTCCGAGATAAAGTCGATGAGCTGATTTTTGACCAGGTCTTTGGGGCAGATCGCCGCAAACCATACGAAAAGTTATTTGTGCGCCTCTATCAAACGAATAACACACCTTCGTCCAAGGTATGATTCACCTCCTCTATTCTCGGCTAGTTCTACTGTGAGGAAGCGGACTCTGACGTATGGCAGTGCGAATAATTTCCGTTAGCCGCGATTCGAAGAAAGCGATTGCGCGCTTCTCGTTTATTGGGCGTTTGAGCTTCGCTCTGCTCAGCTCCGCGACCAACCTTTCCTCGACTTGAAAAAGTATATCCCTGCATGCCCGCATGATGTTACTGTGCGTCAACCGCATCTTTGCCGCGCTTGACAATCGCCGAATAAATTCCTCCGTATCCTCTTTCTCCTCTGGCGATACATGATACCGCATGGTTACGGTGAGCCGCTCCTCGCTGAGCTGCGCCTCGGTTTCAGGTACAGGAACACTGCTTTGTGACTGTTCAAATGATGCCTTCGGAACTTCATCGCTCTTTGCTCGTATCTGGATAACTTTAGTCGTTTCCTCTTGTAAGTCAGCAGTGATAGGTTTTGCGCGAATTGGTCCGCTGACAGCCTCAATGAGCTTCTGAGAGATTGGACTAAAACGATGTTCTTCTTGTGAGGCAAACTTAGCCATTGACTACTTCCTCGATGTTGATCTGTGGTTCTGCCTGTGCAAGAGTCTCTATCCCCTCAAGGGCGTTCAGTCGAGCTTCCAGCTCCCGTGCTAGCTCACGGAATTGGTCGGTCACTTTGTGCGTTGGGTACACTTGAAACATGGTCTTCCCTAGCTTCTGACTTTCACAAATATACGTCGTCTCGGTGATCAGCGTACTATAGCTTTTGATATATGGATCCGGTCCCTTGTCGAACGTTTCCTGGACGTATGCGATGAGTTCTCGCTGAATCCGCGTGCTTCTGCCCTTTATAGCGGACAGAACAACACCAATAAGTCGGAGGGACGGGTTTCCTTGTTCCCGGACAGTGGCGATATCGGCAAGCGCGTCGTTCAAGCCTTCGATCGCGAGTGGTTCGGGAATCGCGGACAGCAGGAAGTAATCTGCCGCTTTATATGCGGCAACTGTGGGTACCGTGAGATTCGGCGCAGTGTCGAGAAAAACGTAGTCGTAGTCACTACGGAGCCCATCGACGAGCGGGCGTAAGATATCCTTAGGATTACCGAACTTATATTTCGTGCTGAGAACAGCATCGATCCCTTCGAGATTTCTCCGTGCGGGAATTAATTCTACATTTTGTGGTAGATCTATGCCCTCGATATCACCAGGGCGAACCACAACCTCTAAAGGATCCTCAGCTCCAGTGAGAATTTCGAATGACCCAAGGATCGGCATCTCAACTGGCAGTCCCAGCTGAAGGGTTGCACCACGATTCATGTCTAAGTCCCAAAGGAGAGATTTCTTCCCCATTTCTCCTAGAGCAGTTGCAAGGTGGACACTCAAAGTGCTTTTTCCCACCCCACCCTTTTGGTTCCCAACTGCGATTACACGTGCCTTTCTACCTTGACCCACCTCGCTCATACAACGCCTCCAAAAAAAATTTTTCCTTCCCATTTGCGCCTAAACATCAAGGCGTTAACGCTCCAATATTTAGGCCTAAATATTAGAGCGTTTAAGCTCAAACATTAGAGCCTTAACAGAATGTATGGAAAAATTCAAGACCGAAAATAGACAAGACTTTTCAATTTTCTGGAAAATACAGGAATCATGTTTAAGCTCAAATATAAGGGCATTAACGCTCTATCATTAGAGCTCAAATATAAGGGCATTAACGCTCTATCATTAGAGCTCAAATATAAGGGCATTAACGCTCTATCATTAGAGCATTAACGAGAGGCCATTATACATCCAGCCAATTGCGAAGCATTTTTCCATGTGCTTTAAGACACGTATCTACGCTTCTTCTTGTTATTCGCAATCTCTGGGTACGGGAGAAATCACGAGACTTAGGAAAGAACGCATGTAGGAGAGAAGGCAGCTTCTGACAAAAAATACGAACGGCGACTCTGCAAAGTCGCCGTTCGAAAAAATCCCCTTGTTGTGGGAGATGTCTAGAATAAAGTCCTAAGCTTTTTCTAGACTTAACTCAAACCCTTCCCACAGTCAAGTGTTGGAGTGTGCCTTCCGAAAGGGAGGGGTGGTATGGTTTTGCCTGAAAAGGCTCTTACAAAGCCAGCAGGAGGATTCCGATTCGTCTCTGTCGTACAGATTTGTGCAGTCTGGTGGGCTTATCGCGAACGTCTTATCCAGCTTAAAGACGTCAGTGTTTGGTTTGCTGCTCAGGAACTCCTAGCTCGGCGCTGTCAGCTTAAGCGTGGTCAGAAGGCTGTCTATACATATGACGAGCTTCAGCAGTTAGTAGGTAGGGGAGGGGGTGTTTCGGTTTCGCTTCGACGATTGCAGGTTCAGAGTTTGTTGTCATGGGAATTGGGAATGATCAATTTTCCTAGTCGACCCCCTTATGGAGAAGAGTGGTCGGGCCTGGAAGCCATGCTTGCCCAGATCCCCAATTGTCATCGACGCGTGCCTGTCCCGCGCCGCCTCTTGCGTTTTGTCGCTGCCGGTTGTGGACGCGTCGCCCTTGCCACTATTTTGGGCCATCTCTTGCGCTGTCTGTATTATCGTCACGGTCAATGTAAAGCAGACGGGTTTTGCAAAGCGTCGTGGATCGCTGACGTGTTCGGCGTCAGCTTGCGGAACGTCAAAGCTGCCCGTCAGAACCTGGAACGGATTGGCCTGTTGCAGCGCACGGAAGTCCCGCACTGGCTGCGCAACCGCTATGGGCAAAAGATGGCGATCAATCTGCAGTGGGCGCCACCATCATCTGCTGCGCCCGCCCAGCGTACCTCGATTCAATCACCACCTCCTTCTAAGTTTCCCGCACCCGAGTTAGCACCTCCTGATTCACACATAAAACTCCCTTTGGGATTGATACACCAAAAACCCACCTGCGGCGGACCGACTGGGACTTTAAGCGCTTTCTTTCACCAAGCACGGGAAGCGATCCGCATGGGCACGGCTCCTCGCATAGATCCGGAGCCCGTAGTAACACATAGCGTTTCTGCTTCCTTACAGCGAGAAAACTTAGAAGGAGCCGAGGCAAATTCAGAGAAAAAATCAGCAGCCTTACTACCTCCTACGCTACGCCATGTCCTTCCTCACGACTTGAAAGATACTGGGCGACTTTTGGAACTCTATGCCCAAGCCATCCAAACTAAGCTCATGTACGGCTCCGAAGCTGAGCAATTGACATTCGTTAGTCTTGCGCAGCATGTCTTGGCCTACCGCCCGAAGAACGCTGGCGGGCTGTTTCGTCAGTTGCTGACTCGGCGGTGTTTTCACTTCGTGACGCAAGAAGATGAAGATGCTGCCCAGCAGCGGCTTAAGCAGCACCGCTACGCAGGAAGGGCAAGTCCCGTTTTGCAAACCCAAGACCTGAGAGATTGGTCCGGCATCCAGAGCACGGCAGCGTGACCACCAGAAAAGGAAAAATCACTGTTCTTTTAGGAGAAGGGGCAAGTATCATGCAAAGGCTTCATGCTCAGGAGCAGCAGGGAAGGGGATGTATGAAGACAGAAGACATAGGAAAGTCTTTCCCCTCTGATGCGTAAACTCTTGCTTTAGGAAAACAAACAGGGGTTATCGCAAAAATCGGGTTGGGAGGTACGCGGAACAAAAGGAAAATTCAGCAGCTGATGGTTCACACCTTGTTGCTGGTATCCTCACGAAAGCTTATAGATGTCAGCAAGTTCCAGACATAGAGGAGGCCCACCATGCCGGACACCGTGAAGCAGGTACAGTATTTCTACACTGAGGTCTCGGACAAGCCAGGAGAAGGGGCGAGGATCCTCACCATGCTCAAAGAAGCAAGGGTGGACTTACTAGCCTACTCAGGTTTTCCCAAAGGGCGACGAGCTCAGCTCGATTTCATTCCCGCCGATATTGCAGCCTTTCGGACGGCCGCCCGAAAAGCGAAACTCACACTAGTGGGCCCAAAGACCGGCTTCTTGATCCAAGGAGAGGATCGGCCCGGGGCAGTCGCCGAGCTCATCGCCAAGCTGGCGGAGGCCAAGATCAATGTGACGGCCTGCGACGCGGTGGCAGCCGGGGAGGGGCGCTATGGGGCGATCCTGTGGGTCAAGCCGCAGGATGTACAAAGGGCCGCACGGGTGTTGGGAGCGGTCAAAGAAGGAGCACTGAAGGCGGCAAAGGTCGGTGTCAGTCAAGCCACCTCTGGAGGCAGCGGCGCGGCATAAGGGCAGCCAGCAACAGCAGGGCCGGCACAGTTCTGGCCG
>JBFWZL010000408.1:0-6086 GCA_050185455.1 Binatia bacterium | reverse complement strand
TGATGTCCTTTGCCAGTCCCGCGATCTGTATAGGGGGGACCTCCGTGCCTAAGTACAAGATACGACAGCCGACAGAAGCAAGTATTAACGCAGCCATTTGTAAGCCTAACCCATGAGATTCCCCCGGCAAAGACGCAAAGATGACCAGGGGACCGCGGGCGCGCTCCTCCAAAGGAAGGCGCAACGAACGTAGTAGATCGCCTATGCGCTCGGAGAGAAAATGCTCATGATGAATGCCTAATCGCGCCGCTGCCCACTCTTCGCCTACCGCACGAATGAGCGGAGCAATGCGCTTCAAGAGAAAAGAAAGGATCCCTAACCGACGCCAATCTGCGGTGAGTAGATGCATCAACTGCTCGGCGTTAAACGCTTCCACAGCTTTGAGCAGGGCAAAGATCGTCGGGTCTTCTCGCCTTACCACTTGCGAAACGTCGCTCGTAGCGACCGGCGTGATGTCCAGCAACTCGGCGAGGTCCTTCTCAGAAGCAGGCACCGTTTCACTCGCGCGATGACCGCGCATCAGCGCTTCGGCAATGCGTCGCAAGCGCGGCACGTGAGCAACTGAGTAGACACGATGACCTGACGGTTTTCGCTCCGGCACAGGAAAGCCATACCGTCGTTCCCACGTCCGCAGGGTTTCGACGGGAATCCCGGTGGAACGGGAAAGGGCGCCGATAGAGAGTTTTCCGCCTCCTTCGCCCTCTTGATCTCGAGGTGTGGTCATCAAACCTGTTTCCTCCTTAGGGAAGGACTATTGTCCGGCATCAAATGGCGACCTGCTTGTTGGTTTTACTCGATTCTTCCGAAACAAGCATAGATTTTATTTTCGCTTCTCCATTGGTCACGTTCCCTTTGAGCTAGCGTAAAGATGTTGCTTATAGTTGCCTCTACCAGTAACAACATGGTCAGGCCGTTCCACCATAATAGGCATTGATCTCCACCGTGCGCTTCTCAAGAGGGCTAGAGAATCTTCAACCCCTCGCTTGGGCGTATTGACTCCTTTGTTACGCGCATTTTTCTCGATCTCCATCTTGTTGAGTCATCCCGTTGCGCACGATCGTCAAGTGTGAATTCGCCCGACGAGTCCTGCGGCGTTGCACAGGGGGCGGCGTGGCGGAGAACGCCACTGGGTCGTAATACAGTTTGAGGCCGCGGCGGATATAGTTTGCGTCCAGATGAAGATTATCACAGATGCTCTCGAAAGAGCACAGCCACTGCCGATCCGTTGACCAGAACCACTCGTGGATCTCTCGAAACAAACGTCTTCCCCGTGTAGTAGGATCTTTCCGGTAACGAAAGAAAGACCCCACCGCATCCTGGAGCACCGCCAGCAGCAATTTTCGCTCTCCACTCCAAGCCACGACTGAATCCATGGCCGGGGGAAAAAATTGTTCGGGAGTGAGCGCTTCTTCACTCCACGACGGCATGGAGTTGTCAGTCTTATCGGATGTATACGCGATATGCGCCAAGGGCAAAACTTCCGCTAGTGCGCTGTGTGTCATCGGTGCGCTCCTTTTTGAATCATTTAGTTATAGATAGAATAAATATTCGTACTCTTTTTGTCAATATATTGTACAGATTTTGAATAATATTATTCATCTCGAGATCGGACTGCTACAAGCGCAAGAAAAAGAGCAGAGAGGAGGCAACTATTTTTGCGAGTTCTTTCCATGTTAACTGATGGACGCTATGCTCGCGCTGCTCCAGGAATGACGGGCTTCGTGATTGTGTTATGTTTTGAAATACTCGCATTGTGCTATCCGCCTTCTCGTTTGACAGGGCTGGTATGAGCGCTAAGATCGCGCAGGAAAAAACGTTCGACTGAACTCTTACCTAGCAGGAGGTCAGAATTATGGGTGTGTTATCCGGTTACAAGATTATTGAGTTTGCCGGGATCGGTCCGGCGCCGATGTGCGCCATGCTGCTTTCGGACATGGGGGCAGAGGTATTGCGTATCGACCGGGCTGAAGACGCAAATCTGGGAATCCCGACAGACGCCAAGTTTGGGGTGCTAAATCGTGGGCGTCGTTCCGTGGCGCTTGACCTGAAGAAAAAAGAAGGGACTGAAGTCGCGATTAAGTTGATCGAAAAGGCCGACGCGTTGATAGAAGGCTTCCGCCCTGGAGTAATGGAGCGTTTAGGTCTCGGTCCCGACCTGTGTCTTGCTCGTAACCCGCGCCTCGTATTTGGGCGCATGACGGGGTGGGGTCAGGATGGACCTCTCGCGCATGCGGCTGGTCATGACATCAACTACATTGCTCTGACTGGAGCGTTGCACTCCATCGGACGCAAAGGCGAAGCGCCGGTGCCGCCGCTCAATCTGGTTGGTGACTTCGGCGGCGGCGGCGCGTATCTCGCCCTTGGAGTTGTCGCCGCTCTGTTAGAAGCGCAGAAATCCGGGAAGGGACAAGTGATCGATGTCGCCATGATTGATGGAGCGTCGTCCCTAATGGCCGCCATCTATGGGTTACGGGCTGCCGGACGATGGACTGATAATCGAGGAGACAACATTCTCGATACAGGTGCGCATTACTATGATGTATACGAGACTAGCGATGGAAAGTACGTGTCTATCGGATCAATCGAGCCAAAGTTCTATGCCGAGCTGCTGCAGTTGTCCGGGCTGGAACACGAAGAACTGCCGCGCCAGAATGACAAGAACGCCTGGCCCGTGTTGAAAGAACGCGTGGCCGCCATTTTTCGCACCAAAACGTGTGAGGAATGGTGCCGTATTATGGAAGGGAGCGATGTCTGTTTCGCGCCTGTCTTGAGTATGCAGGAAGCTCCGCAGCATCCGCATAACCGTCAGCGCGGCACTTTTGTGGAGATCGATGGCGTGGTGCAACCGGCGCCGGCTCCACGGTTCAGCCGTACGCCAAGCGCGATCCAACGTCCGCCTGCTCAACCCGGCGAGCATACGGAAGAGGCGTTAAAGGATTGGGGGTTCAGTACAGCAGAAGTGGAGCAACTGCACGGATGTGGCGCGATCGGCGCGCGCGCGGCAGCTCGGTAACCTCAGAGACTGTTTGGCAAGCAAGTGAGATCTGTCATTGCGAGTCTCCCATAGCGCAACGCGCTAAGCGCAGAGGTAGCCACAAAGGGCGTGTCCCAGTCCGTCATTCCGGCGTCCGCCGGAATGACGGACTGCCATAAATAACCGATAAAGGTCGAAGAGTTTGTTTCTGAGCAGCGGAGCGAAGCAATAACCACGAGGCTGACTTCTCAAAAGCCCATTGACGCGGTCCGTACCCGATAAAGAAACCTCTCATCAGACCCTACCCGTGTTTCGCAATCACGTTTTCGGCGAATCGCTCCACGGCGACGTTGATATCGCGTTCGCGCAAGGCATGCATGTTAATTAAAAGTCGCCGCACTCCGAGTTCCTCGTAGACGGATAAGCTGTCTATCCCCTCTCGGTGATAATTCCAGTACGCGGTAATCTCCAGCTCTTGCGGATTGCGGCCCTGACGGGAACATTCCTCTGTAAGTGCGCGTATATGGACGCGATACTCATCGAGGTCTTTGCCAATGACGTACCAGCCATCCCCATAACACACCGTTCGCCGAATGGCGGCCGGGCTCACGCCGCCAATAATCAGCGGCACCCCCCCAGGTTGCGCCGGGCGCGGTCGCATCATGAAACCCTGCCAACGCACGAACTCGCCTTGATAATTCACTTCCTCGCCGCTCCATACTGCCTTAAGCGCCTGTAAATATTCATCCGTCCGCTTTCCCCGGTGTGCAAACGGCGCTCCGATCGCCTCGAATTCTTCGCGGAGCCAACCAATGCCTACGCCTAACATCAATCGACCGCGAGACAGGTGGTCCAACGACGACACCCATTTGGCTAAGTAAAGAGGATTTGTCTGGGGCAGAATGTTCACCCCAGTCCCGAGACGAAGGCGCGTAGTAGCAGAAGCGATAAAGGTCAGCGCTACCAGTGGGTCGATAATGGCGGCATCGATAGCAAAGGGCACCTTACCGCTGGGATTGTAAGGATAGACTGAACTATAGGTCTTCGGAATGATGACGTGTTCAGCCGTCCAGACGGATTCATAGCCAAGAGCTTCGGCGCGTTGCACAAATGGGATCACGACCTCCGGGTTTGCAAATTCCTGTAGATTGATCGGAACAATACCAAATTTCATAGTAGTTCTCCTGCTGCGGCTCGCGCGATAGACTTCACGTATGGAGCAACGTAGCATTTGTAACGCTATGCCTCTAGGTTTCTGTTAAGAGCAGAAAGAGAAAGGACGAGTATGGAAGATAGGGACCTTATTGTCGATGTCATTCTGGATGGACGGGTGCTGAATCCACAAGAAATTCCTCCGGTAATTTCGGCAGAGGTCGAAACAATCCTGGTGAGAGGAGAAGGCCCCACGGAAATCCACCACGAAGGGATGCGTTATGTCTTGTTTGTGCGCCCCTGTGTTTATCCTTAATGAAGTTCCATATTCTCGCGCTTCGGACCAGCCGAAGACGGGTCGCGGGAAAATGCGGCGCGCACGGGAGATGTTTATGGACAGCATGACAACAGAAATACTTGTCAACATCGACGTAGACGATCTCGAAAAGGCAATTGCCTTCTACCAGAAGGCAGTTGGTCTGCGACTTGGGCGTCGTCTTTTTGGCGATAACGTGGCCGAACTACTCGGCGCTTCTGCGAAGATCTATCTTTTGGCTAAACCTGGCGGAACTCCTGGCTCCTCCAGCCTCACTCAGCGACGAGACTATCAACGGCATTGGACGCCTGTCCACCTCGACTTCGTGGTGACGGAGATCCAAGCCGCAGTAAAAAGGGCGAAAACCGCTGGGGCACAGCTTGAGGGTGAAGTCCAAACCTACGACTGGGGACATACTGCGAATATGGCTGATCCATTCGGCCATGGTTTCTGCCTACTCGAGTTCACAGGACGCGACTATAATGAGGCAGGTTCATAAAGATGGCAGTTTATCCTTATTTGGGCCGAATATTAATTTTGTGCGTGACCATCCCCTGCACGCTCAGTTCGTCCGACGGAGTTGTGACTTTCGCCTCGACAAAAATGATACTCCGTCCAGGGCGAGCAACCCGAGCCTCGGCGGTGAGTCCACATCGCGCGCCGCCGCTAGTGACGCGTTGATCCAGGGTAGAGAGTATTGCGCCCACGCTGGCGGCATGAGGACAGGCTACGCCGTGCAACAGCGAAGTCAAAAAGCAATTAGGCAATTGCTTGCGCACCGCTTTGACATAGACACGGCGTTACCACCCGATTCATCTGACCGTTTGCCTTCTTTTTTTCGCTCCACGACAATCCAGTTCCTCCTTCACCTCTTTACCTCTCCACCTTTTTCCTCACAGCGACAGTCTGCGCACAGGCGCACCCCGAGAGCCAACCCGCGCGCGGATATTGGTAGTCAAGGCGGGAGGAGGCTGGACGAATTGACAGCCGATATCGATAAGGTGTTGGCTCTGTTTATTGATTCTTACAACTTCAAGTAGGACATTCCGCACTTCGACGTCATCGAGAAAGAACTCCCCATCAAATCGTGCGCCGTTTGGCGGCGGCAGCAACAAGGAAAACCGTACATCCGCCGTGGCAAGAAGCCCTCCCGCACTCAGATTGCATATAACAGCGGGAATTGTCTCCCCAGAACCGCTGGTCAGCCGTAACGGCAAATTAATAGCGCATCGCGTCTCTTTTCGTCGGTCATTAGCGACTCCGTGGGCTAGAGGAAGCACCATCACGGAATCACCGAGGTCATAATCATCATCATGTTTCATATGTCCTCCTGACATGCGGCGGGAACAGCCTAATCTGTTTGCGGATAAGGGAGGAAGGCCTTCCGGGTTGAAAAAGTATGATCCTTTGACAATATTGTCAACCACTTAACGGGGCAAAACCGAATCCAAGCGTCTTGCCGGAGGTATGGGTTGCCGTTCAGAAGAGCGCTCAGCACTGTTTCCTTCAAGCGAAGTCCTCCTCGGATTTCGCAGCGATTTTTAACTTGACTGTCCACAGGTCGATATTTAGGGTGTACAACCAAAGGGGGTGGCAGATGAGCCAACTCGAAATGGTAAATGACAACATCCGTCGCGCTTCAGC
>JBFWZL010000407.1:0-6089 GCA_050185455.1 Binatia bacterium | reverse complement strand
TCTAGACACACAACTTTACAGCCAGTGCGGAATCCCGGATCAAGCGCCAAAACATTCTTCTGCCCCAGCGGCGCGGCAAGCAACAACTGTCGCAGATTATCAGCGAACACAGTGATAGCGGCCTCGTCGGCGCGTTTTTTCGTGAGCAGCCGCACCTCGGTTTCGATCGACGGACCGAGCAACCGTTTGAAACTATCGTGTACGGCCAGCTTCACCTGCTCCGACGCTGCCTTGGTTCCCTTGACGAACAACCGCTCCAAAATACGCAGCGCTTCAACTTCCGGCACTAACACACGAAACGTGAGAAATTCTTCTTTTTCACCCCGTCGCATGGCGAGAATGCGATGTGACGGCGCAGTCGCCACCGGCTCTTCCCAAGAGAAGTAATCAGAAAACTTCGCGCCTTCGGTTTCTTTGCCGGGAATGACCTCAGAATGAAACGCGCCTTGTTCGAGATACAACTCGCGGAGCCGCGCCCGCGCCTGTTGATCCTCACTCACCCATTCCGCCATAATGTCACGCGCTCCGGCCAGCGCTTCGTTGACGGAAGGCAGTTCTTTTTCCGGATCAACATAAACGGCGGCTTCCGTCAGCGGATCACAATCGCTCTGTTCCCAGATGCGCTGCGCCAATGGCTCCAAGCCCTTTTCTTTAGCGATCGTCGCTCGCGTGCGGCGCTTCGGTTTATAGGGCAAATAAAGGTCCTCCAGCACGGTCAACGTCTCCGCCGCCAGAATTTTTTCCTTCAGTTCATCTGTCAACTTTCCTTGATCAGTAATTGACTTGAGAATCGTCTCGCGCCTCCGGTCCAGCTCGGCCAATTGCACCAGGCGATCGCGAATAGCGGTGATTACAACTTCATCTAAACTGCCCGTCATTTCCTTACGATACCGCGCGATGAACGGCACCGTGGCGTCTTCCGCAAGAAGCGTCGCCGTGGCCTGGACTTGCTTAGGAGAAAGGTTGAGTTCTTTGGCAATGATGTCGATATGGGATTGGTTCATAGACAACAACACTTCGCTTTCTCTGATGTTATGGTGATATCAATAGTGGTATATTGAGACATGGCCCGGGTTCAGGACATCCTTGTACGAATGAGACGGAATCCCCAAGATATTCGCTTCGCTGATCTCTGTCAGGTCTGCGATCATTACTTTGGACAACCTCGGCAAAGCAGCAGCAGTCATAGGATGTATAAAACTCCTTGGCAAGGAGACCCTCGGATCAACATTCAAAACCATAAAGGACAGGCGAAAGCATACCAGGTGCGACAAGTACTGAAAGCTATCGAGAAACTAGAGGCAACCGACAATGTTAAAAGATGATCACTATACTTATCGAGTGACATGGTCAGAAGAAGATCAAGAACACGTTGGGCTGTGCTTGGAGTTTCCGAGTCTCAGCTGGTTGGCGGAAACCCCGGAAGCAGCGCTGAAAGGTATTCGCAAACTGGTGGCGGAAGTCGTGATAGATATCCAGGCGCAAGGAGAATCCGCGCCGGAACCCCTGGCGGCAAAAGAATACAGTGGAAAGTTCATGGTGCGTGTCCCGCCTGATGTGCATCGCCGACTCGCCCTTGAAGCAGCGGAAGCCGGGGTAAGTTTGAATCGACTCGTGAGCGCCAAATTAACCCAGTAAGTTTGTTCCAAGAAATATATTTACTCACACAGCAAGCGCTACATGATACCCCGCAAATTTACGGATGTTCAGCACGCCGGTGTCGAGGATCAGGTATTGTCCCTTGATGCCTACGAGTTGTCCTTCAATCAGACTGGTCTTATCCAGATTGAGTGACGACACTTTCTTGGGATACTGCAAGATCGGATACGAAAAACTTCGCGACTCTTCCTCAGGCAAGTCAGCAATCGGCGGATCTTCAGCAGCAGCATTCAGTTGCGACACCACATCTGCACAGCGACCAAGCAACTCATCTCGTTGTGCGGGCAAATCGTGCGGGCTGGGATCACTCGTGAGCATCTTGCGCCAATCCGTACGATCCCCCACAAAGCGTTTCAGCGCCACTTCGAGCAATCCGGCATGATAACGACTTGGCACGCGCAGGCACAGCAACGCTTGCGCGGCGCCTTGATCGAGCCAACGCGTAGGTATCTGACTAGCGCGCGTAATACCGACTTTTAGCCCTGACGAATTCGCCAGGTAGACATAATGCGGCTGCATGCAATGGGTCAAAGCCCATTCCGGCTCGCGGCAGGTGCCCTTGGCGAAGTGACACAGCTCCGGTTTGACAATGCAAATGTCACACTGCGCCAACGTGGTGAAACAGCGATAACAATACCCCTGATTAAAACTCTTCTTCGTGCGTTGACCGCAAGCGATGCAGGCAATCTCACCACCATATTCGAGACGAAGGGTTTGCCCGAGCAAATCGTTCAACGGCAGCTCAACATCGCCGATTGGCAGGCGATACGTTACCGGCGTGTCTGCGGAGGTGATCATTTTGCGGAGGTTGCCGTGGAATTGGTTCATATATTTTTTCTTTAGATACTACGAAATAAAAAGGGTGACACGGGCAGGTTGGAGTGCCACGGGCGGCTGGTCCGCCCGTGCTTCGGGTTCTTGAGGGTTCTGCTGTATACCATGGACAACTTGCCTCTCTATGCCCACAATCGTACAGTGACTCTTGTGGACATCAATTCTCCTTATCGGAAACGAATCCGCCACATCCACGAACCAGGACACTATCACGAGCTGACCTTCTCCTGCTACCAACGTCGCCCGCTCCTTATGAACGAGGAATGGAAACGGCTCTTCACACAAGCCCTTAATCGCGCCATTCCTTCGCAAGGCTTTCAGTTGATTGCCTTTGTGTACATGCCAGAACACCTACATTTACTCGTCTTTCCGGTACAACGAACTGCTCAAATCGACCGGCTGCTCTTTGCCCTTAAACGACCGTTTTCCTATCAGGTTAAGCAGCAACTCGAACGAACAAACGACCCATTGCGCCAACAGCTCACCATCCAAGAGCGGCCGGGAAAACAGGTCTTCCGCTTCTGGCAAGAAGGTCCTGGTTATGATCGCAATATTGTCTCGCAAAAAGCGCTCATCACCGCCATCGAATACATGCATAACAATCCAGTTCGTCGCAAACTCAGTCCTTCGCCCGACTTATGGAAATGGTCAAGCTGGAAATACTATCATTTAGCCGATGGATTTCAGGACCCAGATTTACCGACAGTACATAAACGATTTGACATGATGGATTGATAAACCAAAGTCCCACACGGGCGGACAAGCCGCCCGTGGCACCCTCCTTGTCTCTTCTCTCTATCTTCCAGAGTTCCAGAGTCCAGAGGCTTCAGAGTCCAGAGGTTTTGGGAGCCCCACCACCCGAAACCCCCCAGTGGTCGAGGCGGAAGTGCGGGAGGTGCCTGAGGCGGGAGGCGCAACGCGCGTACCTCTGACTGGACCAGAACGCACCGCCACGCAACACACGCAGAATGTTGTTAGAAGCAGACAAGTTTTCGCGACGTGTATCAGTCGGATCGTATGGATATGTAAATTTCGGCTCTTCCCATTTCTCGCCCCACAGGCTCCGCGTCCACTCCCATACGTTGCCACTCATGTCTAATATGTCGTAGGGACTTTTTCCTCCGGGAAAGCACCCCACCGCGCTGGTTCCGTTAATCCCAGTCTCGCTAGTGTTGGTCTTATTGGGATCGAACTCGTCCCCCCACGGATACAACCGCCCGTCTGCACCGCGCGCCGCTTTCTCCCACTCTGCTTCGCTTGGCAAGGTGACTCGTCCTCCTTCGCGGAAGATTGTCGCCAGCGGCTCCGGAAGGTCTGACCATCCCTGCAGTTTCCTGGTCAGCCATTGGCAGTATGCCATCGCGTCATACCAGGTGACGTTTACCACAGGATGGGTATCCAAACCGCGCAGGCTATCTTCGTCCGTAGGTTGATAGCCACTTTGTTCCACAAACGCGCGAAACTGCGCCACGGTCACTGGGTAGCGGGCCATGTCGTAAGTCGCTAACTCTACAGTATGTTGAGGTTGTTCGTCCTCCCGAGCATCCTCATCTTTTTGGGGATCGCTGCCCATCACAAACGGTCCGGCGGGGATTTCCACAAAGCCTAGAAGTGGTTCAGCAGGCAAATACCACGCATCAGCGCGAAAGCGAGGGTCACCGATGATCGCGAGCGCATCTCCTGCCTGTGTACGGTCTACAGGCGATAAGACGCCGTGCCTGAGGATGCACGTGAGCCACTGCCGCAGACACGCGACCTTCGCTTTGTTTCTCTCGCTAACCTGCTCCAGGCTCTTGTTCTCAATCAGCATTTGGGCGGCCAACAACGCGCCCCAATATCCACGCTCTTCTTCCGTTTTCCGCATGGGCGGTTCAACAAAACCGGAGCACAACGCATCGGCCAATAGCCAGGCATTAGCCGCGGCCCCACGCACGGCTTTTGCTCCCGCTAGGAGCGTCACCTCGCGCCAACGGTTGGGTTCGGCGCGGAGCAGGTCAGCAATGTTGTCAGGAAAGTCATCACGCTCGGTAAGATAGCAGGCGGCAAGATATTCTTGAAACGTGCGATGGGGAAAGGCGTAGACTTCCACCCCGCGCGGTTCTAATAGCCCGGCTCGATTGCTGAGGTATTCAATCAAGCGAGCGGGACGCATATCGCGACTCGGATTGTGGGGATTGAGTTTCATCAATCCGCTGAGCAACACATCCTGGGCAATATCCGCCGTGCCGACCAAGGTTGGTTGGTCACGGTGCGCCGCGAACGCGAGACGGTTCAGCAATTGCCGGACAGCTTTTTGGTCTACACGTAACCACTCAGCCAGGCTCGGTTCGCTCACCACATACGTTCCGTCCGGTCGGCGTTTGACCTTTTGGTTTTCCCATTGGTCGAGGAGCAAAGCTACGGAGTCAGCGTACAGTTCTTCACGTTGATCCGGTAACGCGCCACCACGCCAGGCATGAAGCGACGCCATAAGGGTCAGCAGCAACGGACGAGTCGCCAACTCGTGCAATCGCGGATTCGCAGCAATGGCGTTATTGAGCAGCGTGGCGCGTCCTCGCGCGTCTGTTTCGGGGAGGGCGCGCACCTGCCCAACAAAGGCGTACCAACGCTCGACAAATCGCTGGATCTGCGCTTGTCCGAACGGCGCTAGCACAGCCTCGGCAAAGCCGCGCAGCTTCCAATCCTGCTTCTGATACGCATAGGTGCGACTGGTTGCAAGAATACGCACTTTGGGAAAGGCGGCGGCAAACTGCTCAACCGCGTCTTTCACTTGCACGCGGCGGTGATCGGCTTCCGGCACCTCGTCTAGGCCGTCGAGCAGTAACAGACCACCCTTATCTACTAGCTCTGTGAGAAGCGGCGGAGCGAAGTCGTGCAAAGGGTTCGGCAATTCAGCGACAATGAATTTCCACAACGTACCGCCGTCAACCGTATGTTCCTGCCCAGATGGAGCCAGGCCGCGAGCGACAAAGTCGCGCAACACAACGCGAAGAGGGAAAAGAGGCCCGTGATTCCATGGCTGCAAACGTTCTTTGTCGCGCTCAGAGCGCTCCTGCTCATCCTCTGGCGCGGGCGCCTGTAAAACAGTCAAGTTTATTTCAGAACGACCTAATAACTCGCCCGCCATGCACAGCGCGAGAAAATTGACAAAGGTGCTTTTGCCGCTGCCGGGGTCGCCAAGTAGCGCCAGCCTCCGCTCGGCATTGAGCACGGCCAGGGCCGAGAGCTGCTGTTGCTCGCGATCCGCACGAAAATCGCGTTCGTGCATCGCCTCCGTACGTTGGGTCATCAGGGCGGTATAGACTGAAGCGAGGTCGAGATCCCGTCGCGATTCTTCGTGAATGTTTTTGGGGTCCACTCCCGCAAGCGGCACGGCGCGGACTTGCTCAATCAGCCAATGGAGATACGAAGTACGCAATCCCGCAGGCGGTGCGGACGCAGCCGAAGCACCGATAGTGATAGGTCCATAGGCATTGCCGCCGACCGCCACCCCTCCAGCGCCGGACGCGACTCCGCCACCAGTCACCATAGCGCCCGACCCACTCTGAGAGATGGAGGTTCTTTCGGTAATACGTCGCCACAACGTGGTAAGTTTT
>JBFWZL010000406.1:0-6102 GCA_050185455.1 Binatia bacterium | reverse complement strand
TTTTTTTCGGTTTTACGTATCGACGGATACGGTTTTGCTGTAGAGCTTTTACTCATAGCGCAACAGCGCGGATACACAATTGCAGAAGTTGCGGTGAACTGGCGAGACCAGCCAGGAAGCAAGGGAAGAGTCACCACAGACGGCCTTCGCATGGTACGAGAGCTAGCAATTATTCGCAGGAATCAGCTCCGTGGACTCTACACTTATCGAAACACGCCCCCATGCTTACCTTCAGGCGAGAGTATCGCGCCTGCGGAAACGACTATTTCCTAATTTATTCCCACCCTAACAATCTCTTTATAAGTGCGAGTATGGGCGTCGATCTTTGTTGTTGCTCAACAACTGCAGCGGAATGAGTTGTATCGAGACGGGGTTCCGCAACTAAAGGAAGGGCAGAATCTGGCTGTTTATTTTGTGGTCGTTCTTGAAACAGAGTGCCATGGTCTGCGACGGCTTGTAATTCGCGCAACGGGCGACCAGTGGTATAGTAGTACATTGCGATTGATTTTCGCGTGCGTTGTTCAGGACAGTTAAGAGGGCCGGAATGTCCATGAAAGCTAAAATCATCCGTCAAGAATAAAACAGTTCTGTTGAACACAGGAAGAATACGTCGCACGCACTGCTGCATCGATCGATCCCACAGCTCCAGATGGCCCCCGTAAGACTCCTCCCAGTCTTCGTTGAGATAAATGAGCAGATTGAGACGACGCTCCACTCTCATGAGCGGATGGATGTTGAAATCGGCATGAATGGCCAACTTCCCGCCGCGCGGGATGCAGTGCATGCCAGCGCCGCCAAGATACGGGTCAGGAATGAGCCCTGCAATCCCGGTGATTGCTGTCAGTTGTTTCAGAAAGGGCTCTGCATTCAGCTCCCGCACAAAGGTCTTCACTGTCGGCGGTAGGTGTTGTTCGCTGCTGCTTACAGCCAGCTTATCTTCGTTCTCATTGTGAAATCGGGACCATCGCGGATCATCAAGTGGATAAAACTCATTGACAATCAAACGGAGAAATTGTTCGTTGAATAACTCGTCAATAACAACATGTTTGAACGGCAGCGCAACCTGAAAGACATTTGCCAAAGTAGGTAACGAGTCAAAAACTGCCGGATTATAGATGGTCGTCATCCTCGTCCCTTTTTCAAGCCACGCCCAATGGCGCTCTCAAGAGACGCCTATTCTCTTACTCGTTCTTCTCCCACAGGTGAGGGAGATAGCAAATCCCCCATTCCTTCTCTTCCGCAGCAATGGTCAGAACTTGCCCAGTCGTTTTATGTTCGTAGAGATGCACGCCATGCTCGTCAAGAAGAAATACCAGCACCCGAAAAGATCCATTGTTCAGCGGCAGATTAGGAAAGCGAATCGTAGCCATGTAGGAGGTACAGCCGCTAAAAGGCTCCAAACCATCTTTCAGGGTAGTAGTGGCAAAACACGTCAAGTTATCGATCCGATCAATAGCCACGCCAAGATGAAACTGGCGCTCCGGACAATCACTGACCCAGTGCACCCGAACCGCGACCTCCTCGCCGCGCGTTACGACCCTTCCTGTCCCGCTCGACTGTCCGCCCTCTAAACTCACCTCTTTGAGTTCACCACCGGAACGCTGCCCGCTCCAGTGCTGCACTTGCAGTTTCTCTTCCTTTGCGTGCAAATAGGTTTCATAGCCGGTAATCACTCGCGAGACCGGACCATACGCCTCAACCACGCCGTCCCGCAGCCATAGCGCTTCCTGGCAGAGCAAGTTCACCTGATAGAGCGAGTGCGAACACAGCAGAATACTGCCGCCGTTTTCCTGAAAGGCTCGGATGCGATCGACACATTTTTTCTGGAAGTACCCATCGCCCACCGCCAAGGCCTCATCCACGATCAGCAAGTCTGGATCAACGCTCACGGCCAGTGAAAATGACAGCCGCATGGCCATGCCGGTAGAGTATGTTCTCAGAGGCTGGTCCAGAAACTGTCCAAGCTCGGAAAATGATTCGACAAGCGGTAGCTTCTCTTTCATCTGTTGGCGTGAAAATCCCATCAGCGAACCGCCAATAAATAGGTTTTCGCGCCCGCTAAGTTCGGAGTGAAAACCCATGCCAAGTTCGATGATCGACGCGACACGTCCGGTGAGAGAGACACTGCCAGTCGTAGGAGTGAGAACACCAGCGATCAACTTCAACAGCGTAGACTTCCCGGCTCCATTTTCACCAAGGACGCCTAGCGAAACGCCGCGCGCCACAGTGAAGTTTACCGCACGAAGCGCCCAGAATTCCTGATGCAGTCGCCTATTAAATAGGATTTCTTTGAAACGGTCGGATGCCTGCGCGTACAAGCGGTAGCATTTGGAGAGGTTTGAGACTGTGAGCAAGGAAATCAGAGGGCTGAAGGGTAGAGAAGCAGGAACGTCTAGTTAGCTACCACGGGAATAGGGCGGATTGCTCTACTCCCGTGGGGTAAGAGGGATAGTTATTCCCGCTAGTTGATGAGGAGGTAATCAGTGTACTGCCGATGCGCCGGGAAGATTGCATCCCAGCGCAGCACTGCGGACGCATCATTCCCGAGCTGCAACGAGTAGGCGACACTCTGAATGTTATTATCATCAGCAGCATCAAGGTCGTCATCTATAGGCTCGGGCTCAGCCGCGAACGGAATGCGGAACCAACCGCCGGGAGCCCCAGGCGTGATAAGGTCTCTGACATCTCTAAAGTTGACCTCAAACGGCAGATCTATCGAGACCGAATGCACATTCTCCTCTTCGTCATAGACGGCAAGGTTCACAAACAGTCCAGGATGGTTGGCATCCTTCCATAGCCACAGTTCAGTATCGACTTCAAGTCCAGGCACCGAAACCGTAAAGTAGCGGATGATCTCCCACCACGCAGTCGTATCCGCAGTCCCAGTTTGCGCCAGATCCCCTTCTCTACCGTCGATCCGTTCGAGGCCATCAGTGAAGCCATCACTCTCAACAGTGGAAAAGAAACCGGTTCTTGTGTCGTTCGCACCGCCTAAGTCGACTTGGCCAAAACCTACCGCAGGATGGCCAAACGACGGGCCGACATACTCGATGCTCACCGCATTTATGCCCGTGGCGGACCCAGCCGGCAGATCGACGATATACTCATGGCCGATCAGAATGTTATAAGTCGCACGCGGATAGCTACTCTGGGTAGGAAGCAGAGAAGTAGGCGCAGTTACCACATCCGCCGTGACATAACCACGCAACTGTCCATCTACAGTCAGACGAACAGCCACGGATGAAGGGGCGGGAAGGATATCTTGGCTTTCGTTCGCGCAACCAGGGCCGAGAATAAGATCATACAAGCTGCACGAGAAGACATCGTTGGCTGTCAACTTCACATTGAAATCGTACACATGCTGAGACGTAACAGACCAGACCACGAAATGCACCCAGACGGATGAAAAAGTGTTGTCAGTATTCGTGGCCACGAGCAAGGTATCCTGCGCCTGGCTCGCGGTCCGGCTCGGGTTGACCTTAAAGAATGGGTACAAGAGCGTATTTGCCGGCACGTCGTCGGGGATGCCCACGACGGCTTGCGCTTGTCCACCTCCAATAAACAGGAAGCAGGCAGCAACGAGAGCTGCAAGTCCTTTTTTCATCGATAACATCTTCTTCCTCCTTCCTTCTTCCTAACTAATGTTTCTGTTTCGAAGGAATCGTTAAGAAACTGTTTCCGTCTTTATCTCTTTGTTCCCTAAAGATCGGTTTGTTACAGTTCCTACCATTTTTGCCATACCATTGCCAAAACCTCTGGCTACCTCAGCGATCCTTAGCCCATCCGGGTCTCTCCCACTCCCAGATCACCCCCTTTCCTCCTTGGTCGTGCCGCTGTCTCCGGCTGGCGGCTTATGGTACCACCGGCCATGGACCTTTGTCCATTTGTCCACCATGGTGGAGGACGCCGGCCGGGAGAGCCCCGGCAAAATATATTCCATCCGCAACTCCACCTCCGCTTGATCTCCATCTTCTTTGATCGATTGGATAGTGTACGCCCTGAATACAATTGGCGACTTGAGGAGTTTTTTCTGGTAGGTAAGTTTTTCTACAGTTCCCGGTACCTCAAGTGCATACGTCTGTTCTACGTCCCCTTTTGTTCGCGCCTCCCAATATTTTGTCACTTGCTCCTGCAGGTTCACAGATTGTCTGTCGCAGCCCCATGCTAGCATACTGAGAATACCGATCGCAAATAGACATATTCTCATACGCCCAGCTGAGTCAAGCAAGTAACAGCTGCCTTTATTATGCGTCCAAGCCAGTTTTGTCAAGTGCAAAGTCACCGCTTTCATCGCCACGCCCACGCCAGAATCTTCCCCTCCTTATCGGCGCTGAAGTTACCGACAACCAACGCCCTCCCTGAATCATCCGTGGACACGGTTCGTAGTTTATAGTTTCGCAGTTTTTGGGTGGTAGGAAGGGAAAACTTTTGGCGTTCTCGCCACATCCCATCACCTTGCCGTTCGTACACCTGCACGATCCCAGTGTACATTCCCGCCGCGACAATTTCCTTTCGCCCATCGCCATTAAGGTCAGCGGCTGCCACGCCGCTCACCCAGGAAATCTGTGGTAGTCCTTGAGAAAGGTTATGCCAACGGGTTCCGTCCCAACGATATACGCGCGGTCCAGCGTTTTTCCTTATTGGGGCTCCACCAGCGCCAAGCACCAATTCATCACGCCCATCGCCGTCAATATCAACCAGCTGCACGCTCCAGGCTATGGTATACTCGGGTAATCCTTCAATTGCGGCTTTCCACCATCCCTCCCCATCGCTTAACCAGGCAAACTGCGGGCGTTGGTCTATGAGGCTGCCAATAGCAATGTCTAAGATTCCATCGCCATTTACCTCTCCTACCGTTATATCGTCGCCGTAGATTCCCTCGCTTCCGAGCAGCTCTTGCGAACGCCAGCCGGAGGAGTCGTTCCAAAGCAGAACGACTCCGCGAGTGTCCGACTTACCTCTCATAGGCGGAGATTCCGAGAGCGCCACAATATCAGGCCGTCCGTCACGATTCATATCCGCGGCGACAATGGCCCGGCTTCGTAGCTGCAGCATTTCTTGTGGTAAATCATGCCGCTCTTCCCACGGGCCACACGGCCCTTTGCTTTTACCTTGCAGGATGCGCAGACCGGTTTCATGCATAGCCAGGGCAATATCAAGAATTCCATCGCCGTTAAAATCCGCCACCGCGACATCGCCATAGACATACTCTTTTTGCTCTGGAAACCCCCTGCGGGCGACGTTTGGGCACGCTTGCGCCCACCGACCTCGTTCCCGTAGAAAGATGTGCGGCCAGGGTTCCGCGCTTTTGCGCGGCGGAGCCGTGATCAAGTCAAGCACCCCGTCTCCATTCATATCGGCAAAGGTAAAATCCTGGCGCCATTCCTGGCCTTGCGGCAATCCTTCTGACACAAGCACGAGAGCGCCATCCGTTTCGGCCGGCGCTGAAGAATCAACTACCAGGGAAAGCGAGCGCGAGGACAGCCACCACCACGCTCCGCCGCTTACACCGGCAAAAACGATCACGATGCCTATAGTCAACCATACTCTCATACAAATCAGCTATTTCGCCATCCCAAACAATTAGTTACTATGCTCTTTCTACCACAGCGCTGGTTTGTTGTATAGATCGGGCAGGCCTGTCCGCTTGCACAACGAGAAAATCACAGAAAGTTAATCTTCGACGCCGCACAAAGCGAGACAGCCTTCGCGGTAACGCGTAGCGAAACCCATCCCGCAAAAAGCCGTCCGCAAGTCCTCTCTCTAGAGTACATCAGCAAATCCGGGCTCTACTTTACGAAAAAGCAGACTGCCAGCCACACCCGCGGCCATTGTCCACACCAACAGCGGGAGAAGTCCCACCATGGTGGGAAGCCCTCCCTCCAGCAACGTCGCACGATAGAAGGTTACCATCGACGTCAGAGGATTCCACTTGAAGAACGCTGTCAACCATTGAGGCACGTAAGAAGGAGGATAGATGATTGGCGTCAAATAAAACCAAATCATAAACCCCATCTGTAGAATTTGCATCGTGTCTCGTAAGAACACATAAAAACTTGCCGCTATCAAACCTACTCCCAAAGTAAGAGCTAGTTGGAGAAC
>JBFWZL010000405.1:0-6109 GCA_050185455.1 Binatia bacterium | reverse complement strand
CGCCTTGCTGCCGCCCCTGTCCACAAACTCGATCACTCGCTTGCGCAAATCGGCTGAACATCTCATGCCCGCATTGTAGCGCAGCCGCACCTCAAATCCTATCCATATCTATGGGCTTCACTATAGAGTTGGTGTATGCGCTTAATGAAGTGACAGACAATGATCGTGAAGTCGTCGCCGCCGCGATTTCTTTAGTGAATAGTGGCCGGGTGCAACTGTGTGGGAATTTTGCCAACGCAAAGATCGTGTGTTGCTCAGCGTTCGATCCGGTTCAAGCAGCAAGATATCTCTCTCCGCAGTCGTCAGGCTTCACCGCGCTCCTGAAACCAATTAGTGGCCGACCGACTCTAAAGAAAGGAAACAAAAGGGCGATAAAAATCGCGAGCCTTTACCTAATGTAGCGAACACGTTTTTGCTTACGAGAGGAGCCAACAACTATGAGCCTCATCGACATTACCATCCCTCTGCTCGTACTCGGCGCGGCCTATCTGTTGCTCTTTTCGGCGACGCGCTAAACTTCCGGCCTTTTAGACCTCAGTTCCCGTCCACTATATTTTTGAGCAGGGCAACCGGGAAATTGGCGAACACTTCGCCAAGCGCTAGCGCGAGACCGCCATCTCGGGGAACCGCAGAGATAGATTCTCCAGTAAACAAATTATTATATCGCCTTCCCGAGGAAGAAGTAGGGAGTACAAGCCGCGTCTCTGACCAGATTGTCGGGTCAAATGGCGGCGTAAGCGTCTCTGAGAGAAGGCGTGTAAAAAACCGCGGCACGACAACAAGAAGCTCTTCTCGCTCCAAGCGTCGGGCAAAAGCGCAGACATGATTTTGTTGAGGGCCGCTCGCCTTGAGTGGCGCATAGGCGCCGGTGCGAAAAAGGTGGGGATGTGCACGGCGGTACATGAGCGCTTGATGCGTCACGTAAAGTTTGATGCGGCCATCTACACGGGAAGTCAGCAGTTCGCGCGCTAGCGCGAGCAACGCCTGCTCCCCTTCAGAGAGGCGTTCTTGGAGCGCGAGCAACAGACGGCGCCGATGATCATAGTCGACCGGCCGACGGTTGTCGGGATCAACGAGACTGAAGTCCCATAATTCAGTTCCCTGATAGCTATCCGGCACACCAGGGGCGGTCAATTTCAGCAGTGTCTGCGCCAGGGAATTATACATGCCGCACTGCATGACTTTTGCACACAGTTTCCGAAAGTCCTCAAGGAATACCGCATCCTCAAGCACAGCGTGGACAAAGTCCCACAGCGCTTCATCATAGGCTTGGTTGGGATTGATCCAACTCGTGTTGACCTTGGCTTCCTTCGTTGCCTTGCGCATGTATTCCTGCAGGCGCCGTGTGAACACCGCATGCTCGTCTGCATTCATTGGGGTCAGGGGCCACGCGCCCAAGAGCGTTTGGTAGAAGAGATATTCCTCATTGCGGTCTGGCACGGGCTGACCGTCCACCATCGGCTTCTTTTTCTTATGCTGTTTACTCCAGCGTCGCAGAGCCGCTTGCCACTCCTCGGGAATTTCAGAGAGGACGTTAATACGGGCGCGCACATCTTCGCCGCGTTTCGTGTCATGCGTCGCAGTCGCAAGCAGCGTGTGCGGCCAGCGTCGCAGTCGCTCTTGATTGTGTTCGTGAAAGGCGGCCAGCGAGGAGCCGAAACGCTCGGGCGCTCCTCCGACCTCATTGAGCGACACCAGTCGGTTGTAAATGTAGAACGCCGTGTCTTCCATTCCCTTAGCCATCACCGGACTCGTGTATTGTTGAAACTTCATGACAAAGGCTCGCTGTGCTTCACGCACTTCTGCACTGGCGTCGTCAGGGGCATGTAATAAGAGGATTTCACGCACGAAATTAAAAATTGAGGCGTCAATCGCCGGATTTCGTCGTTTGGCGCGCGCCACCGCTGTTTCAATAATGCCGCGGTCTCGCTCCGTCACGCCGGTTTCATCCACATAAGTCCGATATACAGGGAAGCAGGCGATAATCTCGCGAAGGGCAAGAGTGAGGCTATTGAGCGTAAAGTCCCGAGAATGGCGGTCCGTCTCCGACAAGCGATCTAGCTGATGCGCAAGCACATTGATCTCGCTTGATAAGGCCACTTGCATAATCAGCTTCTTACTCTGGTAGACTAAATCGGCGAAATCTTCGCGCCTCCCGATAAAGCGCGCATAAATATCAGTCAGTCGGCGTTCATTCTCTTGATCCACGAAGATGCCGTTCAACATCCGTAAGAAGTCGTAACCGGTCGTACCGTGGACAAGCCAGCGCTCGGGCAGAGGCTCGCGCGCCTCAAGAATCTTTTCCACTACGGTGTAACAGGACATCTCGGAAGGTAAGGGAACCGACTCCAGCTGGAGTCGGGAGACAAGCTGATCCATGCGCGAAAAGGGAGACGGCGGCTCCGGAGGAACCCCTTCGCGTAACGCGATGGCGGCCGCTTGTTGCAATCGCAGGAGATATCCTGCGGGATCATATAAACCATCAACATGATCGATACGCAAACCCGTGACAGCGCCTTCGGCCAGCAAGCGCAGCACAAGTTGATGGATGGCTACGAAAACCGTGGGATCTTCTGTGCGAATCGCGGCAAGTTCATTGATGTCAAAGAAGCGACGATAGTTGATCTCTTCGGCGGCGACCCGCCAGTACGCCAGACGGTACGCCTGGTCCGCGAGCAGGGCGTCAAGCGGGTCAAAACTGCGCCGATCGCCCTTGACGCCGTTAAAAAACCGCACGTTCTCTTCAATAAAAGTCTGAATTGCCGGAGAGGAGGCGGTTAGCGAGACCAGCCGTTTTTTAACGATCTCCTTTTCCCGACTGCGTTCAATGACCTTGTCCCGATCGGTCTCCGTGCGCAACGGCAAATGGGTGAGCGCCGTAATAATGCTTTGGAATTCCAGAAAATCGGGGTGTTCGGCCCCAAGCGTCATTTGCAGATCCCCGAGGCGGTGCGACAAGATCGCAATTGAGGGACGGGGCGCAATAGGCAAGCGGTGATCAAAATAATGGAGGGCAAACGCGCCGTCTTCATAACTCAGAGTTAACTCTTGATTTTCCAACACTCGACCATATTGATCTCCCAAGATCGGCAGGAGCACTTTATTCGCCAAGTCGGCCTTCATCGGAGTCCAATCGATATCAAAACAGGAGGCGTACAACGAACTCGGGCCATTCTCCAGCACGTCCGCCCACCAGAGGTTCAGGTTCTTGGCAATACCCATATGATTGGGGACTACGTCCAGGAGCTGTCCCATATTATGCCGTCGCAGCTCCCGGGCAAAAGCGGCATAGTCTTCCTCGCTTCCCACTTCCGGGTTCAGCACGGTATGGTCTATCACATCATAACCGTGCGGACTGTCGGGACACGCTTTGAAATATGGGGAAGCGTAACAGTCACTGACGCCCAACGCGTGCAAATACGAAATCAGACGCGCGGCGTCGGCAAAGGTAAAAGAGCGGTTAAACTGGAAACGATACGTCGCCAAAGGGATGCGCGCCGTTGGAGCGTCAGCTTCTTCACGTGCAGTAGGAACCGTTTCACCAAGTAATCTTTCGTTTTCCATTCCTCTTTCCTTCAGCATTCCTCTTGCTTTCACTTGGAGACATGCCGGTACAACACAAAAGCAAAAGGCGGAAGCGTGAGAGGCTTCTGCTCATCTGCTTCCAATACCGCCGGAATATCGCCTTGTCCGGAACCACCATACTGAACAGCTTCAGAGCAGAGGCCCAGTTGCCAACGACCTAGCGGAATTGGCGGTACGAGTGAAACGGGGGATGACGCCAACGAAGCGAGTAGCAACAGCGCCTCGTTCTGCGGATCCCAACGGCGGATGAGCAAGACATTGTGTTCCGATAACATGGTAAGTTCGAGGTTTTCTTTGTTGCAATTATTGAGAGCCGGCGAGCGTTTGCGTAACGTGATGACATCGCGGTAGAAACGCAGCAAGCTACGGTGAGGATCCTGCTCGCGCAACTGATGTTGGAGAAGCGAGCGTTGAAATGTCTGTGGGTCTTGCGGGTCCGGCACCTCTTGCCCCCAGGAAAATTTGACAAATTCCCGCTTGCGCCCTTCTTGCACTGCCTGCACGAGCACCGGATTTGTATGACTCGTAAAATAGAGAAACGGAGCAGGCTCTCCATATTCCTCGCCCATGAAAAGGAGCGGAATGTTCGGCGCGCACAATATCAGACCCGCTGCGAGCTTGAGGGCGGGAAACGGCGCCAACGTGCTCAGACGGTCCCCCTGCGCTCGGTTGCCGACCTGATCGTGATTTTGACCGCAGATCACAAATCGTTCTCCGGGAAGATGACAGCTGGGAGAGCCATGTACTCGCTGGCGATGAACGGACATTTGTCCTTGGTAGACGAATCCGTCGCTGATAGCAGTGGCAAGATCCGCGAGCTTCCCAAAATCCTGATAGTATCCATTCTGTTCACCGGTCAACAGGGTATGCAGAGAATGATGGAAATCATCACTCCACTGCGCATCCAATCCCCAACCGCCTTTGTCGCTATCAGAAATGACTCGGTTATCGTTGAGATCGCTCTCGGCAATAATCAAAATGGTGCGTCCCAGCGCTTCAGCTTGCCGGTGAACGGCTTCGCCCAGCTCTTGTAAGACGTGCTTCGGCCCCGCGTCAAAAATGCCGTGAATCGCGTCCAACCGCAGCGCATCGATATGATATTCCGTTACCCAATAGAGTGCGTTATCAATAAAGTACCGTCGCACCTCCTGACCCTCTTCGCCATCAAAGTTCACTGCTTGTCCCCAAGGCGTTTGATAACGATCGGTAAAATAAGGGCCATATTCGCCGAGGTAATTCCCCTCCGGTCCCAGGTGGTTGTAGACAACGTCGAGTACAACCGCCAGACCTTTTTCATGGCACGCATTCACTAACGTTTTGAGTTCCTGTGGCCCGCCATAAGCGGAGTGAGGAGCATAGAGGTGTGTCCCATCGTAGCCCCAATTGCGCTTGCCGGAGAACTCGGCGACCGGCATCAGCTCCACGGCTGTTATCCCGACTTCATCTTTCAGATAATCTAAATATGCAAGAATAGCGGCAAAAGTTCCTTCCACGGTAAACGTTCCCACGTGGAGTTCATAGAGAATTAGATCCTTAAGCGGCAATCCTCGCCACTCGTGATCGGTCCAAGAAAAAGCCGCGGGGTCAACAATTTCAGAAGGACCATGGACGCCTTCCGGTTGGAGACGCGCTACCGGGTCGGGTCGCGTACGCCCCTCATCTTCATCAAGGACATACATGTACCGATTACCGGGCGAGAGTCCTGGGATTGTCACGGTGTGGAGGTCGTCGGCGTCTCGCTCCATACGTGCAGTCCGTATCGGAGAAAACAAGCGCACAGCCATCTTTTGCACCCGAGGAGCCCACACCTGAAAGCGCACCGCGCCGGTTGGGGTAAAGTTCGCTCCACGTTCTAACCGCCAAATTTTTCCTGCCATGCTCCACCATCCCTTAGAGGGCAACACCCTTTATGAGGCTTACCGCAAAGGCTTCGCGCCCGTAGCTTTGACAAAATAGAGCTAAATATAGTCATTTTTGACTATTCGGTCAATATTGACTTTTTTGTATTTTTCCCTTATACAGGACAACGTCTGTTTGACGACGAAAGAACTGTAACACGTAGGGCAGCTTGTGTGTAGAATAAAAATTTCTCTTCCGTTCAGTCGCCGTATCGGATCTGGTTTAAAGCTGGGGTTGAGTTCTCTCGCGCTTGTGTTCGCCATCGGCATTTTGCCGAATCAGGCCGTAGCGCGCGGCGCTACGCCTCATACCTTTCCTGGCATCTTAGCTCTCCACGAGGGCAAACTAACCGCGAAGCTGAGCGCGACCCCGCTGAGGCAAGTCATGGAGGAAATCGGCGACCTGAGCGGGGCGGAGATTATTTGGTTACAACAGGATGGGGCGGAAACGGTCTCAGCTGACTTTAGCAATGTGCCGTTTACGCGTGCTTTAAGACTCATTCTTGGCGAGAAAAATTTCCTACTTTTTTATTCGTCAGCGGAAGACGAGGCGCATTTGTCTCAGATTTGGATTTCTAGTGGAGGTGGAAATCTGACGACAACACCGACAGCGGTCAGCGCCGTTC
>JBFWZL010000404.1:0-6111 GCA_050185455.1 Binatia bacterium | reverse complement strand
GAACGCTAATTGGCTCCACTCCTGTTGGCTGTATTGGACCGATTACCGCGGCTACTGCTCGGGAGTATGGTCTCGACGTCGCCGTGCAACCGGTTTCCTATACCGTGCCTGCGCTTGCTGAGGCGAGTGTTGCTTATTTCAGCAGTGGCCAGTAGGCATATCAGCAGGTGGCGTATGGCAAGACGTTCTGCCATAAAGCGAGTGTATCGAGCAGGCTATACGCCATAGAGCGAACGAAGTGAGCGAGCTGCAGACCGCTGAAAGCTGATGGCTGAGAACTCAGAGGAGTAAAAATCATGCGTTTCCCAATCTATCGCCCACGACGTGTACGACGCAATGAAAATCTCCGCCGCTTGGTGCGGGAGACGAAGTTAAGTGTTGATGATCTGATCATGCCGCTGTTCATCGTTCCTGGCGTGAAGGTGTCCAACCCGATTTCCTCTATGCCAGGGATTGCGCAGCTGTCCGTCGATCGCGCCGTTGAAGAATGTAAGGCGATTCGTGATCTTGGCGTTCCCGGCGTGATTCTCTTTGGCATCCCTGATCATAAAGACGTGGTTGGGTCGGAGGCCTACGACGAGAATGGCATTATCCAACGCGCCCTGCACGCGATCAAAGAAGAGGTTCCCGGACTCTTGTTGATTACCGACGTATGCTTCTGTGAATACACCGATCACGGGCATTGCGGTATCATCAAAGGCCAGGATGTCGACAATGATGCCACGTTGGAGATTTTGGTGAAAGAATCGCTGTCGCATGCTAGAGCAGGAGCGGATATGGTGGCGCCGTCGGACATGATGGACGGGCGTGTAGGCGCGATCAGACAGGCGCTCGACGCTGAAGGATTCCCGCAAGTGCCGATCCTGGCGTATTCGGCCAAGTTCGCTTCCGGTTTTTACGGGCCGTTTCGTGAAGCCGCGGAGTCCACCCCCCAGTTTGGCGACCGCCGCTCATATCAGATGGACCCACCCAATGCCGATGAGGCGCTTCGTGAAGTTGAACTGGATATCGCTGAAGGAGCCGATATTGTCATGGTAAAACCGGCCTTACCGTATCTTGACATTATTCGCCGGGTGAAAGAGAAATTCGGCTATCCTGTCGCTGCGTACAATGTAAGTGGCGAGTATGCGATGATCAAAGCCGCGGCGCTCAATGGCTGGCTTGACGAAGAACGAGTGATGATGGAGGCGCTGACCGGCATTAAACGTGCGGGGGCAGATATCATTCTCACGTATTTTGCCAAAGATGCTGCGAAAGTTTTAGAACGTAATGCATAAGACATAAAACGTAATACTGCTGAAGGAGAGGACAGTTACAACTTGCGTCTGTCGTGTGTGATGCCATGCCGCGTAAAAAATCTCAATCTTTAAGCCAGCTTAAGGCGCTACGAAAAGTGCGGAAACCGCTACCGCCACCGGCACGCGCGAAAGAGGATGAAAAGAAGTATCGCCGCACGACCCAGCAACGCGTCGTCCGTCAAGAGGTTGAGCGAGAGGCTGAGGAAGAGTAAAGTAGAAACTATCCATCTCGAAGTAAGGAGGAGAGGTTTATGAGGTTGTGGAAGAGTTTGGTGTTGGCCGGATTGGCGACCTTGGTTTTCTCTGGAACCGCGCCTGCGTATTGTAGTAATCAATATTCTTGTGACGACGGATATACCGACGCCGAGTCGCATCCGCTACGCCTGGTGGCGTATGCGCTCCATCCAGTAGGGTACACGCTGGAGTGGTTGTTCATGCGGCCGATTCATGCGCTTGTCTCGCAGCCTGAGCTATGTCCTATTTTTGGGTACTCGCCAGAGACGTGGGGATGCGATGATGGCATTAGGCCGCCAGTCTCCGAAATCGCCACGGTTGCTCCGCCTCCATTGGCTGCACCGGCGCCGGCGGTAAATCCCGTCGATCTTGAAGCGGCTCGCCGCGCCGCCAATGAAGCTCGACAATCGGCGGAAGAAGCAAAACGGGCGGCGGAAGAAGCGGCTCGAGCAGCCGATAAGTCCATGAAAGCCTTTGAAAAAGGTCTGCAAAAATAAAGAAGTTCAGACGGTTCACCCGAGCTGGATAAGAGTGTAGGGGCGTATGGCCATACGCCCCTATGTGTTTTTGCTGGACTCTTTTTTCCCCTGAGTTACAATCTAAAAGATGAGTACGCACCATTTTGTTCGCTCTAGCGGTGTCCTCCTGCACATTACCTCCCTTCCTGGTCGATATGGTGTTGGTGATCTTGGTGCTGAAGCGTACCGGTTTGTCGATTTTCTCGTCCAAGGAAAACAATCACTCTGGCAAGTGCTCCCCCTTGGCCCAACAAACGGCGGGAACCTTTATTCTCCTTACGTTGCGCTCTCTGCTTTTGCGGGGAATCCACTCTTTATCAGCCTAGAGGCGCTCGTCGAGGATGGATTACTTTTCGAATCCGAACTGCATGCGGTCCCGTCCTTACCCGAAGGGCGCGTTGACTACGATGCCGCGCGCGCCGGAAAGTTGGCGCTCTTACGAACTATGGTGGACCGATTCCATAGTGACGCGCCCGCTTCCTGGCGGACCGAATTTGCCGATTTTTGTGACCAGCAACGCTGGTGGCTCGACGACTACGCCTTGTTCATGGCGCTACGGACAAGATTTCAGGACGCCTCGTGGCATACCTGGACGCCACACCTTGTCCGACGAGAGGCCGCCGCTCTTCGCACCTGGGGGAAACGGCTGGAGGCGGATATTTATTATCACAAACTCTTGCAACTTTTCTTCTTTACGCAGTGGGAACGCCTCAAGGCGTACGCCAATGAACGCGGCGTAAAAATTGTTGGCGATATTCCTATCTATGTAGGGTTCGATAGCGCCGAGGTATGGGCGCATCCAGAGCTGTTTGATCTCCATCCAGATACGCGCACCCCGCGCTGCGTCGCTGGGGTGCCTCCCGACTATTTTAGCGAGACTGGTCAACGGTGGGGCAACCCCTTGTATCGCTGGCGGGACGAACACGGGCAACTCGTGCAGCCCGTATACGACTGGTGGATGCGACGTTTTCGCCTGACTTTTGAACTTGTTGATATCGTTCGAGTCGATCACTTTCGTGGGTTTGAAGCCTATTGGGCGGTTCCCGCAGAAGAGGAGACTGCCGAGAAGGGGCAATGGCTGCCGGGACCAGGGGCGACGCTCTTTTCGACCATACAGACGGCGTTAGGGGAATTGCCGGTGATCGCGGAAGATCTTGGCCTCATTACGCCGGAGGTTGAGGCCTTACGCCTCCAGTTGGGTTTTCCCGGTATGAAAGTCCTGCAATTCGCTTTTGGTGAAGACGCGCAGAACCCTTATTTGCCGCATAACTATACTGATCCACGCTGCGTTGTGTATACCTGTACGCATGATAACGATACAACGTTAAGCTGGTTTCAGTCTGTCTCGCCAGAACGCCGGGACCACGTCCTGCGTTATCTCGCTCGAGCCAATGAGTCAGAAATTTCCTGGGATATCCTCCGCCTTGCCTGGAGTTCGGTCGCTATGTTCGCTATCGCTCCATTGCAAGATGTGTTCAACCTTGGGAGTGAAGGTCGCATGAATATTCCTGGCCAGTCCCAGGGCAACTGGCAGTGGCGTTATCTTCCAGACGCGCTTAACCCCGACTTGAGTGCTCGCCTCGCGGAATTGACAACTCTGTACGGACGCGACCTCGCCTAAACGTTCTCTCCCTTGTCTTTTTTACCTGGCGGTTTCCGCGAAAATCCCGCTAGCGTAGGACCCTTGCGCCTCAGCGGCTTTCTTTTTATAGCCTGCTGAGCAGCGTGTTTTCAGGAACGATGAACAATGAAGGCGGTGAAGAAACAGCAAGCTGACTCTGCAAGCGTAACCCTGCCGCGCGCGCCGGAAACTGATCTACTAGACCAATACCGGCAGGCAAAAGCGCAGCATCCGGAAGCGCTCTTATTTTTTCGTCTCGGTGATTTTTACGAAATGTTCTATGATGATGCGGCGATCGGTGCGCGTGAACTTGATATTGTCCTGACATCTCGTCCAACGGGTAAAGGTAAGGAACGTGTCCCGCTGTGTGGGGTGCCGCACCATCGCTTGGAATCCTATCTGACGCGACTGATTGAGAAGGGCTACAAAGTCGCTATTTGTGAACAGCTCGAAGCGCCGCAAAAAGGGAAAAAAATCCTTAAGCGTGAAGTGGTGCGCGTGGTGACTCCGGGCACCCTCTTTGAGGCTGGCGGCAAAGAGCGACCGCTGGCGGCGTTGTTTCCTGAAAAAGACCAGGTTGGCGTCGCTTTCTTGGAGCTGGCGACGGGAGAATTTCTCATTGTCGACACTCCGGCGGCGGATCTCCCCGGACTACTCGGTACGATGCAACCGACGGAGATTGTCCTCCGCATGAGTGATCGGGTGGGAGAGACGAGCTATACCGGCGCCTTTCTTACTGAACGGCCGGCAAAAGCATTTTCGTTGACAAGCACTTTCGATGTTCTTGCCGAAGCGTTTGGGCGGCATTTGATAGAATCATTAAAGTTGACAAACCACCGTTCATTGATCGCCGCCGGCGCTCTGCTTGCCTATGTGAAGGAGACACAGCAGGCTTTTCTGCCGCACCTGCAGGCGCCGCGGCCGTACCGCAGCGAAGAGTTCGTCGTCCTCGACTCGCAAACCCAGCGCAACCTGGAATTGGTGGAGAATATTTTCGCGGGCGCGGAGGAGGGAACCGTCTTCTCCGTGCTCAACGTGACGAGTACGCGCATGGGCAATCGCAGACTCAAAAACTGGCTTTTGCATCCACTACTCTCCGTTGAACGTATTCAACAACGTCAGGAAGCCATAATGGAACTGGTCAGCCAACACCGTTTGCGCGCGGATCTGCGTCACGAACTCGCCCGCGTTCTTGATCTAGAGCGCCTGACCTCGCGCATCACCTCGGCTATCGCCAATCCGCGAGACCTGGCGGCTTTGCAAGCCTCACTTGCGCCATTACCGCGCCTGCGAGATCTGCTTGCTTCGTGCTCGTCTCCACTCCTCCGTACGTTGCATGAAGAACTCGATCCTCTTGATGATATTCACCAAGAGCTTGTTTGCACGATCGTTGAGGAGCCGCGCGCGTTGGCGAAAGAAGGAGGGATAATTCGCACCGGAGTATCGGATGAACTGGACGAGCTGCGCACGATCCAAACTGACGGCGGCGGCTGGCTGGCGAAACTGGAAGTGCAAGAGCGCGAACGCACCAATATCCCCAACTTGCGCGTCGGTTTCAATAAAGTCTTTGGCTACTACATCGAGATCACCAAATCCTATTTATCTCTTGTGCCAAAATCGTACGTGCGACGGCAAACCTTGGTCAATGCTGAACGGTTTCTGACGAAGGAGCTTCAGCGCTTTGAAGAGAAAGTCCTTTCCGCCGCGGACCGAAGCAAACAGCTAGAATATGAGATTTTCACCAGATTGCGGGAACATGTGGCTGCCCAGGCTGAGCGGCTCCGCCGCACGGCGAGAGTGCTAGGAACACTCGACGCACTCTGTTCCCTCGCCGAGGTTGCAACGAAGAAAGGCTGGGTGCGGCCGCAAATGTCTGAAGCGTACGGCATCCATATTGTTGAGGGGCGACATCCGGTCGTGGAACTATTCACTGGGAGTTTCGTTCCAAACGACCTTCAGCTTAATGAGCATCACCACTTGCTCTTGCTGACCGGACCGAACGCAGCCGGGAAAAGCACCTTTGCGCGGCAGTCGGCCTTACTGGTGTTGCTTGCACAAATCGGCAGTTTTCTACCGGTGGAGTCGGCCGAGATTGGTGTGGTGGATCGTATTTTCACCCGTGTGGGTGCGGCGGATTTTTTGGCGCGCGGGCTTTCGACTTTTATGATGGAAATGATGGAGACGGCGAATATCTTGCGTCAGGCAACCGCAAGAAGTCTTATTATTCTTGACGAAGTAGGGCGTGGCACTGGAACCTCGGATGGTCAGGCGATTGCGCATGCCGTGGCGGAAACCCTGGCACAGGAGATCAAGGCCAAGACGATCTTTACGACGCACTATCACGAACTAGCGCAACTCGCGGAGACGGTTCCTGGCGTTACGAATGCCCGACTTGAAGTCCGCGAGGACAAAGACGAAGTCACGTTTTTGTATAAAGTCG
>JBFWZL010000403.1:0-6122 GCA_050185455.1 Binatia bacterium | reverse complement strand
CGAAGTATTTCCTGAGTTCAGCAAGCAAGGGACCGGGTTGGAAGCGGCTCAGGTGCGCAATGAGGAGGCCGTCAACCACCACCTCCGCTTAAGTTGCCTCGCGCAGTCGCTCCTCCAACGCACGCCTGCGATTGCCTCGACATCGGAACAGTTCGCGTTTGCGCAAGGGGCAATCACCTTTGGGCAACGCTGCCGCACGATCACCCGAGAAGTGTTCCTTTCTCTATTATCCTTCGCCCAACGCCTCTTTGCCGGTGGCTATTCGTGTACGCAAGTCGCGGAGGCGTTGATGCCAGCTTGAGTCACTCCCCATGCGGAGGTGTTTCGCGTGAAACCCTCCAAGTCGTGTGGGTACAGTACTTGCGCACGGGGCAGGCCGAAGCGCTGGGGGTTGGTAAAGGCAGCGTCGAAGAGGCCCGACTTGAAGATTATATCGTCAGCGGCTTGGTGGACTTTGACGACGTAGCGTACGATGAACACGCTGACCTACTCTACGACCTTGCTGGACAAGCGGTTCAGCACTTTCTCCGCTATCTGTCGGAAGAGGACACACGCAAGGTGTTGCGCTTGCATCGGCGGGACATTGCCCGTTTCATTCACGCCCAGATGCAAAACTATTATTGGGAAGAAGCGGTGGACTACGAGGTGAAAATCAGCAAGGGCTTCACCGAATTAAAGCCAAGCGCCTACACCACGGCGGCGGATGAACCACCACTGAATTTTCGTTCCGCGCCGACTGACAAAAGCAATATGGCGAAGTACATATTTAGCGGCTTCGCCCTGTGCCTCTATCGGTACAAAAGTTTCAATCAGATGCAGAGCGAAAGCTTGCGGTCATTCTCGACCGAGAGTCGTTGAAGTGGTTTAGACCGACCAAGGGCCAGTTCCAGATTTTTTACCGCTGGAATGGCAATCACCTAGAATATCAACCGGACTTTGTAGCGGAGACGACAGACAGCATCTCTATGCTTGAGGTGAAGGCACGTAGCGATATGGATGACGCCGAGGTGCAGGCCAAAAAAGATGCCGCAGTTAAATGGTGCAACTACGCCACGCATCATACGTTAAGCAACGGCGGCAAGCCGTGGAAGTATCTACTTGTCCCACATGATGTCATTGCGGAGAATATGACGATTACAGGGCTCCTAAGCCAGTTCGGTGTCCTTTGATTCCTCACCTTGACCCCTCAAAAACCGGGTGGTACCTTCGCCGCGTGTTGGTAATAGCTGACTGCTCGGGGACGAGATAAGACGTTGAGCCGAGAAAAGGAAACGAATATGAATGGTGTCCACGACATGGGTGGAATGACTTGTTACGGACCTGTCGTGCGAGAAGAAAACGAACCACTCTTTCATGCAAACTGGGAAAGACGGGTTTTTGGCCTGACGATGCTTGGCATGGGACGGCTCGACACGCTTGACGCCTTTCGGCACGCGATCGAGCGTATGGACCCCGTTCATTACCTGTCATCTTCTTATTATGAGCATTGGCTTGCGGCGCTGGAAACTCTGGCGTTGGAAAAGGGAATACTCACCCTCGAAGAACTTGCAACAGGGACCACAAAAAGCTCGGGTAAGGTAACGGAACCACCTCTACCGCCGGAAGCCGTAGCGTCTATTGTGACGCACGGCGCTCCCAGCAACCGGAACGAAGGTCGCTTGACGCCTCGTTTCAAAACTGGAGATCGGGTAAAGGCGAAGAACCTCAATCCGGCTGGACATACGCGATTGCCGAGGTACGCGCGTGGGAAAGTCGGCGTCATTGACCGAGTGTGCGGAACGTTTGTCTATCCGGATACAAGCGCGCATGGTGGCGGTGAACAGCCGCAACCGTTGTACTGCGTCCGGTTCGACGCCACCGAACTGTGGGGACCCGATGCTCCGCGGAAAGATAATCTGCGCGTCGATTTGTGGGAAGACTATTTAGAAAATGCGGAATGATAAATGCGAATTACAGAATGAAAATTTTCCCCTCTGAACTCTTCACGTGGAGCTTTGAACTCTGAGGCTAACTATGAGCGCAGAACATAGTCATGAGCATAGCCGTCATGCCGCTCCGCCTGACCCTCGCTTGGAGAAACACCACACCACTGAACACACGCAAGCCTTAGAAGCACGAGTGAAGAAACTGGAAGCCTTGCTGGTCGCCAAGGGTTTGGTGAATCCTACGACTCTTGAAAAGTTGGCTTTAACCTACGAAAACGACATAGGGCCGATGAACGGCGCGCGAGTTGTGGCGAAAGCCTGGGTCGATCCGGCATATAGGCAGCGACTGCTTACCAATGCGACGGCAGCCATCGGTGAACTTGGCATCAGCGGTTTACAAGGCGAACACATGGTCGTGGTCGAGAATACTCCAGAGGTCCACAACGTCGTCGTTTGCACCTTGTGCTCGTGCTATCCCTGGCCCGTGCTTGGATTGCCGCCGACGTGGTACAAAAGCGCACCGTATCGTTCGCGCGTGGTCATTGATCCCCGCAGTGTTCTCAAGGAATTCGACCTCACGGTTCCAGAATCGGCGGAAGTGCGGGTATGGGACAGTAGCGCCGAAATTCGCTACCTGGTGTTGCCTGAACGCCCCAAGGGCACGGAGAACATGAGCGAGGAAGAATTGGCGAAGCTGGTGAGTCGTGACGCCATGATCGGCGTGGCAAAGGTGAACCCTCCGACTTCTTGACGCAGCTTAGAGAAAATTCCCCTCTCTCGTTGGACAAAGAAGAGGGCGCTAAGGTTTGACGACATGGAACGCCACGCTAATCCAGAGATAGCAGAAATGCAGGGGCTTTCTTCCTTACCTCGTAGGAGCGGAGAACTCGTTTTCCACGATCCGTGGGAACGAAAAGTGTTTGCGATAACTGTAGCCCTATGCGAACAGGGGTTTTTCAAATGGGATGAATTTCGGGATCATCTCATTGCTGAAATTGCGGAGGCGGAGCGTGTGGCAGGTCCCAACGCGCCAACGTCCGCCCTTCCGTCCTATTATGAATCGTGGCTCGCCGCGTTTGAGAAGCTCCTGCGTGAAAAAGGCATCTCTCCACCAGAAAAATAACCCATCCGTCTCGGTCTCCTGTCTAACATTACCTACACTTTTTCTCTCTACCGCCGATACTAGCGGTAGCGGAGGAAGTGGCATGATCGAACGATCCCTTACGAAGAATAACGTGGACATTCTTGCTCCTTCGAGCGAAGAAGCGCGTTTACGTGGACAGGTCAAAAAACTCTTTCGTCAGTTAGAAAGCCAAGAGCTGGAATCCCAAGAGAAAGAAAATACTTTTAAGCAAGCCATCGGACTCTTAGCGATTTTGTCGAAAGCTGCGCTTGAGCAAGATCTGCGACTATTGGTCGATCATCTGTGGCAAGAAGTGAAAAAAGAATCGCCGCCAACGATGTTGGCGCTCCTCATGACAGACATCAAAGACAAGGTGTCTCAAGAGACCCTGCAAGCCTTGGAACTTGAGCATCTGACTCTTCCTTCGCACGATCAAGAAGTGACTCCTTCCGTCGTCTTGCCCGAGGCAGTGGTTTCACCAGGTCGGACCGCCAGTAATCAGAAAGACGGAGCGCCTACTGGGCGAGTAGCGACATCAATGCATTCTGGTTCAGGCGTGTCTGTGGCGCAACACGATCAGGAGACTGAGGAGAAACTCCGTACGCTTCTCGGCTCCGTACTTGAGCAACTCCATGTAGAAGGCCAAAAGGGGTTGTACGACAAAATCTCCGCAGTCAAAGCGACATTAGCCGAAAGAGGCGTCCTACGACGTCTGTCCGATGTACGGTTACAATTGGCTGATCTCCTTGAGTACTACCGCACCCTCCACGAAAGAGAGCGCACGCGCCTTGAGGACGTCCTTAAAGAGCTAATCTCTGAACTTGGGGAAATCGAGAAGAATGTTGTTGCGGGATTATTAGCCAGTCACCAGGCAGTGATGGTTGGCAATGCCGAGTTTGCTGAGCAGTTGGAGGGGCAAGTTGCCGGAATGCAGGAGGTTGCTCGGTTGAAAGACCTTGACGCCGTTCGTAAAACGATCACCAATCGAGCCGAACGCATGCGCGCTGTCATCGAGGCGAAGCGCGAGGTTGATGCCGAGCTGTCAGCCGCCTTCGAAGAAAAAGTCCGTCATTTAGAGAGCCGGTTGCACGACGCTAACAGTCAACTTTTGAGCATGACGGCGCGCGCCTACCAAGACCCTTTCCTCGAAGGCGTTTATAATCGCTTCGCGTTTAACGAAAAACTGCGACAGGAACTTTTGCGATTTGGACGCTACCAACATGCGGTTTCTTTGATCCTGTTCGACATGGATCGTTTCAAGCAAGTGAATGATACCTATGGGCATCAGGCTGGTGATGAGGCGTTACGCACGGTGGCCGCCCGCGTGAAGCCGATTTTACGAGAACCGGATACCTTTGCCCGCTTTGGCGGTGATGAATTCGCTCTTATTCTTCCGAATACGTCGCTCCACGGCGCGGTGACAGTTGCGGAACGCTTGCGCGTGATTGTGTGCTCCTCTACGTTTCTCTATGAGTCGCATGAACTGCAGATTTCGCTGAGTATGGGAGTAGCCTCGGCTCGTACTGGCGATTCGCTGGAAACACTGCTGGAGCGCACTGATCGAGCGTTGTACCTTGCAAAAGAACGGGGCCGCAATCAAGTGCGTTCCGAGGAAGAATTTCTTTCGCCTCAACCTTCCACCTTGAACAAAATGGTCGGTTTCTTGGCGGGTAAACTGCCGTTCGGTAAAGGAAGGGAAAAAGAATAAGGACGGTTTTCTTTAAATCGGACTCCACGAGATTGGCGCTCTTCCCTTTCTATTGTCTCGGTTTTTTCAGTGCTCTTCTTCTCCTCTATTCCTGCGCATAACGGCTCGCTATAACCACAAGGACAGGGAGGATTCTATGGGGAGAGCCGTGTCGCATGCTCACGACCAACCACTTGATTTCTTCGCAACCGCGCTGACGATTTTGTTGTGCGCGATTTGGGGTGGAGCATTCGTTGGCATCAAGATCAGCACACTTGATATGCCGCCGATGGGTTCAGGCGCCATCCGCTTCTGTTTGACCAGTGTCGTGCTATTGCTCTGGGCCTGGTATCAACGCGTACCGCTGCGCTACGGTCTGGAAGAGATCAAGTCACTGGCCGTTCTGTCCGTCATGTTCCTCTATATCAACATTGCCGCTTATGTGGGGACAGCGCTAACGACTTCGGGCAGAGCCACGGTGTTTTTCTACACGCAGCCATTATTCCTCGCTTTGCTTGCGCCCTATTTCCTGCCTGGAGATCGCCTGACCATACGGAAGATTTCCGGACTTGGAGTCGCCCTGTGTGGGGTGATCGCCTTGTTCTTCACCAAGTTGAGCGGTGGCCCTGGAGCAACTCTCTTTGGCGATGTGCTCGTGCTTAGCGGGGCGCTGATCAGCGCGTTCTCAAGTATTGCTACTAAACGTACCGCGGGCAGGATTCATCCCGTGGCGCTGATCTGTTGGCAGTCGTGGTTGTCATGGCCGGTGCTTGGCTTACTCTCGTGGCAGCTCGAAGCCGGCCGACCCTTCGCCTTCACCGGTCGAGCAATTGCGGCGATTTTGTATCTCGGACTCGTCTCCGCCGCCTTTGGTTTCGTGGCGTTTGCCTGGTTGATTCAACGCAACACCGCCACGCGCGTCACGGCGCTGACCTTTCTCACGCCGGTGTTTGGGGTCGCGTATAGCTGGTTCTTACTGGGGGAAACGCTAACAGTAATTCAGTTGCTTGGTGTCCTCGGAGTCTGTCTCGGCGTGTATGTCGTTAACAGTCGAGGCGTGACGCGTCCCCAGCCGGTCAAGCAAGAACCTCAACTGGCGACCGTCCGCGAGGCGTGAGGACGCCGGTACTTCGTCCATACGGATTTGAGGGGGTTGCTATTCTGAGCTGGAATGTAGGGGAGGGGAAGAATCTCGGGTTGTTCCTGCTACCGTCAGATTCTTTGTCGCCCCGCAGGTAACGCATGGGACGAAAGGACGTGACATGGTGCGTTCCCTCTATGCAATGTTACAGCGACGGTTCGGCCACTCGCCAAACGGAATCACTCGTCGTGATTTCTTGAAAAATACCCTCTGAATATATAATCAATCGCGGCTTTGTTGATAACT
>JBFWZL010000402.1:0-6131 GCA_050185455.1 Binatia bacterium | reverse complement strand
TAGGTTGGCGGTTAGTGCTTGATCCTGTTTGGAACCCTGGCAACCAACAGAAAGAAACCGTTGGCTTCACGTTCTATCTTTTTGCTGATGAAACTTTCCGTCCTCCTGCCGTAGTCCGCCTTGGCAAAAAAGGGTGTCCGATCCGTCTCGAGTGGGAGGAGATCGCCTCAGCAGTAGGAGTTTTCATCGAAACACCAGTTCGTCCGACGCATGCTATCAACCCCCTCGACATCCAAGGTGAGATTCTCTCTTACGAGCCGTTATCTATCCCACCGCACCTTGTCTTTCGTGTCGCCGAGATACGGAATGATTGGTTCGTTTTCGCTGATGAGCATCGAGTGCAGGTGCCGAAGCGATTGATTGCCGAAAAGATACATCCAGAAACTTCTCTCGCCAGCTCAAGCGGCAAAGCGCGAAGGAGCGGGAAACATGACTGAACCTCTCACAATCAGGCTGAAAACATTGACACCATTGTGGACCGGTGGAGTGGATCAAACTTGCGACCGTCTGCACGAGACCGGACTCATTGGATCACTCCGCTGGTGGTACGAAGCATTGGTGCGCGGAATCGGGGGCTACGCATGCGATCCGACGGACGACAGCCGCTGTCCTGATAATAATGGCAAGCATTGCGTGGCATGTGAGCTTTTCGGCTGCACAGGTTGGGCGCGTAAGTTCCGGCTCCAGGTGCTTGATGAGAAGCAGAACATCAGGGAATCGGCATTGCTTAACGCCAACACAAATTTCACTCTGCACTTCATTGAGCTACGCCCCTTCAAGGCAGAGGAAAGGTGGCTTCTGACAAAAACGGTTGAGATTGCCGCCAAGTATGGAGCACTGGGAGGGAAGACTACGCTGAAGCCTCAGAAAAGACCTAAGGTCGGAGATGACTACGGGATTGTGCATGTGGAAGGGAGTCAGAATGCTCTCCAAATACCAAAGCTTAATACCGAGCAATATTTACGTTCAGGACAGTGGTGCAATTCGCAAGTCAAGGAACCTGATCTGCGTTGGTTCTTCTTCGTTCAGAATGCTTTCCTCTGGCGTAGACAGATAAATTCTCTCATGGGACTTTCAGAGAACGGACGAAGCTCGGTCAGTCACGAAGCCTCCCAGCGGTTTGTGCGAGGCAAACGTGGCGATCAGAATAGTCCTGCGGTGAGCAAAAAAATTTTCTCTTCTTGCGCTAATGGCGGACGAATCTGGGGCTACGCCAGAGACCAGAAGATGATGAATGAGATCGTCAAGAAGGTAAAAGAACAACTGGGTGCCGGTAGCTATCTGGTGAAGACAGGAGAACAGGTGCTTCATGAGTTATGACCTCTATGTTGAATTGGGTGGCGATTCGCAACATGACGTCGAGTCGCTTGTTGCCGGCAGACATCGTGGACTCCGAGTTTGGGACATTAGCGCGCGCATTCGGCTGCTGGCAGGGACTGCAGCCCTGAATTCTACAATCAGAGATTACGTCACGAGTGGCGACCGAAGACAAGGCGGAGGATACAAGAGCCTTGTCCATTCGAAGAACAACGCCACGGCCGCTCCGTACACTAAGGAACTCATAACCCCGGAACGGCAACGCCTTGAGCGCCTTGGGTTACTCGATCCTTCACCTCACTTGATCGAAGTTTTACCTGCAGGGTCCTGGTTCCTCCAATTCACCTTCACCTTAGCCAAGCCCTGGATGAGCAAGGATGATGACCCCTTCTATGTCACTGAAAGTGTTAATCCAGTCCGCAAAGAGAAAGTCTTCAAGGTGCCGATGATGTCGGCGGCCAGTTGGAAGGGCTTGCTCCGGTGGACGGCTCTACGCGTACGGCTGGTTGAGATGGCAGACCAATTGAACGATGAAGCATTTGCCCAGGAACGCTTCCGCCAGACGCTGCTCTTTGGCGATGAAAAGGGCGAGGAGCCAGGACAGATCAGAGATTTTGCGGCTTATGTGGATAGCCTCAAGCAGTCAGCAAAAGAGGTCTATCGCCAAAAGGTTAAAGAATATTTCTTGGGTGATGCCAATGCGAAGGACATACCTCATCACTCCGGGCGTTTGAGCTTCTACCCCACATTCTTTGACCTTATCGACGTTGAGGTTATCAATCCCCACTCCCGTAAGACTAAGGCCGGCACGCATCCGATTTACCTGGAATGCGTCCCCGCTAGTGCAAAGGGTACTTTCAGCCTGCTCTACGTCCCCTTTGACCTGATTGGCAAGCCTGCGAATAAAATGAAAACCCAGGCGAAAGAAGATCTCGAACTTATTACCCTAGCCGTGCGCGAGATGATGCTCACCTACGGCTTCTCTGCCAAGCGCACAAGTGGTTACGGTACAGCGCGGGATGAAATTGAAAAGGGTGTGGTGCGGACTCGTGCTAATCAGCAAGGCTGGAAGCTCAATCGATTGAGCAAGCTCAGCAACGAGGTGAAAGATGTCAGATTCTAAGTTGGAGGTGATCAAGCAGCACCGCGATGCCCTGTTACTGGGCGAGGTGGCGGCTCTGTTCCATGACATGGGCAAGTGCTCAGATGACCATCTGATCCATCAAGCATCTGACTGCCCAACTGGGCATCAATATCACTACAAAACAGCATGGTCTCATTTGCTTCCTGCCTCTCCTCAATCCGTTTCATTACTCGCCGAGACCGTCAGCATTAAAGATCTCAGTGAAAAGGGAATGCCCAGAATCATCAGCGATACATCGCAGCCCTGGATATTGCGCGTTTTGGGGCGTTGTCACTCGGTCGCGCATGTTGAGAAAGAACTTGACGAGAATTACAAAGCCACCAAGCAGCCGCAAAACGATACGAGGCAGAGCAACCCATTTGGCATCGAGGGCAATCCTGTGAGTGGATTGACTTCACGTCTCACGAAGCTCTCTTTTGCCGCGATCTCTGATCGCGCGCGCTTCGTGCTAGAAGCGAAAGAGGCATTCGCCGAGGCGTTAGGCGATACGCGCCGTCCGGTTAATGAAGTAACGCTCGCGGATTGGTCTACTACGGTTGCAAGCTTCTACAAATCAGCACTGGCAGGTGCACTGTTGGTCGTTCAACCAAAGCCCGACGACCTTCGCTGGCGTCTCCTGCGCATTAACTTCGATGTCCTCGGTCTCTATGCCAAGGCCGTCAAGATCGCTGACCTGCTCTCCTATCATCATGTTGTCCGACAAGCTTATGAGTCCGTCAAGCAACTAGTGGAAGAGGAATATCCACTCGGCAACGAGGTTTACCAAGACACCACTGGGATTTACTTTACTTTCCCAGATTTCGACCTGCCAGCGGAACTGGCCCAAGAGATCCTCCGTCGCATAGAAGAGATTGAACCTGAACTTGCTCCGCGCATTGCTGTAGGCAGAGGCTCTGGAAACACTGCCACCGAGCAACTCAAGGGACTGCTAGCCGAGCAACGTAAGCTAGCCGTAAAGGAGATCGCCTTCCCTATTAGCCGCGACAACTATAGCCCATGCTGGGAGGCGAAATGGAAGAATCTTCCTAGTGACAAATGGGAGGTCTGTCCCGTTTGTCGGCTCCGTCCAAAGAAAGAAGAGAAAGACGCCTGCCAACACTGCTGTAAGCGACGCCAATCACGCATCGGATTATGGAAGAAAGACCCAGCTAAAACTATTTGGCTCGACGAGATCGCCGACCACAATGATCGAGTGGCACTCTTCATTGGAAAGTTTGGTCTGGACGACTGGCTCTCGGGTGACTTTGTGCAAACCATGCTGGTTCGGGCGAAGGAAAACGATCCAACGGGCTGCACCCCAAAGAATCCCTCGCCCGCTCGTCTTCGCCGTGTCTGGGAAACGTGCCAGCGATTCTGGACGGAGACGGTGGAGAAAACGATCCTGGAGCCGTACGAGTACGCAAAAGATAAACCGGATGCTGCTTTACGCTGCGCGCGGCTATTCGTCACTCCAAATAGGACGACGGGCTGGCAAGAAAATATCCCCTATGACGGCGTCATCAACGGACAGCCGGTTAGCCTGCTCTGGCGAGAGAAAGAACAGCATTTCGTGACCGCCATCAACTTGCAACTTGCGGCAGGACAGACCAAAACGCCGCAGGAGTCACAAGATAAATGGTTAGGGTGCGACGTAGAAGTCGACGACCCAGACAACTTCCGCAAGCGCATCTCATTCAAAGTAGAAGCCGTCACATCGCCAACAGACCCCTGGGCGCAATATCGCCCCTATCTGACCCTGCTTACGTCGCCCGATCAGTTCCTCGCTTTCATACCCGCTAGTGACTCACTGGAGATAGCGGAGAGGATTCGTCAGGAATACCAAAAGCTGTTCGGTAAGGTGCAAAATCGTCTGCCGCTTTTTCTCGGCCTGGTGTTTTTGCAACGAAAGACGCCGCTTCTAGCTGCGATGGACACAGCACGCCGCATGCTGGAACAGGTCTCTTTTCCAGAAGAAACGTGGATGGTCGAATGTAGCCGAGAGAAGGAAGCCGGTTGCTGGTGCCTGCGTCTTGGTTCTGGTGAACAACGGTTACACTTTGACGTGCCCGTCAAGATGGGAGACGGGACTACAGAGGATGTCTGGTATCCCTACTACTTTATTCCCGATGGCATGGATGTGACCGATCGTCGTTATCGTTTTCAGCACGACGGACGCTGGCTTGTCCACATTACAAACCTGCGTGAAGGCGACCAGGTCTCTATTACTCCTTCGCGCTTTGCTTACTTTTTTCTTGAACAGACCTCTCAGCGCTTCCATTTCGATCCTGCACGAGACGTCAGGTTATTGGACGAGTTGCCGCTTTTGCTGGACATGTGGAAACGGCTTCAAGATAGTGACCTCACGGATACCGGGTTGCGCAATGTCGACGCTCTTCTTGAAACCAAAGCCACACAGTGGGGCCATGATTCCAAGGAATTACGCCATCTCGCCGAAACCACCCTCACAGCATCCGGCTTGTGGAGACAGAAGGATAAGTCCGATGTTGTCACGCCTGAAGAGGTCCTTAGCAGGCGTTTTCGCCGCTGCCTCGAACTTTATTTGCAGATTTTGAAGGCGCGACTGAAGGAGAAATAAGATGAGCAGTAAACCGTATGAGGAGTTGCGCTACTTTGCCCTTGCGCTCGATCCCATCCACGTGGGCACGGGCGGCTATCGCTTGGGACGCGTGGATATGAACATCGTGCGGGAGCCGGGCACGAACGTCCCCAAGATTCCGGGAACGAGCTTAGCTGGTGCGTGCAGGACATACGCGGCGATGCAGGAAGGGGGCAAGTTTCCAGGTTGCGCAGGACAAGGACAGGCAAGGGACGACTACCGAGGTCACTGTGGCGATCCCGATTGCCCCATCTGTGTCACCTTTGGGTTTTCCAAAGGCGACGCAGGGAGTTTCCAGGGCCTCGCCCAGTTTTCCGACGCGCGATTAGTCTTCTTTCCTGTGCATTCACTTGTTGGTCCCGTGTGGGTAACGTGTCCCAGCATCCTGAACGATTTTGGCAACAGCGCATCGGTGCCCAATGACAGCACGGTGCGCGTGGCGAGCGGCGTAAAGGTGCAAGATAAACTCAATCTGGGGTGGCTACTGCTAGAGGCATAAACGGGTTTTGTTTCCGACAAGAGTAGACTACCCGGAGTACCTGACGAGATCCTTAGCCGTGTAGTCCTTGTTTCCGACAAACTTTTCAGCCATGTGGTCAATGACAACCTTGAAGTCCGCACATCAGTCAGCATCGATCCTTCGACCGGCGCCGCAGCCGAAAGCGCACTTTTCACCTATGAAGCCCTCCCGAGAGCGAGCGTGCTCGCTTTTGACGTGGTGGCGAGCAGCCCCAAATTTTATAGCATTGGTGGTAAGGAACCGCTCAAGAACAACCAAGGAGGCGTGCAAAAAGTCAAAGACACAATACATAACGGCCTACGCTTATTTGAAGCCCTTGGCGTGGGCGGGATGAACACGAGAGGTATGGGCCGTCTGCGTGTCCTTGGATTGCCTCAACCTGGAGGTTCCCAATGAGTGCTGAAGAAACTGGCCTGAATCTGGATCGCTTGTGTGCTCAGTACGGCTGGGAGATGGCTCAGCAGGTCCACGCCGCGCTGAACAAAAATGCCGAGAACCACATTACTAAATCCTTAGGAGTTCTCCAGGAAGATGGAGTCTATGCTTTTTTTCTT
>JBFWZL010000401.1:0-6136 GCA_050185455.1 Binatia bacterium | reverse complement strand
GTGGGCAGCCCACGCTCAAAGGGGTAGCGACTCCGCTGACGCTCTATCACGTACTCAAGGAGGGAGAGGCGCAAAGCCGGTTTCAGGTAGTTGCACGCAAAGGGCTCACCCCGCTGGTAGGGCGCGAACATGAGTTTGGGCTGTTATGTGAGCGTTGGGAACGGGTACAGGACGGAGAAGGGCAGATCGTTTTAGTCAGCGGCGAGCCGGGGATTGGCAAATCGCGACTCGTGGAGGCGCTCAAGGACTCTCTCAAGCACGAGGGTGTCAGCTGCCTGGAATTACGCTGCTCGCCGCATCACCAAAACAGTGCATTCTACCCAGTGATTGAGCATCTACATCGGGTGTTGCGTTTCGAGCGCGAAGATTCGCCCGAAGCAAAATTGAAGAAATTAGAGGAGGCTCGCGTAGGAGCGTATGGCTATACGCCCTTACAACCCGACGCAGTGCCTCTGCTTGCGGCCTTGTTGTCACTACCACATCCTGAGAATTATCCCCCACTTACCTTGAGTCCACAAAAACAGAAACAGAAGACACAGGAAGCCTTGGTCGCGTGGATCGTTGAGGAAGCCGAGCGACAAGTGGTGTACTGCGTGTGGGAGGACCTACACTGGGCTGATCCTTCCACGCTCGACTTGCTCACGCTCTTCCTCGATCAGATCCCGACCGCTCGCCTAATGGCTGTGCTGACGTTTCGTCCAGACTTCACGCCGCCGTGGCGGTCCCGTTCGCATATCACGCAGCTCACGCTCAACCGCTTAGGCCGCCAGCCGGTGGAAGCAATGATAGAGAAGCTCATCGGCGGCGGAGCATTGCCTGCGGAAGTGGTGCAGCAGATCGTGAGTAAAACCGATGGCGTCCCGTTGTTTGTCGAAGAATTGACGAAAACTGTGATTGAGTCAGGGTTCGACGTAGGGGCACGGCGCGCCGTGCCCCTACCGCTGTCCATTCCTTCTACGTTGCAGGATTCGCTCATGGCTCGACTGGATCGGCTCGGCGCGGCCAAAGAGATTGCGCAAGTAGGAGCGACGATTGGGCGCGAATTTCACTATGACGTACTCCAGGCTGTCTCCCGACTCACCGAGGACACATTGCGGCAGGAGCTAAAGCAATTAGTTGAGGCGGAGCTGGTCTACCAGAGTGGGCGACCGCCCCAGGCCACGTATCTCTTCAAGCATGCGCTTATTCAAGACACGGCCTATCAGTCCCTGCTCAAGAGTCGTCGCCAGCAGCTACATCAACAAGTAGCACAAGTCTTGGAAAAGCAGCTTCCACAGACCGTCGAGACACAGCCGGAGTTGGTCGCACGTCACTACACCGAAGCAGGACTCGCGCTGCAGGCCGTTCCATATTGGCAGCAGGCAGGAGAACGAGCCACCCGGCGCTCAGCTTATGTTGAAGCGATTAGTCATCTCAGCAAAGGGCTTGAGTTGCTCAAAACTCTGCCAGATACTCCTGAATATGCTCAACAAGAACTCACGCTGCAAATTACTCTGGGAACTCCCTTGATCGCGACTAAGGGTTATACAACCCCAGAAGTAGAAAAAGCTTACAGCCGGGCGCTAGAGCTGTGTCGGCGTACAGGAGAAACTCCTCAGCTCTTTTCCGTGCTAGGGAGACTGTCAGCGTTTTATCCACTGAAGGGAGAATTACAGACAGCGCGTGAGATAGCGGAGCAGCAGATACGGCTGGCGCAAAGTGTACAAGATTCTGTTTTTCTTTCGGAAGCCTACCATAAGTTAGGCGTCATTTTGTTCTGGCTAGGAGAGTTTCCCTCTGCCCAAGCACACCTAGAGCAGAGCATTTCCCTTTACAACTCTCAGCGACACAGTTCTCGCTCCTTCCTTTCCCTACAGGAACCCAAGATGCATTGCCTCGCCTATACGGCTTGGGTGCTATGGTTTCTTGGTCATCCGGACCAAGCCCTAGAGAAAATACGCGAAGCCCTCACTCTAGCCCAGGAGTTTCCCCATTCCTACAGCCAAGCCTGGGCTTCAGTTCCTTCTGCTGAGATCCATCAGCACCGTCGAGAGGAGCAATTGACCCGAGAGCATGCAGAAGTAAGCATTGCACTCGCGACCGACCTGAGGTTTCCGTCTGTCTTGCCTATGGGAACCATCATGAGGGGCTGGGCATTAGCCGAGCAAGGTCAGGTCGAAGAAGGTATTGGTCAGATACAATCGGGCCTGCAGGCTATGGAGGGCGAGTTACAAAGACCCTATAGTCTCGCCCTACTCGCTGAGGCGTATAAGAAAGTGGGGCAGATAGAGGAAGGGCTGAGCCGACTAGTTGAGGCGTTAGCACTGGTCAAGAAAAACGGAGAGCGTTGGTGGGAGGCCGAGCTGTATCGGCTGAAAGGCGAACTCCTGCTTGTGCAGGAAGGCAAAAATCAAAAGGCAAAAGTCAAAAATGACTAATCCCCAACCCCTAAACCCCAATCCCCTGCTGGGTTCACCGAAGGGTTTGATACGAAAGACTTGCAAGAGGCGAAGGCGCTGTTAGAAGAATTGAGTCATTGAGCGATTGAGTCATCGAGTCATTGACTCATTGAAGGTTGACACATTGGCTCGGAAAAAGATGGAGTTAGGAATATGAACACAGCGGATCGCATTCATGAGCAAGTACAGCATTTGCCGGAGCCGGCACAGCAAACCGTTCTCGATTTTGTCGAGCAGCTCACCCAGCGGTTAAGACAGGAAGATCACGACTGGGCAGCGTGGTCGTTGCAAGCAGCGTTGTCGGGTATGGAAAATGACGTCTGGCCCGACTACAGCGAAGAAGATTTTAAGGAGAAGTGGCGGTGAGGAAAGCCGGACAGCTTGCCATCGTCCAGTTTCCGACCGTTGCGCTTGGCGAAGGAAAGCCGAGGCCGGTGCTGCTCATCGCGCAGCTCCCCGGTCCGTATGAGGACTGGCTTGTGAGTATGCTTTCGACTCAGTTGCAACAAGCTGTAGCGGGATTTGACGAAGTGATCGATCAGACTCAGGATGATTTCCAAACTTCGGGATTGAAAGTAGCCAGCGTAGTTCGCATCGCGCGCCTTGCAGTCGTCCCGGCAAGCCTGCTAGTAGGCTCCATTGGTGAGATTAGTTCGGAACGTTTGCAGCGGATAAAGCAGAGGCTTGCAGGATGGATTTCTAGTCCCTGAAGCAATGACCAAATGAGCAAATGTAGGAAATGACTCAATAAAGAAATGAGAAATGTATGAGAGTTGGTTTTGACATCGGCGGAACTTTTACTGACGTGATCGTGTTGAGAAATGACGGCAAGATCGAGACAGCCAAAGTGCTGTCGCTCCTCGATCGGGTTGGCGAGGACATCGCCACACATATTCAACGTTCAGGCGCCTCCGAGCACATTGATAACTTCGTGCATGGCACCACCATCGCCGCCAACGCTGTCATCGAAGGCACGACCGCGCCTACTGGCTATATTACTACCCGCGGCTTCCGCGACGACCTGGAGATGCGGGGAGAAAGGCGACCAAATCTGCATGATCCCAACTGGATGCGCACCCCTCCCCTCGTTCCACGTCGCCTGCGGTTGGACTTGAGCGAGCGTATCCTTGGGGACGGAACAATCGAACGACCGTTGGATGTCGCGGAGACGCGCCAGGCCATTCGCACGCTAGCAGCGCAAAACGTGCAGGCGCTGGCGGTCTGTTTGATCAATTCGTACCTGAATCCGGCGCACGAACGAGAAGTCGCTAAGCTGATTCTGGCGGAGCTGGGTCCCAAGGCCGTATTTTGTCTTTCGTGCGATATCTACCCGCAGATCCGCGAGTACGAGCGAGCCAGCACCACGGTGATCAACGCCTCGCTGATTCCGGTGGTGGATCGCTATCTGAATCAACTCGAAAAACATCTGTCAACGTACAGCAACCGGCTGCTGGTAATGCAATCCAACGGCGGTATCATGTCGTCGGAAGTCGCGAGACAAAAGCCCGCGTACATGATCGAATCGGGGCCAGCCGCAGGCGTGCTGGCTGCGGCGCGGCTCGCGAAGGAAGCCGGATTGGATAAAGTTCTATCGTTTGACATGGGCGGCACAACGGCTAAAGCGTGCCTGATCGAAGACGGGCTTCCATCGGAAAAAGCAGCGGGTGAAATCGGCGGCGGCGCGAACACCACGACCCATCAATTCTACAAAGGGGGGCACGCGCTACGGGTGCCGTCGCTGGATATTGTGGAAGTAGGAGCCGGCGGCGGCAGCATTGCATGGATTGATGACGGGGGGGCGCTGCGCGTTGGTCCGCACAGCGCTGGCGCCGAGCCGGGACCGGTGTGTTATGCGCGCGGCGGCGTAAAACCGACGGTGACCGATGCGAACGTTGTCAATGGCTACATGAACCCCCAGGCAATCGCAGGCTCAACCATGCGCATTGACCGCGAAGCAGCGTGGAATGCCATCAACAGCCATATTGCCGAGCCTCTCGGGCTGGAGACCCATGAAGCCGCCTACGGCATCACCCAGATCGCCAACGCAGCCATGATGCGCGCCTTGCGCGCCGTCTCCACTGAGCGTGGACGCGATCCACGAGATTTCACTCTCGTTTCTTTCGGCGGAGCGGGACCGATCCATGCCGCCGCGCTTGCGGATGACATGGAAATTTCCAGAGTATTGATTCCCGTGTTTCCAGGTCTATTCAGCGCGCTGGGTTTGTTACTCGCGGATTATCGCCACGACTACATCCACAGCGTGGTCACACCGCTTGCAGCAATTGACCCGCACACGCTCCTTACTCACTACGAAGAGATGCAACAAGTCGCACGGAACATTATGCGCAGAGAGGGCATCCCTACTGAAGCAATACGCTTCGAACACTATGCTGACCTCAAATACAGCTATCAATTGCAAGAATTAAGCATTCCGTTCCCCGCAAGTACTGATTCAGAGACTCTCATCGAACAACTGGCGACGCGCTTTCGTGAGGCCCACGCGCAAGCATTTGGTTACAATACAGACGACCCCATCGAACTGGTGAGTCTGAGATTGAGGGCGCTAGCGACAATTGGCGATATGAAGTTCTCCAACCTAGCCGCCAACCTGGCTTCCTCGTCCGCCACTATCACCCGCAGCGAACCGAGAGAAGCCTTCTTCGGTCCGCGCTACGGTCTCTTGAATACACCGGTTTTTCACCGAGCCGACATTACCAGGGGTCTGGATGGGCCGCTCATTGTTGAAGAGCCTGACACTACGGTCGTGGTCCCTCCGGGATGGGCCATCAGCCGAGATGAATATGGGAGCCTGGTGTTGACCAAATCTTAGCAAGGGCCGCCGTGGCGGTGGGTCTCTTACTATCCAAGACCACGGCGAAAATCGGGCTCAGTCAGAATGCACGAGAAGAGGTCTGACTTAATTGGGGAAAGCCGCGGCAAACAGCTGGGCTTCCGTGCCAGAGTCAAGTTCTCCAGTCTCGACCAGCCCATGTGTTTCCTGAAATTGAATCAGCGCCGCGCGCGTCCGACGACCACGAAACCCATCTATAGGCCCAGGATCGATTCCCAGATACCGCAATGCAGCTTGAGCTGTACGTAGATTCAGATCGGGGAGGATGGTCTTGAACCTGGCATGTGCAGCAGCCAGGCGGGTATCGTACTCATTTTTCTTGAAATCTGGGCCATTGTAACCGCGGGCGAAGGATGCCCAGTTCTGGCGTCGCAACGCATCGTCTAACCCCTCTCCTTTAATGAAATTAGCCATAGCCAATAACTGCCCATTCTCGCTTTGCACCATAGACGCCAGCATGGCGTCCACTGTCGAGAAACCGGCGACCTTGTAATTAAAGCCCATTACTTGGCCAATACCCCAAGAGGTACTTTGGAGTGCAGCTTCTCGATCCAACCGTATCGCCTTTTCCAGGCGTAGATATTCCCTCGAACCTCCGGCATATCCACCTGGCTTGACGTTGCTGATGTCTGCGTTCCCGGTGTCGAACCTGCCGTTGGTCCGCCGGTGGAAGATATGGCGCTCGAAGAGAATTTGCGGACGACGGTCCTCCAAAAATCCAAACCCGCGTGTCTCGACCGTCAGGACCGCCCATACTTCCGGATCCAAAACACCCAAGAGTTCACATATTTGCGTCATACCTTCATCGCTTAACGGATGACCTTGACCTCGAAAATCCATAACGACC
>JBFWZL010000400.1:0-6142 GCA_050185455.1 Binatia bacterium | reverse complement strand
TAACTTGCGGCGCGTCGCTCCGCTCCGACTGGCCTTGGCCTCGACTCTCACGCTGTTCGCCATGCTTGGAGTGACTGCTCGCCTTCTCCTGGTCTGACTGCTCGACATCGCTGGAATACACACGGCTCCACAAAGCTCACCAGGACCAAGCCTCGCAGCCCCTCTGGATCGGCGATCCTTTGCACCCTCACATCGACCGAGACGGTTCCGCCATTCTTCTGCACCTGGACCCCTTTATGGACGACGGGCTGATCCTGCATCGCCGCTTCGCGGACGGCGGCCAGCAAATCCATCCGTAGTCCTTCGCGCGCCATGGTATAGATATTGTGGGTCGGGGGACCCGGCGCGGGTTGGAGAAAGTAGCCGGTGAGTCCATGAATATACACAAGATCTCCACGATCATTCACAATCACGCTGGGTGGAGCAAACTGCTGTACTAACGCCTTATCCACCAGACTGACCAACGTGGCCTCAGACACTTTGCTCAAGCCGCGGATGGGAACCACCACTCCCTCAGCTTTTGCGGTCCGGGCTGAAAACTCCGACATGAGCGGCGTAGTCGCAGCAGACTCCTTGCGTTTGAATACCCTCCAACGATGGTCCACGGCCGCGAAGAGATCGGTAACCCCGCCAATGGTCTCCGAGGACCCGAGAAACAAGAGGCCGCCGGAATTTAACGCGTAATGGAATAACAGCATGAGTTGGCGCTGCACGTCGGGGTTCAAGTAAATCAACAGGTTGCGACACGAAAGGAGTGTCAGTCTGGTAAAGGGCGGATCGGTGAGGATATTTTGTTCGGCAAACACCATCAGCTCGCGAATCTCTTTCTTGACGCGATAGTTCCCGTCTTCCCTGACAAAAAACCGCTCCAGTCGTTCGGGACTGACGTCTACGGCAATCCCGCCCGGATAGAAGCCGCTCCGCGCTTTCTCGATCGCCTGCGGGTTGAGGTCAGTCGCAAAAATCTGCACCGGGCACGACTTCTGCGCGCGTTCGAGTCCCTCGCGCAGCAGAATTGCCAGCGAATAGGCTTCTTCTCCGGTCGAACAGCCGGGGACCCACACGCGGATGGGTTGATCGTCCGGGTGGGCGGCCAGCAGCGCCGGTAACCCGTTGTTCGCCAGGAAGGTGAAGGCCTCCGGGTCGCGAAAAAAGTTGGTCACACCAACGAGTAGTTCCCGGAATAGCAGGTCCAGTTCGTAGGGATGATCGCGCAAATAGCGGAGGTATTGATTGGCGGCTTGAATCTGGTGGACATTCATCCGCCGCTCGATGCGCCGCTGCAACGTGCTGGTCTTGTACGCCGAGAAATCCTGTCTAGTGCGGTTGCGCAGCAATACGTAGATTTGTCGCAATAGATCCGGCGTCACACCGCGAACCGACGTGGCGCCGACAGGCTCTTGCAAGTACGGCCCTTGCACAAAGTTCAGCAATCGGTCAGGCATCTGCGCTGCTGAGAGGACATAGTCGACCGCGCCAGTGGCAACGGCGCTCGTCGGCATCCCGGCGAACTTCGCTGACTGCTCCCCCTGCGCCATCACCAAACCGCCAGCCCCTTTGACCGCCTGCACGCCGAGAGTGCCATCGGTGCCAGTCCCGGACAATACGATACAGGTCGCTTTATCCTTCTGATCGTCCGCCAGCGAGCGGAAGAAGTAATCGATGGGGAACTGCAAGACGCCGTGGGTTGCATCGGCAGGCATGGGTTGGAGCACCCCCTTGAGGAGCGCCAGATGCATCCCCGGGGGCGGAAGGTAAATTGTATCGGGCTCGACGACCATCCCGGTAGTCACTTCGCGCACTGGCATCGTCGTGTGGTTCCTCAGTAACTCGGGCAGGAGACTGACACGGCCGGCCGCTTGGTGAGTAACGACAACGAAGGCTATGCCGTTGTTGTCGGGGATGGCGTCAAAAAACGCTTCTAGCGCCTCCAGACCGCCCGCCGAGGCGCCAATGCCGACGATTGGCATACCGACGCTCGGCGCCTCGATCTCAGGAACGTCCGCGCTCTCTTCCTCGTGCGACGTCGATTCGTCTAGTCCATCAGTCTTTTCGTTCTCTTCGGCCACCTAGCGCTCCTTCCGAAGGCATGGCTATTGCCGTCCAATTCTTTTCTTGTTCGCTGCAAAAGGTCAAGCACTAGCACTTCATCAGGATGAGGGGGATGTCATGGCGAGAAGCCGCAAGCGACGAAGCGGGGAAAGCAGGTTAGAATGGATACTCGATTCCCGAAAAGACGGCGACGCCTTCACCGCCATATCCGACATCCACATAACCGACGACAAACGGTTCGGCGACGCCACGAAAGCCGAGGCCGCCGATAGGATGCAAATTAGCAAAAGGATTATGCTCCAACTCGTGAAAGACACGCCCCACTTCGATAAACGGTGCGAGTTCCAAGGTCGCCCGCGTCCCAAAAATTTCCAGGCTCCATACGCGGGTGCGCAGCTCCAGGTTGGCGACAAACAAGTTGTTATCAATAAAGCGCGAATCGCCGTATCCACGCAGCGGTTGGCGTCCGCCAAGATCACTGCGATCTCCCCCCAGTTGGCTCAGCGCCCAGAAAGGCGCACGCTTGCCGACCGGCATATAACGAGCGGCGATATGTCCAGCCAGCGTGACGCGTTGCCCTATAGGATAGTAGTGACGCCCTTCAATACCAAAGACGCTGTACGACACTGAACTAAGCAGGGAGCGATCAGCGATGCCGCCAAACAGCGTGAACCAACTGCCCCGCCGGGGAATACTCACCGAGTCTCGCGTATCGTACGACAGGACCAGGCGCGTGCGCAGCTCATGATTACTGCGCAGCCCTTTCAGTCTCGGAAAGAACGACCCCGTAAAAGGAATATCGGTGAAGGCGCCGGGCTGAATGTTCACATAGCGAGGTCGAAGTTCCAAGGCGAGCTGAAACTGTCGCGTTATATTCAATCCGAAGCGGGCTTCAGCGAAAAATTGTTCAGTGGTGAAATTGGTTTCATCTCCCTCGTCAGAACTATTGCCAACGCCGAAAAATCGCTCGGTGGGATCACGTTCGTAGCGCACCCGGCCATCGAAAGACCACCAGTCCTGACGGGTGCGTCCGGTAGAGTAGAGGAAATCGATATCGCGGTCGATCGTTTCCGCGCCGCCCGCCACGATATACCATTGCGTATCATCAGAAGGGTATGAGAAAAACCGCAACGTACCACCGACCCCCAGGGTCGGGTTATACGTCAGGTCGGGCGCGAACATCTGTGTAATCTGCTTTTTGTCATCGGTAAATAACCAGACGGGTAAAAACCCGACGGTCGTTTCGCCGTTGGGATCGGTCGCTACTTCCGGCAGCGGAATAAACGGCCAGTCGCTGGGATCGCGCCAGCGCGTCAGATCAAACCAGGAACGCGGATCGGCGGCGCTTGCGATACCCCCGTACAGTAATCCCAGCAGGAGACAGATACTCACGCAAATCCGCCACCGCCGTTCTCCTAGCCATACGATTTTTCTCTGTAGCATACTACTTATTCGCTACTCATTCTTTTCTTGTCCTTCTTGCCTTTTCCTGTTGCCGCTCGCGTCTCTCGTTTAGCCGCTGCTTCAATCAGTAGCCACTGCGCCTGGCCAATGCCTCGTAAACTCCGGAACTCTTCAGCGGAAAACAGATCTTCTTTTCGCAAAGGCGCCAGATCAAGCGCGCACGTCATCGCCGCTTCACAAAATTCAAACAGCAATAAGAGATGCTCGTTCAGCTCTTCAAGGGATGCTTCTAGCAACACGGCTTGCGCCGTCGTGAGAGCCTTCCCTATTCCTCGCGGCCGAGCCGCACGCGAAGCGCGCTCAAGCTGCGGTTTATTAGCCACCGTCACAGACGCGCCCACCGCCTCAGCAACAAAGGCGAAATTCAGTTGAATTTCTTCGTACGCTCTTCCGGTTTTCTCTTCCATAGATTTCATCCCCCTATGAATGTCGCGCACACATCTCCAACACCAGGGCGTCAAACAAGCCGGCAGGAGAGGAACGAGAGGATTTGAAAGCTACATCAAGCTCAGCCGCCTTATGTAGAAAGCGACGGAGATCGTTCGTCGAGTACATGCGGCTCTGGCTCAGCACCGAACGCAGTCGTTGGCCTCGTAAACCGACCGTTCGCTCGATTTGTGTTTCAGAAGCGCCGGCGGCAAGTAGATCCTTCACTTGCCATAATCGGCGAAAATGTCCGACCAAAGCATGTAAAATTCGCAACGCCTCGTTGTCATTCGTTAATACACGACGGAGGAGACCGAGTGCGCGTTGCAGATTGCGCTGTCCTAGCGCCTCCGCCAAGTCAAAGGCGTTATATTGATGAATCTCGCCAACACACGCCGAAATGTCTTCGACGGAGATTTCCTTCGCGGGGAAGACAAAGGCCGCAGTTTTCTCAATCTCAGTAGCCAAGGCAAGCAGATCAGCTCCGACCAAATCCGCGAATAACTGCGCGGCTTCGCTCGTGAGTTTCAGATCTCGTTCACGCGCCAAACGAGTCGCCCATCCGGGAATTTGATTGGGAAACGGCGGACGGAATTCCGCAACAGCGCCAATTTTCCCACACAAAGAAAAAAACTGTTGGCGAAGATCAACACGACCATGAGCACAGACAATGAGCGGCGTGGCGGCGTCGCGGGTGTCCGCCGCCGCGGCAAGACGCTCGCGTTCCGCGGCTTTGAGGCGTTCAGCGCTCTTCAACACCACCAAACTTTGAGTAGCAAAGAGAGAGGGCGCGCCCCACGTTTCGAGCAGCCTATCGAGAGAATCTGCACCGGCATAAAAGAGGCTGAGGGGAGCGTCTCCCAGTTTACGGCGCACCCGCGCCACGGCTTGATCAATGAGATAAGCCTCATCGCCATGAAATAAATAGAGGGGAGCGGGCGCGTCTTTTTCGAGGCGAGTGAGGATTTCGTCCGTGCTGGGAAAGACAGCAGTCGGGCGACTTGTGGCCATACTGGCGACTGTATAGCCTGCGGATCTTCCGAAAACAAGACGGGCAGCCGGAGAGGCTGCCCGTCTTCACTTACCTAGTTGGGTTCAGCGTACAAATGATGACTTATCCACGTCCGTGGCGAAGCAAACGACCAGGCGTCGTATTGGTGCACTTGCCATCTTCAAAAGTGACTTCGCCGTTTACCATGATCCAACGGTAGCCCTCGGCATACTGTACGCGCCGCCATTCGCCGGCCGGGAAGTCGTGTACGATCATCGGCCGATCGGGCACCACTTTCAGGTTTTGCAGGTCGTACATCACCACATCGGCAGGCGCGCCTTCTTTCAAGACGCCACGATCCTGGAAGCCCGCACATTGCGCGGGGAGCGCGCTCAGACGGTAGTGGGCTTCTTCCAGGCTCATGAAGCCGGCATCACGCACCATCCACGTGAGCAGATCGGTCGGATACGAACCCAGAGTGACGAACTTGGTGTGCGCGCCGCCATCGGAGACGCCCGGAATGCTGTACTCCGAGGACATCACTTCGGCTTGATAGTCTTCGCGCTGGTTGCGCGCCGGGGTGTCGAACTCGGTCTTGAGATTGTCAGCCAGCGCCAAATCGATCATTGCATCCATCGGGTGCTTATTTTCCATCGCGGCGATCTGTTCGACGGTCTTCCCCACATATTTTTGCAATTTCGGATCAGCCACGGTCTCTACCCTGAAGTCCTTGATCGACCCCGTTACAACCGGAGTGTGGCCGGTGTCGTACTCCGCCACCAGCGCCTGCCGCAGCGCCGGATTCTTAAACTTCTGGGCGCGCTCGGCTGGGGTGCCCATGGTGACCTCACGCCACACGTCGCTGCCGTCAAACAGGTTCCAGTCTTCAAAGGAAAAAACGAATCCCTGGCGGATTGTTCCCACCTGATTGTAGATCTTCCGTCCCTGCTTGTTGGTCTCTTCGATCCAGCGCATGGTGCGGCGATGGAGGCTTGGGCGATCATCGCGCACCGCCGTGGCGTTGAAAAGAATCGGGCGGCCCGAAACATCCGCGATGCGATCATATAAGCGCGTGTCGTCCTTGAAATCTTCACTCGCCTGAGTGAGCTGAATAAAGCCCTCTTTCCGTTTGCCAAGCACTTCAGCAAAGGCGACCAGGTCTTCCTCAGCCATGGTGTCAGTCACCATAGGCGTACCGTCGTAGTCACG
>JBFWZL010000399.1:0-6146 GCA_050185455.1 Binatia bacterium | reverse complement strand
CTTTTCAAGCCAACTGGTCTCGCGCTCTTAACCGAGGCGTACCGAAAAGTAGGACAGGTCGATAAGGGAAGAACAGTGTTGGCTGAGGCGCTGCAAGTCGTGCACGAAACGGGGGAGCGTGAATACGAGGCGGAATTGCATCGGCTCAAAGGCGAACTCACGCTGCAAAAAAACAGGGAACGGGCAACAGGGAACGGGCAACAGGGAATAATTACCGATCCCCAATCCCTGCCCCTCGATTCCCAAGGCGAAGCTGAAACGTGTTTTCTCAAAGCTATTGAGATTGCTCGTCGCCAACAGGCGAAGTCATTAGAGCTACGGGCAACCACAAGCCTGGCTCATCTGTGGCGGCAACAGGGTAAGCACCACAAAGCACGCAACATGTTGTTCGAGATCTATACCTGGTTCACCGAAGGATTTGCCGCGAAGGATTTGCAAGAAGCAAAGATGCTGCTCGACAGTCTAGAGTCCAGAGTCTAGAGTCAAAAAAGGAGGAAACGAACATGATTCGTCCCAGAAAAGTTGGTCATGTCGTCTTAAAAGTACGCGATATCAAGCGTGCGGAGCAGTTCTACACCGAAGTGCTCGGCTTTGAGGTGGTGACGCGGCTCAAGCGACCGCGTGGGGTGTTTTTCTCTCTTGGGGAACAGCACCATGATATTGCAGTCCTAGAGGTCCCATCGGATGCTGATGTAGTCAAGGAGAATCAGGTCGGCTTACATCATGTCGCCCTGCAAGTGGGCAGTTTCGCGGAACTGCAGGAATGCTATCGCACGTTGAAGGCGCATGACGTGACCATCACCGCGACGATTGATCACTCCATTACCAAGAGCATCTACTTTCTTGATCCGGATGGCAATGGTTTTGAACTGTATTGTGACGTGGGAGAAGATGGTCTCGAACGTATCCGGCGCGGTGACGCGGCGGCGTTTGCGCCCCTGCAGTTTGACGCCTAATATTGGTTTCCTAATTGCAATGTGGATGAAAAACAGACTGGATTCCCGCTTTCGCGGGAATGACGCGACCATGGGGAGGTTGCAGAAACCGCCGGAATCGTCATGCTCGCGCAGGCGGGCATCCAGGATCTATTGCGATATGGGATAGCTACAAACGAAATCTACTTTTAGAATCGCGCCTTCGGCACCGGCAACCCTGCAATGTCCGCACGCCCGCGGAAGACGGTTCCTTTGAGTTCACGATTGTCATTGTTGGCCGTGACAACGTAAAGATCTTGCATGTCCGGGCCGCCAAACGCCACGCTGGTGATCGTTTTCGCCGGCACTTTGATGCGCTCCGCAATCGTTCCATCCGGCTTGAAGCGCACTAGTTCTCCCTTACCGGCCACGACCGCCACCCACACGCCTCCTTCCACATCAACGGTCATGCCGTCGGGCATGCCTTCAGGAATTTGCGCGAAAAGCTGCCGGGGACTGACCGTGCGATCCGCATGCACAGGGTAGGCCCACACCGCGCGTGTGGTAGAATCACAATGATAAAGCAGTTTGCGATCCGGGCTGAAACCCAACCCGTTGGTGACTTCCACGCCTTCCCACAATTTCGTGACTGTTCCGGAAGGGTCAATGCGAAAAAGCGAGCCTGGAGGCGGGGTGCTCTTGAAATCGAAAGCGTTAATGTCGCAGCCGAAGGTGCCGGCCCAGATGCTCCCCTGGTCATCAATGGTGAGATCGTTCAAGCCAAAGAGCGGTTTTCCCTCCCACTCGGCGAAAATGTCGCGGATCTGACCGGTTTGCTCGTCCCACTGGGCAAGCGATTTTCCTGTGACAATCAACCCACCGCCCTCGTTGAGCGCTATGCCGCCAACAGACTTGCGGTCTGGGATGAGGGTCTCGATCCGTCCGTCAGGATTCCGCCGGAAGACGCCGCCGTTGCGTACATCGCTGTAATAGAGCCGGTTCTGTTCGTCCGTACGTGGTCCTTCGAGCAGACCATAACCAGTCGCGAGCGTTGCAAATTCCATGTGTCTCCTCCTTTATGCATTTATTTTCTAATCTTTGGGCGCCACCATGCGGAAGACTTTGCGGAGTACATCTGACGCATTGATGTACGGCGCGGCTTGGCTCATGTCGGTGATCTCCGCATAGCGATCGCGGATTTGCTCCGGGGTAGGAACCGCGTCCGCGCCAAATACTGCCCCGTGCGCCTCGCGCACTTCAACCTTGGCGTAATAGCCCGCGCCCGCTTCGATGATATGGCCGGTTTCTTCATTCTCCTCCGCGCACATCCAGGCGACCGCCGCCGTGACGAATTCCGGTTTGATAAGCGACGCGACTTTCGGCGAGACAATCGCTTCGGTCATCCGTGTGAGCGCAATTGGCGCAATGGCGTGGACGGTGATGTTATGCTTGCGTCCTTCTTCCTTCAACGCGTTCATGAATCCAATCAACGCCATCTTGGCCGCGCCATAATTGGTATGGCCGTGATTGCCGTAGAGTCCCGCGCCGGAGGTGGTCATGACAATGCGCCCGAATCCTTTGTCGCGCATCACTGGCCACGCCGCATGGGTGCAATACACGGCGCCCATCAAATGCACATCAACCAACGCACGGAAGTCGGCCAGGTCCATCTTGGCCAAGGTTTTATCGCGCACGTTGCCGGCATTGTTAATGAGAATATCCACCGTGCCAAAGGCGTTAATCGCAGTGTTGATAATGTTGCGTCCGCCTTCTTCCGTGGCGACTGAGTCGTAGTTGGCGACGGCTTCGCCGCCGGCGGCGCGAATTTCATTCACCACGGCGTCGGCGGCTGCATGAGAACCGCCCGTGCCCGCCACCGTGCCGCCGAGGTCATTTACGACGACTTTGGCCCCACGAGAGGCCAGGAATCGTGCATGACTGCGTCCTAATCCATTGCCAGCGCCGGTCACCACCGCTACCCGGCTATCGAAACGAATGTCTCTCATCAGCTCTTTTCCTTTCTGTTCTTACCCAGCCGAATTGTGTGACAGGCAGGGTAGCGGTTTTTCCCTTCGCCGTGCTAGAGCCCACGCTTACTTCAAGGGAGAGAAGCTGGCCGGCGTGAGAATTTTGTTGTACTGACTCACAATCATGGCCTGCGCTTTCGGGCGGAACGCTTGCAGTTGTGGGTCTTCGCCTTGCGCGTGACGAGCCCGCGCGCGGTGCGCGAGGTCTTCATACGCCCAGATATGCACCACTTCATTCAGCGGCCCGACTTCAGTGGACCACCAACCCACCAACTTGGAATATTTGCTGATGACCGGCAACGCTTCTTTCTCAATCAGCGCTTGAAACTCCGGTACTTTTCCTGGCTGTAAGGTATAAACTCGCATTTCGTACACCATGGCATGACCCTCCTTTGGGTAAATGATCGTTGTACGAAGTTTCTAAACGCAGCCGCGACTCAGTGTCAATGAGAACATCTTATACGGTTTCCTGATGATCATTATGCGGTGGCTGACCCTTCGACTTCGCTCCGCTACGCTCAGGGTGAGCGGCAGAGTCTCGTTCGTGCTGAGCCCTTCGACTTTGCTCAGGACAGGCTCCGCTGCTGTCGCAGCATGAGACCCGTATAATCACCTGTTTGTTAGGGGGTTCATCTCTGATGTAAAAACAGGCAGGGTGACTAAGGTTGCCGTTTGAGAATGTAGGAGGAAAGGAAAGAGACTCGTCGCTGCTTTGACGACAATGTACGCCTATGTTGACTACTATTGAACAGTTCAACGCCGCCGTGAACTCTGTTGTGTGGGGGCCGTTTTTTATGGCGCTTCTCCTTGGCGCCGGTCTCTACTTGAGCATCAGGCTCCGCTTTCTGCAGTTTACACGTTTCCCCTTGGTGTGGCGTTCGACTTTTGCTCGCCTGTTCACTCGTAGTACTGGCGCTGGCGCGGGAGAGCTCAGCGCCTTTCAGGCAGTGAGCTCAGCAATGGCGGCCACTGTGGGTGTGGGAAACATTGCTGGGGTCAGTACGGCAATGTTTCTCGGCGGGCCGGGCGCACTCTTTTGGATGTGGGTGACGGCAGGGGTAGGTATGGCCACCAAGTTTAGCGAGGTGGTCCTCGGGATGAAGTATCGTCACATTAACGCCGCCGACGGTGAGATTTCTGGAGGACCAATGTATTACATTGCCGCCGGGCTGGGGCAGAAATGGCTGGCGGCAGTGTATGCCTTCCTGACGGGAGTTGCGGCCTTAGGCATCGGCAACATGGTGCAGTCCAATACTGTGGCGACAAGTATGCAGGAAAGTCTGGCGCTTTCCCCGTCTGTCTCTGGCGGCTTGGTTGTCTTTTGTGTCGCCGTTGTCATCTTGGGCGGAGTCCGGCGCATCGGCCAGACGGCCGAGTATCTAGTGCCGGTCATGGCGCTCGTGTATTTCGCGGGAGGTATGGTTATTCTGGTGAGCCACCTCTCCGCACTGCCGGAGGCCATAGCCTCTATTCTCGCTCACGCCTTTACTCCAGCAGCGCCAGTAGGCGCCTGGACTGGCGCGACTGTAGGCGCCGCGCTCCGTTATGGCGTGGCCCGGGGGATTTTTTCTAATGAAGCCGGGCTGGGCTCGGCTTCCATCGTGCATGCCCAGGCGAAGAATACTCCAGTGGGCCAAGGACTGTGGGGGATGTGGGAGGTGAGCATCGATACGCTCGTTGTCGCCAGCGTGACCGGACTGGTCATTATGGTTACTGGCGTGTTGGGAGAGGTGGATGTCCCTCCATCTGCTCTTGCCGCGGCGGCTTTTGAACGTGGGCTTCCCGGCCCGGGTCACTATCTTGTTTTCCTCTCGCTTGTCTTGTTTGCCTATAGCACGATGCTCACCTGGAGTTTTTACGGCGAAAAGGCCTGGGAATATCTGTTTGGTCGCTGGGTGGTTGTGCCGTATCGGGTGCTTTTTTTGGCTTTTCTCTACATTGGATCGGTGGGAGGCTTACATTTGGTGTGGGATGTTGCTGACACCTTGAATGGACTTATGGCTATACCGAACCTGGTGGCGCTTCTCTTGCTCGCTCCGCTGGTCGTCCGGGAAAAGCAACGCGAGTTGCCATCCTGAATGCGTGCGACATGCTGATGCTCAGAACGGAATATGAAGCCTAGTGTCTCGGGCTTTGACAAAGACGGTCTTCGCGCATACCACTAAGTGGAAAAAATATAGCCGAAAGAGGGGAACATGATGAACTATAATGTGATCGACTCTGACGGGCATATCTGTGAACCTCCCGATCTGTGGGAGCAATACATCGAACCGAAATTCCGCGAGGGCTGTCCCAAGCTGGTGACTCTTGAGGACGGCAGAGAGATTCTGCGCATCGAAGGAGACGTTGCCATTGACTTGGGTGGGGGGAAAAAGCGTGTCAGCTTTGGCGGAGTTGGCGCCATCGGTTCGCGTGAAGGGAAGGTGTCTCCATCAATTCCCTATACGCAGGGACGTAAAGGCGGCTTTGATCCCCACGCCCGTATTCCTGATATGGACGCCGAGGGCATCGACGCCGCTGTGCTGTATCCAAGTTTGGGACTATTCCTTGGCGCCGTACAAGATCCGGAATTCGCGGCGGCGACATGCCGCGCGTATAACCGCTGGCTGGCGGATTATTGCAAGCCGTATCCGGAGCGTCTGTTTGGCGCAGCGATGTTGCCGATGCAGTCGGTCGAAGACGCCGTGCAAGAGATGCAATTCGCGGCGAAAGAACTCGGATTCCGCGCCGGTTTCATTCGTCCGAATCCCTACAACGGTCGTGTCTTGCACGATCCGGCATTCGATCCGTTGTGGACGGAAGCGCAGGAGCTGGGGTTCTCGATCGGCATCCATGGAGGTTCTGAGAGCGGCCAACCGACGCTGGGGATGGACCGCTTCAAGCGAGGCGGCGCCGTGAGACACGTCGTGGCGCATACCTTCGAGATGATGGCGGCGGCGACCAGTTTTTTGATGTGTGGCATCTGTGATCGTTTTCCGCGCCTCAAGATTGCATTTCTCGAATCAGGCGGCGGTTGGATGGCGGGCTGGCTGGATCGCATGGATCGTCATTTTGACGACGTGGGGATGAACGATACCGGGCTGTCGATGCGACCGAGTGAGCTTTTCCGTCGGCAATGTTTTATTTCCTTCGAGCCGGTAGAAAAATCGCTCGTGTTGCTTGCCGATTACCTCGGCGCGGATAACATACTGTGGGCGACGGACTA
>JBFWZL010000398.1:0-6190 GCA_050185455.1 Binatia bacterium | reverse complement strand
TTGCCGATTCCCGGCACCTATGTCATCGCCAAAGACGGAACGGTCAAGTTGGCGTTTGTTGACGCCGATTATACGCATCGCTTGGAGACAGCAGCCATCATCGATTGTTTACGAGAGGTCGCAAAAGGATAAACACTCCCTTCACTGACTGCGGATTCGGAAAAAGAATGGAGATAGAGGCAGAGACTAAAGAAAAGAGACAGAGAGAAGCGGTTTTCCACACCCTTTCTCTGTCTCTGCGGTCAGAAGCACGATCGGGTAAAATGCCATAACCAGAAGAGAGTCAAAGGAGGGGGTATGAGCGAATCGACTCGTTCTCCAGTCGCGGTCGTGGTTGGGGTCGGTCCCGGACTTGGCGCTGCGGTCGCGCGCCGGTTTGCCGAAGGATACATCGTCGCCGTGCTCGCCCGCAAAGAAGAGTATCTGACAAGTCTGGTCAAGGAAATCGAGAGCCTAGGCGGCCGCGCCTTAGCCGTGCCCACCGACGTGAGCAAGGAAGAACAAATCGTTTCCGCGTTCGCAACCATCCGCGCGAAACTCAGCGCTCCAGACATTCTGATTTACAACGCCGCCATGCGTCCGGTGGGACGCCTCATGGAAACCAAGCCCAGCACCTTCGAAAATACCTGGCGGATCAGCGTCCACGGCGCATTTCTGTGTTGTCAACAGATTGTTCCAAACATGCTCACAAAGGGCAGTGGCGTCATTTTATTCACTGGCGCTACCGCGGGCGTAAAACCGTTCCCTACTTCCGCCGCATTCGGCCCAGCCAAGTTCGCCTTGCGCGGGCTTGGGCAGGTGCTGGCGCGCGATCTCGGCCCTCAAGGCATCCACGTCGCGTACATCAATGTCGACGGAGCGATCGACATGCCAGCCATTAGACAGCGGTTTCCCAATCTGAAAGAAGAAGACATGCTGAAACCTTCCGCCATTGCTGATACGTACTGGCATCTTGCTCACCAAGATCGCAGTGCGTGGACGCAGGAGCTGGAGGTGCGGCCGTTTAAGGAAAAGTTCTAAGAACAATAACACGGAAGATAGAGAACCATTAAAGGTAGGGAACCGTTAGCATGACAAAAACGCAAGCGTCACTTGCCGCCCCAGGTTCGAGTTTTCTCTCCACTCTATTTCTGCTGCTCTTGCTTGCCTGTTCGCCTCAGCACAGCCTTGCTGAACTCCCACTGCATAACATCAAACTTCCGCCGGGATTCACCATTAGCGCCTACGCCGAAAACATTCCTGACGCGCGTTCCATGACGCTGAGCCCTACGGGAACGCTTTTTGTCGGCTCCTTGCGGGCCGGGAATGTCTACGCGATTGTAGATCGCAACCATGACAACAAAGCGGATACAGTCTATCGCATTGCGCAGGGATTGAATGCGCCCAATGGCGTCGCTTTTCATGATGGCGCGCTGTACGTCGCCGAGGTCAATCGTATCCTTCGCTTCGATAATATTGAAAAGCGTCTGGACGATCCGCCGCAACCGGTTGTGGTCAATGACACGCTTCCCAAAGACCGCCATCACGGTTGGAAGTTCATTCGCTTTGGACCGGACGGCCTGCTTTACGTTCCTGTCGGAGCGCCCTGCAATGTCTGCGAACAAGACGATGAACGCTATGCTTCTCTTCTCCGCATGAAACCTGATGGCAGCGGACTTGAAGTCTTCGCGCGCGGCATTCGCAACACGGTGGGTTTCGATTGGAGCCCGGAAACACAGGCGTTATGGTTTACGGATAATGGGCGTGACATGCTTGGCGATGACATTCCACCAGACGAGCTGAACCAAGCCGCGCAAAAAGGTCTGCATTTTGGCTTTCCTTATTGCCACGGCGGCGATATTGCAGATCCTCGATTTGGCGAGAAACGGAAGTGTGACGAATTCACGCCTCCGGCTTTACGTCTCGGGCCACATGTCGCTGCTATCGGCATGCGTTTCTACACTGGCGCAATGTTCCCCTCTGAGTATCGCAACCAGATTTTTATCGCCGAACACGGTTCATGGAATCGTAGTTCTCCCCTGGGTTATCGTATTGCGCTTGCCCGGTTTGCCGAGAATGGCGCGATGAAGTACGACGTCTTTGCCGAAGGATGGCTACAGGCTGGACGCCCGTGGGGACGTCCGGTTGATGTCCAGGTCATGGTCGATGGCGCACTGCTCGTGTCAGATGACTTCACGGATGCTATTTACCGGATTAGTTATGCCAAGTAAGACGTACGATCATAAACGGAAAAAGGAAGGACTATGCTATACATTGTCACGACCAAGATTCATCGTGAAGCAATCCCCGCGGATCAAGCAGCCGACCTGATCGCCAAAGAGATGGCCCACGCGCGTCAGTTTGTCGAACAGAAGAAGTTTCTTGCCGCCTATCGGAAAGTGGGCGGAAGCGGTTCATTTTTTATCGTTGAAGCAGATTCGCACGAAGAGGTCCATAAAATGTTCACCAGTCTACCACTCGTCAAATACCTGGAATTTGATGTCATGCCAGTCGTGCTCCATCCGCTTTTTGGCGGTCCAGCCTGAACAGAACAGCAAGATGACGTCCCACCAAAAAGTGAGCGCGGACAAGAAAAAACGGAAAACAAGCTGCTGTTCCTCTCCAGTACATTCAATCGATGAAGGAGAACGTCATGAAATTATACGATTGCAAGATCGCGCCCAACCCGAGACGAGTACGCATCTTCCTCGCGGAAAAGGATCTCGACATTCCCAAAATCGAAGTCAGCATTCTCGACGGAGACAATCTCAAGCCGGAATTTTTACGCGTCAATCCTCGCGGGTTGTTGCCGGTATTAGAACTCGATAATGGCGTGCTGCTCGATGAAACCGTAGCCATCTGCCGCTATGTCGAAGAGACCCACCCTGAACCGAACCTCATGGGGCGCAACACATTGGAACGAGCCATTATTGAATCCTGGCAACGTCACATGGAGTTTGACGGACTGGCGGCGGTCGGCGAAATTGTGCGCAATTCGATTCCGGTGTTCAGCAGTCGTGGTCTCCCTGGCGTCACCCAAGTGCCGGCGATTCCGGCGCTAGTCGAGCGCGGCACGGCCAGCACGAAGCGCTTCTTCGAGCGGATTGAACAGCGTCTCAAGGAAACCGAATTCATCGCCGGGAATCGCTTCACCATCGCGGACATTACCGCCCTCTGCGCCATGGATACGGCGCAAAATTTCGTAAAACTCATGATCCCCGAAGGCAATACCGCTACGAAACGCTGGTATGCCGCGGTCTCTTCACGTCCGAGCGCGAAGGCGTAGCTGCCCCTTCCTCTGCTGGCAATCTCATTCCAGCCAAGTATGCAAGGCAACTTTTTATGGGTGCCCCCACCCAAAAAGGAGACAACATAATGGCGAAAAGGATCGATCGCAAAAAGATTTCCTATGCGTCTATTCTGTTTTTTCAGTACGCCATTCTTATCGTTATAGTCGCGCTTTCTTTCTCCTTCCCTTCTCTCGTCCATAGCGAGCAAGCTCAGGAAACCGGCAAAATACAAAAACATTCGACACGGCCCGTCCGTCAGATCATAGAACCAAAAACCTTTCCACCCACGGTAGTCGAGTTTCTGCAACAACCGATCGCTTCACATCTGGTCACCGTCAATCCTGACGGCAGCCCGCAAGTAACGATCATGTGGTTCAAGTACGAAGATGGCGCGTTGCTGTTTACGACCACAACGGATCGCGTCAAGTTTCGCAATATGCAGAAAGATCCCCGTGCAACCCTCACAGTGATGGACCCCACCAATATGTACAAATGGGTAACTATCCATGGAAAATTTTCGATCGATAATCGAGACCCGGCAGCCTTTTATCGGGGACTGGCGGAGCATTATCTCACAGGAGACAGCCTGGCCGCCTGGAAAGAAATGGCGGTGATGGATAAGCGCACGGTCTTGAAACTCACGCCAACGCATATCCGCGCAATGGGATTTCCTCAGCAATAAACAGGACACAGTCAGAAGCGAACGAAGAGGAGGGAAATCAGCATGCCTATCTCGCTCAACAACGCCACGGTCGTCGTGCTAGGCGGAAGTTCAGGCATCGGCCTTGCCACGGCAAAAGCCGCGCAAGCCGAAGGAGCCCAGGTTATCATCACTGGACGCTCCCGAGAACGGTTACAAGCAGCGCAAGCTGAACTTGGGAGCAAGGCAAGAACCGTGGCGCTCGATGTCGCAGATGAAACCGGCACTCGTACGCTTTTTCAGGAACTCGGGGCGATCGATCATGTCTTCATGACAGCAGGGACATTAGTGCGAGATGCTCATCTGGCGCCGGATACCGAGGCAGTACGCCCTTCCATGGATACGCGTTTCCTCGGCGCCTTATATGCCGCAAAATACAGCGCCGCAAAGATACGGACAGGAGGATCGATCACCTTCATGTCCGGCACGGCGGCCCAGCGCCCCTTGGCTGGGGTGTCCATCGCCTCAGCCTCCTGCGGCGCGGTCGAAGCGTTTGCGCGCGCGTTAGCGGTAGACCTGGCGCCGATTCGTGTAAACACGATCCAACCAGGCTTGGTTGATACTCCATTGTTGGATGCAGTGCTCGGCGGCCAGAAGAACGAAATTCTCGCTGGAGCGGCGGCGCGACTCCCGGTGAAGCGCATTGGTCGTGCGGACGAAGTCGCCGACGCTGTGTTGTTCCTCATGAAAAATGGATACGTAACCGGCATCACGTTAACGATCGATGGCGGTGGCTTATTGGTGTGAGCGTAGCAGACGCAAAGCATTTCTGTGTGAGATTCCTCCTAGCAGTGTTCTACACAAGGAGAAGGCTTCCCCCCTACTCATTGACGGCAAATCCCCAATAGGCGGAGAAGAGATAAGAAAGAAACCCTTCAAGAAGGGAAAGGCTCCTCCTTTGCGAGAAACGGAGCTGCAACTCATGGCCCTTCTTGCCAGTCACGGAGGCCTTTTTCTGCGCTCGGGAGCTCCTGCGCCGACCCGTTACCTGCCGATTCAGGTGAATACGTTACTTCCATCAAGAAGAGCCCCTGCGGAGGGGCATTTAATCTGGCGCGGGTACGGTCGCGGGCGGTAAAGATCGCGGCGAAATCGGTAATGCTCAGCGCGCTACGCCCGACATCAACCAAGGCGCCGACAATGTTGCGGACCATGTGACGGAGGAAAGAACGCGCTTCGACGTCATAGACGAGAAAATCGCCATTTTGACGGATAGCGCTGAAGAAGACCGTCCGGTGGGGATTGTGTTCGACGGAGTCAGTTCCTTGAAAGGAAGAGAAATCATGATCGCCAACGAGGAGTGCAGCCGCCTCATTCATCGCCTCACTCTTAAGCAAATATGGAATATGCCAGGAGTATCGCGCCCAGATCGGTGAGCGCCACTGGTGGTTCCAGATGCGATACTGGTATACGCGACTTCTCGCATCACGGCGAGGATTAAAGAATTCAGACACTTCTTCAATTTCTTTAACGGAAATATCAACAGGAAGAACAGCGTTCAGACTACGGTGGAACCGTAGAAGCTCCACCGTCTTTGGGGCGGCGAACGCGATCACTTGACCTACGGCATGGACCCCGGCATCAGTGCGCCCGGCAACACGCACCCGTACAGGTTCACTGAATAGTCTCTGAAGCGCGGCCTCCACAGCGCCTTGCACGGTCGGCGCGGCGGACTGCATTTGCCAGCCTTTGTAATTAGTCCCGTCGTATTCGAGTATCAGCTTGAGGTGCAAAACAATCTCAATGAAAACAAACAACGCTCTCTTATTGGGTCACCGTCACGGGAAGATCCAGGGGAACTCCTCCCTTGTTCTCAAACGAGCCTTCCCCTTCCCTCATCATGGTCAAACGTAAAACGAACGCGCCTGGCCGAGACGGAGCTTTCACGGTTGCTTCAATTTGCGCTGATTCCCTAGAATTGATCACGTGAGGCAACGGGGTGCGTATGCCGCCAAATTCGACAACTTTTCCTTCCTTGCGGAGTTTATTCGTCCGGCGCGGTAGCCGAAGCCGCTGAGCCCTCTGTGGTTTTTTCTTTTGTTCCTCAACGACAGGGGACGCTTGCTCCTCAACCGCTGGAGTTTCCTGTGGCCAATCGATCCAGTGATACCACAATCGCACTGGCCGTTCTCCCGAAGGAGAGGGGTCCGTTAACCAAGGCTCAGGCCCCAGATTTCTTACCTCCACCGGAATCGTAACAACCTGCCCCACCTGCAGAGTG
>JBFWZL010000397.1:0-6200 GCA_050185455.1 Binatia bacterium | reverse complement strand
TTTACGGGAAACACACTGCCGCGCAGCGCGACCTCATCACCAATTTTCCAGTTGAACTTTTTCATCGTGCGGACGCCGACCAACGCACCGTTGCGTGTTCTTTTGAACGCGTCGAGGACCGCAGGGTCCCATCCGTAATCCGGCCATACTTCTCCCACCGTTTCCGGATCAATCGCAAAGTTAGGAAAAAGATCCTTTGGCTCAGAGTAAATGCCACCATACCATGACCAGTGATTCACCCCAACAACATGCGGCGCCATACGAACACGCTGGACATAAGCAAGCGGCAGCATGTAGGTCAATCCAGCCTTATGGTGCACGGACAACCGTAATGCGTTCGCCGAACGGGTCAAAATGGCGTCCCGGACTGATGGCAGAGTCATCACTGCACAGACAAGGAAGATCGAGAAACTAATGGCGAGCGTCGTGAGAAGAGTGCGTAGACGGTTGCGACCAAGATTGCGTCGAATAAGGGTCCAAGTGGTCATCGTAGAATTGGTGGTCAGTAGCTAGTGGCCAGCAGGAAAATAGAATAGTCGGTAGTCAACATGGTTGCTTGTTCCTCTGCACTTTCCGTTCTTTGTTCTTCTATGGACTACGGAAGGCTGACTACTCTCTTAAGTGCCCCAGTTTCACAAAGATGACACATCCATCTGGACTATAAGGATGATGACGACTGCCCGGTGGATTGCGCAAGTAGGTGCCGGCAGGATACACCCCGTGCTCATCGGCAAACGTACCTTCCAGGACAAGAATTTCTTCTCCGCCCGGATGCGCGTGCGCGGGAAAAGAAGCCCCAGGAGCATAACGGACGACACTGGTCACAAGGCCCTGAGCTTCATCACGCACAAGATAACGACGCTCGACTCCGGGCGCGGGGGAAGGTTCCCAGGGCAGGTCATTTGTCTGTAAGGCAAGCTGTTCCGTTATATCGGCGTGCAGACTCATGGCCAGTTCCTCCACATCCACGTGACAGTTACTTAAAGGCGTGGAAGGTCAAGATAGTGAAAGTTTCTCGCACGTGAGGAATCTTTTGGATCTGTTCGGTGACCAGATGCGACAGGTCATCAAAATTTTCCACGTAGAGCTTGACGAGCAGATCGTAAGTTCCCGAGATAGAGTATGCTTCTGAAAAACTTTCCAGTTCGGTCACCCGGTCCGCCACTTCCGCGAGAGCACCAGGGTCAACTTTGAGCATGACAAATATCGCACGCATCGCCAGCCTCCAAAATCAGTCTCTTCCGCCACCATAGCATACCGCGAGCGAGGAAGGAGGGTACAAACTTGTAATGTCCAGTCTTACTCTCTTCGGACTTTTTACAGGGAGTCCAGCAAAGAGCAAAAGGGAGGGCACTCCATGATAATGAGAAATTCGAAGCCTTTGGCGCGAAGATGTTGCTGCACAACAAATATCGAGTCGCGAGGACTGAGCCATGGCGGCTGTTTTTTCTGCTCAGTCCTCAGTCTTTATTACTGCCTATCTCATGTCTCCCATTAAATCGAAATGCACTTTACGGTTCTTAAACAACCAACGGTCGTTCTGTTTAACGAGATGGTCTTCATAGCGCCCCGCGAGCCCGTTCACTAACGCGCCCTCGCCTTTCGAGCGGACGAGCACGATATAGCTCTTTGCCGTGGCCTCGTTGTCGTTCACCTTGATGATCTCGTTCATGACGCAGTGTTTCATCATGGGCGAGCCACCAGTCAAAGGAATATCCTTGACAAACGCGCGGAGAGCTTCTTTGCCTTTGTGCGTGCCTCGTTGGCCTGCTTCAAACACTCCATCGTCAGTAAATAGCTCCACCCATTTGTCGAACTCACCGCCGTCAAAATGAAAGCAATAATTTGCAATCGTTTCGTGGATCGCATCTTTCTCTTCGAGAACAGACGTCATAGCAATTCCCTCCTTTTGAAAAATAGTGCACGTCTTCCTCCTACCATTTTTTCAAGATGAAGAACACCGCTCCGACAATCAGCGCAAACCCCACTACATAATTCCACTTTGGTTTCTCCTCACCTGACTTTTTTGCCGCTTCTCTATGGTGCATGTCTACTCTTTAAAGGGAAACAACGCGTGGGCCTCACTATTTTGACCTATCAACATGCTCGTTATTATCATCGCTCTCGTGATAATGGGCATTCTTTTGTACGCGATCTGCAAAGCACACAACGAGCTGTTACTTCGCATCGATGAACGGAGTAACCTCACAGCACTCCAGACTGCCGCCACCTTAGAAGTTGCTCGAGAAATCTCGCGGCAATCGGCAAACACGAGCACAGCGTGATCTTTTTTGTGCCCACCGATTTGACGCTTACTCACTTCTACGTCAAGATAGCAGAATGATGAACGCAAAACTGGAAGCGCTGCTGAATCAACTGCTTGAAGCGGAACGCGCTGGACACGCTCTGCTTGAAGCGATGGCTAAAGAAACCACCGATGCGGAAATCAAGGCGCTATTCGCTGACTTTACGGAACTTGAGGTCGGAGATGTCAGCGTACTGGAAGGACTGATTCGGCTGCACGGCGGCGCGCCCTCGCCAAAGACTGGAGATTTCGCCGAGAAGGTGCTGAGCATCGATAATCTCCATGACCAGATCAACTTGCTTTCTCGCGGACAAGCGTGGGTCGCCAGGAAAATCGAGCAAGCTCTCGCCCTCAAACCCCCGCCTGATATCGCCGCCTTTCTCAAAGAAATGGCCAACCGCCACCGCCACAACATGGAATGGGCGCGTGCTGAAGCAATTAAAGCGTTCAATGAATAGACTGGGCACAGTGAAATGAGATGCTGTCGATAACAGAGAGGAGAGCAGTTTAGGAAACTCGCTGCTTCCTGTGGTTATGGTCCCATTGCATCACCTCTCCTCAGTTGACTAAGGACTACAAGCGACAGTGTTTTAGCTCTTCCTACTCTCGCGGTGTCAAGGCCACAGTTTATTGCATGGCCACTTTCCTGATCGGTTTTGCTCGTCACGATTCATTAGCCTCAAAGTTTGCTTTTTTGGTTGATAGCTGACCGCCGCCGACTTGTGTGATAGATCCTTATCCAAAATGAGGGGAGCAAACATGGCAGAACCATACGATATCGTTGTGATTGGGGGAGGAGCCGCAGGATTTACCGCTGGGATGTTTGCCGCAAGAGATCGGCAGCGAGTTCTCTTGATCGAAAAATTCTCTGCGGGAGGACAAGTTTTGAATTGCGAACATATCGAAAACTATCCCGGTTTTCCTGATGGCATTGCCGGCTATTCCTTCGGACCACAGCTGCAACAGCAGGCCATGAATATGGGGCTGGAGATGAAATTAGCGGAGGTGCAGTCGGTTCGCCTCGATGAAAATCTCAAAATTCTCCAAACCGATGACGGAGAAGTCCAGGCTAAGGCGCTTATCATAGCGCCGGGGTCGAGTTTTACGAAGCTCAATATTCCCGGGGAAGAAGAATTTCTTGGCAATGGAGTCTCCCACTGCGCCTCCTGCGACGGAGCGTTCTTTATGGATCAACCGGTGGTTGTGGTTGGCGGAGGCGATGCGGCGCTGGATGAAGGGCTGCATCTGACGCAGTACGCATCAAAAGTCACCATCGTGCATCGGCGTGAGGAGCTGCGCGCCTGCCAACTGCTGCAAGAGCGCGTGCATGACACCGAAAAAATCATGTTTCGTTGGAACACCGTCTTGCGGGCGATTGAAGGAGAAGGCACCGTGCAGCAGGTGCAACTTGAAGACGTGAAAACCGGCGAGCGCTCTCGCTTGGAGACTTCTGGTGTATTTCTCTTTATCGGACTGACACCGAACACGCAGTTTCTGCAAGGACTGGTCCCACTCAATGACTGCGGCCAGATTATAACGGATTTGTGGATGCGCACTTCCGTGCCGGGCATCCTAGCCGCCGGTGATGTTCGCCATGCGTCAGCGCGCCAATTAGTTTCTTCAGCCGGGGACGGCGCGACGGCAGCGCTGGCGGCAATACGGCATTTGCAGACGGGGAAATGGAGTAGTTAAACTCATAAAACGTGTTACCTGTTGCGTGAAACGTAAACCGTGAAGTATAGCGAACGCGTGATATTACGCAGCACGAGACACGCACTACGCAACACGCATGACCAGAGGTTTTCATGGCGCTTTTCGATTTCATTCGCGGCCAGTTTATCGATATTATCGAATGGACTGATGATTCACGCGACACCTTGTCTTACCGCTTTCCGGATCAAGACTGTGAGATTAAGCGTGGCGCGCAGTTGATCGTGCGCGAGTCTCAAGTCGCTCAGTTTGTTTACCTCGGGCAGTTTGGCGACACATTTGGCCCTGGCAAACACGAACTTGTTACCGAAAACATCCCTCTTTTGACGGATCTGCAGGGGTGGAAATATGGCTTCGAGTCGCCATTCAAAGCCGATGTGTATTACGTCAACACACGGTTGTTCACCGGCAACAAATGGGGAACGGCGAATCCTGTCATGCTGCGTGATCAGGACTTCGGCATCGTGCGTGTGCGCGCCTACGGAACATATGATTTTCGCATCGTCGAGCCGAGGATGTTCCTCAAGGAAGTCGCTGGCACGGATCATCAGTTTCGCATCGAAGAGTTTGCCGACACGATGCGTTCGCGGATCGTCAGCGTATTCTCCGAAGGCATCGCAACCACCAAGATTCCCGTTCTGGATGTTGCGACCCGGTATTCCGAGGTAGGTGAGGCAATCCTGCCGGTCATCAATCCCGTCTTCACCGGGAAGTATGGCATCGAAATGACCAGCTTCGTGGTGGAAAATGTCTCCGTGCCACCGGAAGTCGAGCAAGCAATCGACAAACGCTCTAGCATGGCGGCGGTTGGCAGCCTCAATGACTATGTCAAATTTCAAATGGCGCAAGGCCTGGAAAAAGGCGCTGGCGCTGGTGGTATCGGTGCGGAAATGGCCGTTGGTCTCGCGATGGCGCAGCAACTGGCAAATCAAGCCGGCGGTATTCTCGGCCAATCTACCTCGCCAGTAGCCGGACCACAAACCACTCCTCCGTCTTCTCAAGCTACTTCCGCCTCAGCCACTATTCCTGATCTCCTCGATGTTTCTGATGTCGCGAAGTTCTTGGGCGTGAGTGACGACGACGTGATGGCGACGATTACCACGGGAGAACTAAAGGCAAAAAAGATCGGCTCAACCTACCGTATTCCCCGTGCAGCGGTGGATGAGTTTCTCAAGAGCTAAGGTGTAATCCAAAAATCGAAGGGCAAGTAAAGGCTGGGGACTGAGGATTAGTTCCGCCCCCACAAACCACAAGTCCTCATTGAGATGGACCAGTCCCCCGTCACCGCTCGCAAAAAACACTCCTGCCCCGCCTGTGGCGCGGAAACGCAATGGAATCCAGCCAAACAAGCGTTGATCTGTCCATACTGTGGAACGACTGCGCCCGGCAAGCTCGATGCGGGCGGAGTTAGTGAGCAGTCGATCATCGAGCATGATCTGGTCAAAGCGTTGCGTGGAATTCCTGATGACTATCGTGGGTGGCAAGTACAGAAGATTTCGGTGAAGTGTCAAAGCTGTCAGGCCATTTCCGTGTTCGACGCGGGACAGGTCGGAAAGCAGTGTGACTTTTGCGGCTCCACTGCGCTCGTACCGTACGAGGAAATCAAAGAAGCATTCACGCCGGAGAGCCTGCTTCCGCTGAAAATTAGTGAATCGCAAGTGCGGGAGATGATCCGCCATTGGTACGGGCGCATCTGGTTTGCGCCGAACAAACTCAAACGTGCGGCAATGACTGATCAGGTCAAAGGCGTATATCTGCCCTATTGGACATTCGATGCGCAAGTAACGGCGGACTGGATGGCAGAGGCCGGATATTACTACTACACTACCGAGCCGGTTCGAGACGCCAGTGGTCGGGTCCAGATGCGACAGGTGCGCCATGTTCGTTGGGAACCGAGCGCTGGCAGAGTGAATCATTTTTTCGACGACGAACTCGTCCCGGCTTCCCGCGGCGTTAAGGCTGACCGTCTCCGCTCCATCGAGCCGTTTCCTACTGTGAATTTAGTTCCGTATGACGCAGGCTATTTGTCCGGGTGGATGGTCGAGCGCTATCAGATTGTCCTGGTAGCCGCGGCGCAACGCGCTCGGGACCGTATGGAGGATCAGCTGCGCCAGATTTGCGCCGCACAAATTCCTGGAGACACCTATCGCAATTTACGCATAGCAGCTGACTATTCCGGCCAGAC
>JBFWZL010000396.1:0-6218 GCA_050185455.1 Binatia bacterium | reverse complement strand
GGCTCTGACCTTGTTTCTCACGCCGAACTGTTCGCGCAATGTTGACTCGGTGCAGGACGTAGCGATGTTTTTGCGTCGGCATCCCGAGGTGCAGGGGAGCGGTGTCTTGCTCGTAGAGTTGCATGAGCTCGACACTGTGCTTCCGCACGTACGAGAGCTGGTCGGCCAGGGGATGCAGTTTGTCGTTGATCCAACGGCTACCGAGCGTCTGGGTCTCACCGAGACCCCGGTCGTACTCTTTCAGCATGGTGAGCAGACGATGCGAGCTACGGGACGACCGGATCTGGAGCGCCTATGGCAAAGCCTACACAACCACTAAGAAGAAGATTCTCTCTCCCTGTGCTGATGCTCTTCCTACTCCTGTTGGGCATTGGGGGTGTGCCGAGGCCCGTGGATGCAGCCGCTGAGGGATTCCAGCGCTGGTTTCACTGCGGTATGCGCTACTGGACACCGTGTCACCGCACAGCGAGAGCGTCGCGTCTGCTAGCGTCAGAACCGCAAACGACTGAGGCCCAGCGGCCTGCGGAGTCCGAACTCTCTCCTGCCGAACTGTCGATGTGGGGCACGCCAATCGTCGGTCCAAGCGGCGCGGTGTCCTATCAGTTGCCGCCGCAGCCGCTGCTCGATCTCTTCCGTCAGCCCAGTGACGAGACAGCGAGAGCGTATTTGCAGATGTGGAAGGACAAAGCCGGACGTCGGGAGGCGGCGTTTGCCGCTATGCGACGCATGGCCACCGAACTCGGATTTGAGCGTGACCCACACACGCTTGACGATCCCACAAGCAGTTTGGCCCCTGCCTTGGGACTGTCCTCACCCGAGGCGACCTCCCTGAGCGCTATTGGCTCTTTTCCTCCTTCGCTTGGTGAGGCCACACCGCTGGTCAGGCGCGCGCAAACGCCAGTATCACCAACATCAGTCGGAACCGTGCCATCGGCACGATCAGCGACGAATACGCCCGCCGCCGTATCCACCGCACCACTGCCTGTCCTCCAGGCGGCAACAGCGATACAAGAGATGCGGGGGCAGCAGATGCGGATCTTCTATTTCTTCTCACCGCGCTGTCCGTACTGCGCGCAACAGACGCCGCTGCTCAACTCGTTCGCACAAGGACGGCGTGATGTGGTCGGCATTGCGATGGCTACGGGACGGGAAGAACTTCTTGCCCATGTGCAGCAAATGCGCATCGCATTTCCCGTGATGCTCGATCAGGGTGAGAGTAGAAGATTCGGAGTGACCGCGTATCCGACGCTGGTCGTGCTGGACGCCGAGGGTAAAGCGACACGGCTCCAAGGCCTGCTGACGCGTGAAGAACTAGAACGCATACTCGGAGGCGGTACATGAACCTGCGGCGCGTGACGACAGCGAGAGGATCAGCGTGGTTGGTACTGGTGGCCGTCAGCCTGCTATGCGCATGGACTGCTCCCGTCAACGCGGAAGAATACAGTGATGCCTTTCCGTCAGCGGAGGTGCGCGAGTACTTCTTCGCCGACGAGTCAGGCTTTGTGTATCGCGGCGGCGTCGCGATGCGTGATCCCTTTGGGCTGCACGCCCGCAATTTCCAACTCGCGGACCTGCAGCTGGCGGGACCACGCGATACCTGTTCGATGACCGGCCTGTGGGCTGAGTATGCCGCCCTCTTCAAGCTCGAAGTCTTACAGGATCTCTTCATTGGGTTGGTTGGCAACCTGGCGGAGGCGGCAATCTGGTCCGCCTTCTGCGCCACGGAGCCCGTGCTCTGTGACATCGTCAAACACATGCGCGCGATGGCGCGCGCGAACCTTGGCGCGCGGCTCGCGCAGTGTCACACCGTCGAGAATGCCGCTGCCAAATATGGGCGCAATATCTGGGAAGAGTCACATAAGCAGTGCCTGGATGAAAAGCGCGCGCAAGGGTTGTCGATTGACGACGCGATGGAGGCCTGTGGCGCACACACCCTGCCGCTGGTCGACTATCTAGGCAAGAAAGTGGAGAAGTTCGAGTTGGTGAACGCCGCTCTCACCACTGTGGGAGCGGCTGACGAAACCAAACAGCTTGCCAAGGATGTGCTAGGAGAAGTGACATTCTCTGCCGATGGCACAACCGCCCGCACGGGCCATGCACCAGGACGCGTAGCGGCGCTATACGAGAAAATGGCCGAAGAGAAGGAAAGCGAGGTGGTCGCCATTCTCAATCGCGTGCATGAAACGGGCGCCGTCACCGATGCGGATCTGCTCGCCCTTTCGACTCCCTCGCTGCCCATGACGCCGCGTGTGTTGCTACAGTTGGGGCGATTACAGGACGGGAGTCGCCAGGTTGCGGCGCTCCGGCTTGCGCGGGCGTTAGCGATGGATCGGCTGATGACCAAGATCAAAGCGCTGCAAGAGCAACTCGCAGCGGCGCGGAAAACTCCTGGCGGTGAGGCGAAGGCGGCAGCCTTAGCGGTGGAGCAGCGGGATCTGGAACAGCAAATGAATGATCTCGCACGCTACAAAGAGCTGCATGAGAAGTTTGTCGCGCAGCCCATGTTGGAAGTGATGCGGGAGATAGCCACCGAAGAGGAGACGACCGCAAACCAGGTCAAGCCGGGCAGTGCGGCGGATCGCAGTCTACGTGGAGCGCAGGAACTACAACACCGGACGGGCGCCTTTGGCGATGTGGGTGACGTGGACACTGATGCAAACGGTTTCTAAAGCGCTGGGAGCGAGGGCGTAGACTTGGCAGTGACATTCGTCCATCGGTGTGGAAGGAAAGATTATGGTCATTGGCCATACACCCGTCGATAGCGCGTTCACGACGTATGGATTGTTAGGAGCGGGTCGCGTACTCGACATGCTCCTCAGCTTGCCAGTCCTCGCGCTGGTGTTTATCGTCGCGCTGATCGGTTTGTATAAGGCGATTGCCCTCTCCGCGACACGCGCCAGTGCCGCACCATTTTGGACATTTCTCATTCTCAATGTAGGCGCGTTTTACTTCTTCTCCGCAGTGACGCCACTCAGTGTCGGTGACGTGCAAAGCGCTGCGAAAGCCGCAGGCGCGAAGGAGCGGCGCACGACGGCAGAAGACTTCCCGGCTGGAGCGGAATCCTCTGGCAACACCAGTGGAGGGCTACTGCTGATTGTGCGGGCCATCAACGGCGTGATGTTTGGCGCGGCGCGCTTGGTCAATGCTGATTTCATTTCTGCTCCCATGGCCTTAGCGCGCGGCGTGACGCTGGCGATGGAGTGGGATATTGCGACCCCAGCACTCCGTGAGGAAGCCTCTCAGTTCAAACGCAAATGCTATGATCCGGCCGTGACACTGTACGCCAAAGGGAAAGTGGCGCTCGCGCGTGCTGAAGGGCAACCTTTCGATCCCACGGCGCTGGCGTGGGACAATATCTGGCCCGGGTCGCCAGACCTCGTTCCATTTTACAATAGGATCAACAGTGCCGGGATCGCCGTCACCGGTGGGACAGAACGAAGTTGCGTTGATTGGTGGCAGGCGATTCGGGCAGAAGCGATCGAACGCGAAGTGCCGCGTATCCAGACGTTAGTGGGCCCGATGAAGCAGATTACGAGTCATGTCGGCGCCACGCTCGCGGGGAAGGACACGGATGACGAATATCTCAAGCTGATGACGCGCCATTTTGCGCGGGACCCGCTGACCAGCCAGGAGGTCTCTGAAGAGCGCGCAGCGAGAGCGACGGGATACTTGCAAGCTGTTGCTGGAGGCGCAGCGAGCATCTCGAACAGGTTCAGCTTAGGAACACGCGCGCTGATGGTTGCAGCATACGGCCCCTACGTCCAAGGCGCGGCTATGGCGATCCTCCTCTACCTGTTTCCCTTGGCGCTGGGGTTTGTGCTACTCCCGGGCTGGGGGCACTATCTCGTGAACTATTTTGTGGTGTTCGCATGGCTGCGTTCGTGGACGGTGGGCTGGGCGCTGGCGGATAACATCACGGACATCGTCGCGGCTTCGGGAATTGTGGTTGACGCTTCATTCGCTGAGAATGTTACGGCCCTCGGTGCCACGACGTCGCTTGTTTCCTCAATTCTGTATATTGCAGCGCCATTCATCCTCGCGATTCTCATCGGCGGCGGGGCCACGGCGGTGGCGAGCGTACTCGGGTTCTCGGGTATCGGTATTGGCTCCTTCATCTCGTTCGGCGCACGGGTTGCCGGCATGATGACGGGTCGGTTTACGAAGTGACGGCCGCTTCTTCCACGACGACTAACCGGCCATGTTTACCCCGCGCTAGTTGGTTGTTAGGAACTCCGGCCAACGCGGGACTCAACTTGTCGTAAATCAGGCTGTCGATCTCGCGCACACCATAGCGGGCCTCGCTGAGCGTCGCAGTCAACGCCTCGATAGCTTCATCTGTATAACTGATCTCAATCCGACTACGCCGCTTCACGTTTGCCAGCGCGGTATCCAAGCGATCCTTGACGATTGCACGAACGGCGTTGCGCGATAGTGGACGGAAGGGGACGATCCGCGTAATGCGGCCAGCGAATGCTTTCCGAAATGGCGTATCGTGGCCTACGACGTTACGCCAGCCGGCAGGGCTGGAGAGAAGATCGCGGATCGCTGTTTCCGGCAGGTGGTGCAGATCCTCGGCCTGCTCTTCGAGCGCATTGCTCGTCATCACGATGATGACTTTCTGCTGCAGGTTGAACCACTTCCCAGTCGACCCGTCCTGGAAGGTTCCTTTATCCAGTAACCCCATCAGCACGTCCCAAATTGTCGGATGGGCGAGTGTGATTTCATCAAACAGGAGAACCACGAACGGCCCATGTTGTAAAATCGCCTGCGCCAACTGCCCTGGTTGGTCCGAGCCGATATAACTCGGCGGGGCGCCCGTAAAGCGAAACGCGGCATGCTTGTCCGCGAAGTCCCCCAGGTCGAACTTGACCACGGGGCGGCGCAGCAACGCGCCCAGCCGATACGCGACTTCAGTCTTGCCGACCCCGGTTGGCCCGAGAAACAAGAACGACGCGAGCGGCCCGTCTGTGCGGGTCTGAAGGCCACGCTGCGCGGCAGCAATCGTCTCTTGTACGGTCTGCACCGCCTTCTCTTGGCCATAAATCCCATCGAACGCCTTCTCCGCAGGTATTATGACCACAGGCACACTGGACTGCCCGGTGCCAGGCGTACGAGAGGTCCACATACGCGTAACCACTCGGTCGACCTCCCTCACGACTCCCGCAACATTCAGCCCGATTGCCATAACCACGACCGCGGCTATTCCCAAAAGGGTCATCAGTGCAAAGAAGCCAACGAAGAAGTCATGCGCATCACGAGCCCGAGCACCGAACGCAAACACCCACACGAGAAACGTAGCCACCGCTAGCAAGCCGATAAACTTGATAAAGCTATGCACAGGGTTATCTCCAGCGCGTTGTGCGGCCAGACCCTAGACTGTGTAGAATTCAACGACTTTCCTCCCATACAATCTCAAAGTGCCACCGCCGTGTGCGCTGCTGTTCTTGTATGTCTTGCGCGGCGTTGGATTCCATCCAGGTTCCCTTGATCGTGCCCCCAAGCGCGACCACCAGCGCTGCGGCAAGCTCTCGATCTAACTCCTTGTTCATATTACCCACATACGCCGAAAGCGTCGGAGGATGAAACACGATCACCCGCGCCTGCCCTCGGGGGAGAACAAGACGAGGGTTGGTGTGTACGGCGTTCAGGCCGCCAAAATCTGCACCTTCGGGAAAGACGACAAATGCATGGATCCACGGGCGTTCTGCGCGTCCCAGATGTGTGTTCAGATCGAGCGTCTGTTGCAAAAAGTCACCAACGGCGAAGGCTTTTGCCAGGACTTGGCGGTAGGGATTGCGCGAGCGGGGCTCAATCAGGAGGTCTTTACCGTTAGTCACCGAGGTCCACGGGCCGTTGACATCACCGCGGATTTGACCTGTGTACGATTTACCTTCAACCGCAAAAATTCCTTGCGGCAGGACTGCAAGAACGTCGACCTGCTCTTCTCCCACGATGACATCATGGGCAATCCACCCCTTCGGAAAATCCTCTCGTAAGAGGGCAGCGATTTCGCGCTCAAAGGTCTCAGCCGGTGGCCGCAAGGGAAGGAGCTGTGCTTTTGCCATGCCTGCCTCCGCCCAGAATCATTTTTGCTCTAGCACCTTATATACCACCGATGCAAGCGAAGCGCGGATCGAGGTGTAGCCACAGGAATAAGTCTTGACGAAAAGATGCCGATGGCTGATCGCATCACATTGGGGACCGCGATCACCTACGGC
>JBFWZL010000395.1:0-6246 GCA_050185455.1 Binatia bacterium | reverse complement strand
GTCTTGGAGAGATGTTAAAAGCGAACCTCCGGCTTTGGTAAGAGAGAGAAGCAAAGCATTTGCCCAGCCAAACAGATTGGCAGGAGACGCAACTGACAAATGCTTCGCTGTTACGATGTATTCTACGCTAAATCGCCCGGTACGCGGCAAACGACTGCGTTGAAGACCGTGCTGTTGGGTCCGTGATCACATTAACTACCGCCGGTTTGCCTGCGGCCGCCGCCTCGGCCGCGCGTTTCAGGGCTGGCATAATATCCTGCGGTTTGTCGACATAATCACCATAGGCGCCGAAAATCTCCGCCATCTTGTCATAGCGGCTGAATCCGAGGTCGCGTCCCGCATTCATGACGCCCGCGCCAGCCCATCCGCCGTTGTTGCTAATAACGATAATGGCTGGGATGTTATGGCGCACCATGGTGTCGATTTCCATGCCGTTCATGCCGAACGAGCCGTCGCCGCTTAACACGATGACTTGCGTATTCGGCTTTGCCACCTTGGCTCCCAGACCGAATGGGACGGCGACGCCCATGCAGCCGTTTGGACCAGCGTTGACACGATGTCCTGGCGCGTGAGTGGGGACTGTCTGGCGAGCGAAATTAAGGGTCTCGTGTCCATCCACTACGACGATGGCATCGCGATCCATGAAGTCACGCACTTCTTTACAGAGGCGCAGGGGGTGAATCGGCATCTGGTCAGTATTGAGCAATGCTTGTGCTTTTTCCTGAGAACGTTTTTCATAGCCGCGTAGCGTGTCGATCCAGGCAAGCTCTTTCCGTCCATGGAAGGCATCTCGACCTTCCTTAATCAGCTGTTGTAGCACCATCTTGGCGTCGCCAATGATGCCAACATCGACTGGCCGGTTCCGTCCGATCTCTTCGTCACTGATGTCTACCTGGGCGATCTTGACGCCTTCCGCGAAGCGCGGCGGTAGGCCAAAGCCAACGATGAAGTTAAGACGCGTGCCGACGAATAGCACTGCATCCGCTTCTTTCCACGCCTGGTTACGAGCGCCGGGGAAGCTCAAGCGATGGTCTTCTTCGATTACACCGCGCCCTTGTGGTGTAGTGTAGAAAGGAATGCCGGAGAGTTCGACAAATTCCTTCAAGTCCTGCATGGCGCCGGACCAAATAATACCCGTGCCGGTGATGACGAGCGGACGCTTCGCGTCTTTGAGCAGGGCGATTGCTTTTTTCACAAGGTCAGGATCGCCTGAAATCCGCGGTACGCTATGCGGACTCTTAGGGAACGAGACGTCGCTTTCTTCGACGTTTCTATACAATACGTCGCCGGGTAGATCGATATACACGGGGCCCGGTTGGCCGCTGGTGGCGACCCGAAACGCCTTGTTGATGATTTCCGGGATGCGCGTCGCATCCATGACACGTTCCGACCATTTGGTGATGGGCTTAAACATGCCTACTTGATCCATTTCTTGAAACGCGCCCATGCCGGATTGTGAAAGAGCGCTAGCGCCGCCGAGTGCGACGACCGGAACGGCATCGAGAAAGGCGTTGCCTACACCGGTGATTAAGTTAGTTGTGCCCGGACCAGAAGCAGCGAAGCAGACTCCCGGCCTGCCAAGGACACGGCTGTATGCATGCGCCGCCATCGCTGCAGCTTGTTCATGGCGAACGTCCACGGAACGAAAGCCAATTTCGATACAGCGAGTCGCGACGTCCACCATCGGACCACCAGTCAGATAAAAAACAGTATCTACCCCCTCGTCCTTGAGGGACTTTACTACGAGATCATTACCACTAGTCTTTGCCATAATCGTGCCGCCTCCTTTTTTGAATGATAATTGTTTGCGCATCTTACCCGGACTCCGGGGCGGAACGCCAGAGGGCGACGGTCCAAACCTTGGGCCGAACGCTCCTTCGCTCTCAGACTATGCGGTCGGTCGTGAGGGCATCTACGAGGATCACCCATAGCCGTGATCTACCTTGCCGATACAAACGTCTTGCTGCGGTTCGCAGACCGTGCTCACCTGCTTCACTTGGGCATTCGCTCCGCAGTACGGACGCTCCGCGCTGGTGGACATAAGGCGCGTTCCACGCCGCGATTGTAACGATAACTATGCCGTTGCGCTGAGTCCCACCTTACTGAAATACGTCATATTGGGATTACTCATCGACTCGTTGACTTTGGAATCAAGCCGATGGTTCATCGCTTTGGTCGCCCACTGTCCGATCTCAACGGCTTTCTTGAGGTCAACACCGGTTTCAACGCCAAGACCCTTGAGCATATAGACCAGCTCTTCAGACGCCAGATTGCCCGACGCGCCGGGAGCATTGGGGCAGCCGCCTAAGCCGCCGCACGCGCTTTCGAGCACTACCACGCCCATTTCCATAGCGGCGTAACAATTTGCCAGCGCCATGCCGCACGTATTGTGAAAATGCGCGGTGAGAGCCGAGGTGGGAACTCCTGCTTCTTCACACGCCTGAATCAACGCGGTGATTGAGCGCGGCGTGCCGACGCCGATACTGTCGCCTAATGCGATTTCCTGACAGCCCATGCGATAGAGACGCGCGGCAACCTGAGCGGCTTTTTTCGGATCAACGTCGCCTTCATAGGGGCACCCTACCACGCACGATACGGCGCCACGGACGAGCATGTTGTGTTGTTTGGCGGCGGCAACCACGGGTTCGAAGCGTTCAAAGCTTTGTGCGATTGAGCAATTGATGTTGGCGTGACTAAACGCTTCAGTAGCGCTGGCGAAGACCGTGATGATATTGATTCCGGCGGCGAGGGCGTCCTGAAAGCCACGCATGTTCGGGACGAGTGCACTGTATTCGACGCCAGGCTTCTGTTCAATTCGTTTGTTGACCTGGTCTGTCCCTTGCATGGCGGGAATCACTTTAGGACTGACAAATTCGCCTACTTCAATGGCCGGAAATCCGGCGTCGGTTAAACGGTTAATCAGTTCTACGCGGAACTCCACCGGAATGAAATGCTTAAAGCCTTCAAGGCCATCACGCGCGGTGAGATCAACGATTTTTACTTTGGCCGGTAGCGACATAGCGTTCTCCCCAGTTCAATTGTTGGACCTAACGTACCGTATCCACCAGCCCGTAGCCAGTGGTCAGGCATGAGGCGGAAACGGTGGCGAGATAAGCCCATGAGAAAGGATGGAGGTGAGGTTCTATCTTTGCTGCTTCTTGTATTGCTAATCCGTCCGTGTTTATAATTTCGTCGCTGAACGAGCCCGGACCTGTGGGCGCGGATTGGCGAGACAATCTCATCAGTCGCGAGAATTAAAGGAGGAAGCGATGAGCTGGAAAAGATATGCCACGATACTTCATTTTTTATTTATCCTAGTGGCGATTTTGTCTCTTGTACCTGCCTGTGGACACGCTCAGGACAACGAAGGGAAACCAGCGGCGCTCACATTAGAGATGGCCGAGCGATTTATCACCGCAGCCAAGGCAAAGGCGAAAGAAGAAGGCTGGGCCATGAGTTTGGCGGTGGTCGATCTGGCGGGTAACCCGGTCGCGTTGGCGCGTATGGACGGGGCGCGCTGGCTGACTGCCGGAGTAGCACAAAGCAAGGCTTTTACCTCCGTAACCTTTCGGCGGCGCTCCAAAGACATAGAGGAACTAGCCCAGAAACGACCGCAGTTGTTTGACAGCATCAGCACTCTCACTGGCAAGCCTCTGCTCCTAGCTGGAGGAGGATTACCGCTGATTATTAAAGGCGAATTATTAGGTGGTGTTGGCGCGAGTGGGGGCACGGAAGAGCAAGATGAGGAATGCGCCAAAGCGGGATTAGCTGCTATTGGCGCTGAATGAACCAGACGCGTTCCTCTTTTTCAACTACTATTTGTTCCTTTGGTCTGCATCGATAATCTGTTCGCCGCGATAGCTCTTAGCGAGAATCTCCATGGGATTAAGCGGTTTACGACCCGTGCCTTGTTGGATCTGAATCGCGGCGAGCGGGCAGTCCGAACAGGTGACGTCCGGTTCAGCTTCTGTAACGCCGCGAAACGCGCGGCCGCCCCATTTGAGCGAGGCCTCGAAGTTCTCTTTTTTCATTGCCCACGTGCCATCGTGACCGGAACACGCCTCGATGACCTCCACTTTGGTGTTGGGCAGCAAGGATAGGACATCTCGAGTTTTGTAGCCGACGTTCTGAGCGCGCAAATGGCACGGCATGTGATACGCGATTTTTCCCGCGCTAGTCTTGAAGTCGCGATTCAATTTTCCTTGGGAGGCGAGGGACGCCAGAAACTCGGTGGGGTCGGTGGTTTTTGCGGCGACCGCCTTGGCTTCGTCCGTGCCAAGCAGGCGTGGGTATTCGACGCGAATCATTTGCGAACAGGTCGGGTTGGTCGCGACAATAGAGCGCCCTTCGGCGATATGATGAGTGAGCAGCGCCACATTTTTCTTTGCCGCTGCGATAGCGGCGTCCATCTCGCCATTGTGCCATTTCGGCATACCACAACAGCCTTCATAAGCGAACACAACGTCAATATTGTTGTGCGCCATGACCTCTAGAGTATCCATACCAATGCCGGGCGCGTTGTAATTGACAAAACACGTCGAAAAAAAGGCGATCTTCGCCGTCGGCTCTCCAGCCGGGTTTTTCCAGGAAGAACGAAACCGCGAAGCGAAGGTTTTCCAATGAAAGGGCGGGAGGGTTTTGTCTTTATGAATGCCCAACGTTCCTTGCATGAATTTTCGATGGATTTTGCTCTCGTTCGCCCAATTCGCCATCGGCGAGGTCCAAGAGCCCAGCTTGCCTACCAGGTCGGGATTGCCCAACATTTTGTCTACTAAAGAGACGCCTGTCTTTTTGACTTCCTGCGCTTTGGCGCGCGCCATGAGACGAGGAAAGTCGATTGCCCATTCATGGTTGCCTGGCGTATAAGGACAATTGATGTCGCACAGTTTGCATTGAAAACAGAGACTAACGATGGTTTTAATATCTGCTGTTTCGAGCTTTGCGGTGTCAACTGTTGCATATTGTTCTTCGGTACAGTAGCTATCAATGGCGTCAAACAGTTTGGGGAAACTACCGCAGAATTTGTTGCACAGGCGGCAATCAGCGCACAATTTGAAAACACGTTCAATTTCCGAACGCAGATCTTGCGCATCCCAGTATCTCGAATCAATCGGATCGTACGCTGGTAGTTTGTTCATATTTTCTCCATCTTGAACACCTTTTCGATATCCCACTTCGTTGTCTCTGCCAAGAAGACCTTTTCCCTGGGAACAGAAACGGAAGGTAGCCTGGATGAAGCGAAACGGAATCCAGGAGCGAAGAGAAGCGGAGTAGGAATCTCGGATTCTACTCCGTTCCATCCGGGCTACGAGCTTTGGGGTGCTGAGAGTTCGAGTCCTTTGACCACTTCTTCACTATAAGCGCGGTCAGCCCTGTACAAATGCTGGACTTGTAGAGCTTCAGCGGCGGCGGTAAGCCGTCCGCTGGAACCGGTTGTTAGCTGCCCGTTTTTTCGCCGCCTTGTCAGAAGCCTTCGAAGACGTTTCTGCTACGATCAGGCGAGGTCGAAACGGTCAAGGTTCATGACTTTGTTCCACACCGCGACAAAGTCGTGCAGGAACTTCTCCTGGGAGTCCTCACATCCGTAGACTTCCGCCAAGGCCCGGAGTTGGGAGTTCGAACCGAAGATGAGGTCGACACGGGAGCCGGTCCACTTGAGTTCGCCGGTTGCGCGATCACGACCCTCGAACACGTCGTCGGCGTCGGAGACCGCCTGCCACGTGGTGCTCATATCGAGCAGATTCACAAAGAAGTCATTGGTGAGCGCCTCAGGCCGCTTGGTGAAGACGCCGTGTTGGGACTGTCCGACGTTGGCATTCAGGACACGCATGCCGCCAACGAGAACCGTCATTTCAGGAGCAGTCAACGTCAGCAACTGTGCCCGATCAACGAGCAGCTCCTCCGCCGATATGCTGTACTTGGCTTTGAGGTAGTTACGGAACCCGTCCGCAGCCGGTTCGAGTACGGCGAATGCCTCCACGTCGGTTTGCTCCTGCGACGCATCCGTGCGTCCCGGCGCGAAGGGAACGGTCACATCATAGCCGGCATTCTTCGCTGCTTGCTCGACGCCTGCGCATCCGCCCAGAACAATCACATCGGCGAGCGAAACCATCTTCCCGCTTGACTGCGCGCCGTTGAACTCCTTTTGGATTCCCTCAAGGGTCTGCAGCACCGTCTTCAGTTGGGCCGGCTGGTTGACTTCCCAATCCTTCTGCGGCGCCAGGCGAATGCGGGCGCCGTTGGCTC
>JBFWZL010000394.1:0-6247 GCA_050185455.1 Binatia bacterium | reverse complement strand
GCGACGACTCTTGACGCAGAAGACTATGTGGTAAAACCGTTTGACGTGGATGCGCTCAAACGGCTCATCGCGATCACGTTGCAACGGCACGAATCGGCCCCGGCTGAAACCGACCCACCCCAACAACGGTTTGACATTGGCGCAATGCCAATTTTAGGTCACAGCCGCGCCATGCAAGATGTCTACAAAACCATCGGCAAAAGCGCCTCGCGAGACGTTACGGTTTTGATCACCGGAGAGAGCGGCACGGGAAAAGAACTCGTTGCCCGCGCCCTTCATGTCTATTCACAAAGAGAAACCGGGCCATTCTTGGCCATCAACTGTGCGGCGATTCCCGAATCGTTACTCGAAAGCGAACTCTTTGGCTACGAGCGCGGCGCATTTTCCGGCGCGACGGAAGCTCGATCTGGAAAGTTCGAACTCGCCCACGGCGGCACGCTTTTTCTCGACGAGATCGGCGATATGCCGCTGGTTCTGCAAGCCAAACTGCTGCGAGTCCTACAAGAGAGGGAGATCTGTCGGCTCGGCGCGCGCGAGTCTCGACGGATCGATGTACGCATCATCGCCGCCACCAATCAGGACCCGGAAGGACTGATCCGCGCGAACCGCTTCCGTGAAGATCTCTATTATCGTCTGAATGTCGTACGCATTACGCTCCCTCCCCTGCGAGAACGTGGCGAAGATATCCTGCTGCTCGCCGAGCACTTCTTACATCTCTCTCGCCAAGATGACATTCGTGGTCCCCAGGGTTTTTCTCCGGACGCACGAGAAAAATTGCTTACTCACTCCTGGCCGGGAAACGTGCGAGAACTGGCCAACGTCATCGCACAAGCCGCAATCAATACTCGCGGACGGTTGGTCAACGCCGAGGCCCTGGCCTTGAGTGAAGTCCTAAGCCGCTCCTCAGAATCGGAAGCTCCTCTCGTTTCACCACGGGGCACAACCATTGAGGACATTTTCGAGAAACAGGCGGGACAGGTATTTACCGCCATCGAGCGGATAGTCGTCGCCAAAGCCTTGGAACTCTCCCGCCATAATCAGGTCCAAGCCGCCCGCCTTCTTGGGGTCAGCCGTAATGTGCTCCGCGATCGGATGAAACGCTACGGGTTGTCGTGACCGGCGAGCGTGTTTCGACTAGAACAAGAAATATCGTTGCGTCAGAGGCAGGACGTGAGCAGGTTCACAGGTTAGGATTTGCCCGTCCGCTCTGACTTCATAGGTTTCTGGATTGACTTCGATCTGAGGCAATGCATTGTTATGAATCAAGTCTTTCTTTCCAATCGTACGACAGTTCTGTACAGAGGCAAGGCGTTTTTTGAGACCGAGGCGTTGAGCCAGGCCACGTTCATACGCAGCCTGGGACACGAAGCTAAGAGAGAGCGCAGCGGGCGCTCGACCATAATGTCCGAACATGGGACGCCCAAACACCGGCTGTGGAGTGGGAATTGAGGCGTTGGGATCACCCATCGCCGCCCAGGCAATGAATCCACCTTTGAGAATTAATTCCGGCTTGACGCCGAAAAAAACCGGACTCCAAAGTACGAGATCCGCTAATTTCCCCACTTCGATGGAGCCAACGTGCTGGGCGATACCATGCGTAAGCGCGGGATTGATGGTGTATTTCGCCAGATAACGCTTGACTCGATAGTTATCGTTCTCTCCCTGCTCTTCGGTGAGTCGACCGCGCTGCACACGCATTTTATGGGCCGTCTGCCAGGTGCGCAGAATCACCTCTCCTACTCGTCCCATGGCTTGCGAGTCCGACGCCATCATGCTGAAGGCGCCGATATCGTGCAGCACGTCTTCCGCCGCAATGGTTTCTGGACGAATGCGCGACTCGGCAAACGCCACGTCCTCGGGCACGCCAGGATCGAGGTGATGGCAGACCATGAGCATATCGAGATGCTCATCGATCGTGTTCACGGTAAAGGGCCGCGTCGGATTGGTTGACGAGGGCAAGACATTGGGAAAGCCACAGACTTTGATGATATCAGGCGCATGGCCGCCACCGGCGCCCTCGGTATGATACGTATGAATTGTTCGTCCCTTGAACGCTGCGATAGTATCTTCCACGAAGCCGGTTTCGTTCAAAGTGTCGGTATGAATCGCCACTTGCACATCGTATTCATCAGCGACGGACAACGCGCAATCAATCGCCGCAGGAGTTGAACCCCAATCTTCATGCAACTTCAACCCGACAGCTCCGGCTTCAACTTGCTCGCGCAGGGCTTCCGGTCGCGAGGCATTCCCTTTGCCGAGAAAGCCGAAGTTGAGAGGATACTCTTCTACTGCTTCGAGCATGCGCGCCAGATTCCATGGTCCGGGCGTGCAAGTCGTCGCATTCGTTCCTGTCGCGGGACCAGTCCCACCGCCGATCATCGTGGTCACGCCGGACGCCAGCGCTTCGGTAATCTGTTGCGGACAAATAAAATGAATATGCGAGTCGATGCCGCCGGCGGTCAGAATCTTGCCTTCACCAGCAAGGATTTCCGTTCCTGGCCCAATGATAAGTTCGGGCGAGACACCATCCATCAGCAACGGGTTTCCGGCCTTGCCAATGCCACAGATACGCCCGTCCTTGACGCCCACATCGGCTTTCACAATTCCCCAATAATCAAGCACCACGGCATTGGTAATCACCAAATCCGGCGCTCCCGCCGCCGACGTATGAATCGGCGACTGTCCCATGCCGTCACGAATGACTTTCCCGCCGCCAAACTTGACCTCGTCGCCATAGACCGTACAATCGCGTTCGATCTCGATCAACAATTCAGTATCGGCTAACCGCACCCGGTCGCCAGTCGTGGGGCCGAACATGTCAGCATAATGACTACGGGGAATTGTACGACTCATTGATTCTCCTGGCAAAAGCACACAGCTATCAGCAGTCAACCAAACAAGACTAAAGACCACGAGCTAGAGAGAATTCTCTTCAACTTGAAGCCTGTAGCCCTTTCCTTCTTTGTTGCAGACTGATCGCTAAAAGCTGAGTGCTGTTTTTATCGTATTGGCTGATGCACGCTCACCAGCTTTGTCCCATCCGGAAAGGTCGCCTCAACCTGCACGAGTTCAACCATTTCCGACACTCCCTCCATCACATCATCACGCGTCAGGACCGTAGCGCCGTACGACATCAATTCGGCCACGGACTTGCCGTCCCGAGCGCCTTCGAGAATAGCAGAGGTGATAACGGCAACCGCTTCGGGATAATTGAGTTTCAGACCGCGCGCGCGGCGCTCGCGAGCCAACAACGCGGCGAGATAAATGAGTAATTTTTCTTGTTCGTGCGGGGTTAAATGCATACGGCTTTCCCTCAACAGCAGCGCGCCTTACACTGAAAGATGCCTACGAATCACTTCATCCGTCAGGGCGGTCATAACGTCCGACGCCACAACTGCACCTTTCTCCATAATCACGAACGAATCAGCCAAGCGCCGGGCGAACGGCAGTTTCTGTTCGACCAACAGGACAGCGAGTTTTTCTTCGTGGTTTAAGCGTTGCACAATCTCGCCAATCTCATGCACGATATTGGGCTGGATGCCTTCCGTCGGTTCATCAAGAATGAGTAACTTGGGATTGGTCATCAACGCTCGACCAATCGCGAGCTGTTGTTGTTGTCCACCGGACAAGTCTCCGCCCCGTCGTTTCAACATCTGCTGCAAGACCGGAAACCAGTGGAAAATTTTCTCCGGAATCGTTCCTAAGGGTGCGCGCCGCGCCGCCAGGCCGACGAGTAAATTTTCCTCGACCGTCAGTTGCGGAAAAATCTCGCGTCCTTGCGGTACATAGCCAATCCCCAACCGCGCCCGGAGTTCCGCGGGGCGTCCGGCCAGTTCTTGGTCCTCAAACCGGACGCTTCCCCCTTTGATCGGCAGCAGTCCCATAATCGCTTTCAGAAGCGTGCTCTTTCCCACGCCGTTCCGTCCCATGACACACACGCACGACCCTGGCGGAACCGTGAGGGCGACATCCCACAGGATATGGCTCTCGCCATAGTATTGATTGAGCCCCGCGATGTGGAGCATGAAGTTCCTTCTTTAATGATGAGCGCTATCTTAAGAACCACAAGCGAAAATTTTTTCCATGCTGGCTACTCACTACTTTTCCTCTTTATCGCTCATTCTTCCTTGTCAGACTCCGAGATACACCTCGATCACGCGCGGGTCATTCTGAACCGTCTCCATCGAGCCTTCGGCCAACACCCGTCCTTCGTGTAAGACGGTCACTTGTCGCGCCAGCCGCCGCACGAACTCCATATCGTGCTCCACCACAACCACGGTATGCTTCCCCGCCAGTGAAATCAGTAGCTCCGCCGTTCGCTCGGTCTCTTGATGGGTCATCCCCGCTACTGGCTCGTCTACAAGCAATAACTGCGGCTCTTGAATGAGCAGCATGCCAAGCTCTAACCACTGCTTTTGCCCGTGCGAAAGCAACCCTGCGCGCAAACGCGCCTGCTCGGTCAGTCCAATCGTTGTGAGCGTGTCTTCAATTCGCTCCCATTGTTCTCCAGTCAAGCGCGCCTTCAAACTGTGCCAAAGTCCCTTGTTCGCTTGCATCGCGAGTTCAAGGTTCTCAAAAACGGTATGGCCTTGAAACACGGTCGGACGCTGAAATTTCCGCCCGATCCCAGCCAGAGCAATCTCATGCTCCGTCATCTGCGTGAGATCCAAAGTATCACCGAAGAAGACCCGACCTGAGTCCGGCCGCGTTTTGCCGGTAATCACATCCATTAGCGTGGTTTTCCCGGCGCCGTTGGGACCAATCAGACACCGCAATTCACCGGCGTCGAGATACAGATTTAATCCATTCAAAGCCTTAAAACCGTCAAAACTCACTGTCAGATTTTCTACGTAAAGAATGACGCCATGTGAAACATCAAGCGTTTCTGGTCGGGCGACATGCCCCATAACCGCGCTGCCGCTTACGGCTCTTTCCAGAGTCTCCATCGTCCTTATGCTTTCGTCGCCTGCCCGGTCGAGCGTCCGAGGCTGACAAGCCCTCCGGGACAGAACAAGGTGATCACAACAAAGAGTGCGCCGAGCACATAGAGCCAGAGGTCGGGAAACGCCGCTGTACACCAACTCTTTCCGCCATTGACCAGAAGCGCGCCGGCAATAGCGCCAACGAGCGTACCGCGGCCGCCTACGGCAACCCAGATAGCCATCTCTATGGAATTCGCCGGTTGCATTTCACTCGGGTTGATAATACCGACTTGCGGAGTATACAACGCGCCGGCTAAGCCGCAGATGGCCGCAGAAACGACCCAAAGAAAAAGCTTATAATTGCGTGTGTCATAGCCGCAGAACATTAAGCGGCTTTCCGCATCGCGGATGGCGGTCAGCACCCGTCCCAGCTTCGACACCACCAGATATCGACACGCCAGATAGATAAGAAGCAACACACCCACAGAAACCATGTACAGCCCTAACTTGGTGGTTGGTTCTTGCAGGGAGAAACCCACTACACGCTTGAAGTCTGTCAACCCATTGTTGCCGCCAAAGCCGGTATTATTGCGAAAAAACAGTAGCATCAGCGCATAGGTAAGCGCCTGGGTGATGATGGAGAAATAAACGCCGCGAATGCGGGAGCGGAAAGCGAAGAAGCCGAACACGTACGCCAAGAGTCCGGGAACGGCCAGCGCCATGAAGAGCGCGAACCCAAAATTACTGAAGCCATACCAATACCAGGGCAACTCTTTCCAATCGAGAAACACCATGAAGTCCGGCAACTCGCTCCGGTACACGCCTTCACCGGCGATGATCCGCATGAGATGCATACCCATCGCGTAACCGCCCAGCGCGAAAAACACGCCATGCCCCAAACTTAAGATGCCCGCATATCCCCAAATAAGATCCATGGCAAGCGCGACCAGCGCATAACAAGCAAACTTCCCGAACAAAGGAATCAGATAATCAGGCAGGTGAAAAATCGAGTTACTGGCCGGGAAACGGTTGAGAATCGGAATGAGCACGAGCGCGATCAGCGCTAGCCCAATAACAATGACCCACTCCCGCGAAGAATGGAGACGGAGAGCTTCCGGAGCTGAATCTTCCTGCACTTCCGCAGTCCAGGGTTGCTCTCGCGTAGTTTGCACGTCATGAGAGATACGGCTTATAGATCGATCCGCCACCTTATCCCTCCGCCATCCGTCCCTTTAACGCAAAGAGCCCTTGCGGGCGTCGTTGTATGAACAGCACGATGAAAATGAGGACGGCAATTTTGCCCAAAACCGCCCCTGCTACCGGCT
>JBFWZL010000393.1:0-6257 GCA_050185455.1 Binatia bacterium | reverse complement strand
GAGGCGATTGCTTCCGTGTCCGGGGAGAGGAAGCGCGTCGCTATTGTTTTGGTTCCTGTGGCGTCAGGTTCAGGTCGCTTCCTAGCGGTCGTGTCGTGTCGATCTCTTTCCGTGCCATAGTCACCTACGCTTTCTTTTCCATAAAAAGTTGATCGCTTGGAGCGCGGTCGTCACCCGGGGGTGTTGACTCCACAGCTCGAAACGATCGGCGGTTTTCTTTCGCCAATTCGGTCGTTCCTCGCCTGTGCCAGGAAAATTCTGTGGACGCGTTTCCAACCACAGATCTTCCGCGTTGAGTAAAACCATTCGCGCCGGGCTGGCGGCAATAAAAGACAAACAAGCGAGAAGAATTTCTTGGGGGTCTGTCGTTGGCTCGGGCAACCAACCTTGACGTTGCAGAAATGTGATTAACGCCTCTTTTCGAGTTTCGTGGAGTTGGCGTTCGCGTTGGAAGCCTGCGGCGTCCATCAGCCCTAACTCGAAACGCTCGTGCAAATCGAGTCCCTCCCAGAAGGCGGCAAACGGCGGCATGTCGTGGGTATTGATACTAGCCACCTCTCCCGAGGACACGGAACGCAGACGACCGCTGTCCAGCGCGGGGAATTCATATTGCACGACATAAAGACGGTGTATGCCATGTCGCTTCATAGCTGCGTTGACCTGGACAGGAACCGTGCCCAGATTTTCTCCGACAATGGTGGCTTTGTGCCGATGGGACTCAAGACAAAGAATCGCGTACAGTTCCTCGGCCGCGTAGCGCACATACACGCCTTCGCTTGGCGTTAACCCTTTTGGCGTCCAAAATGAACGGTGGAGTCCCATGACATGGTCGATGCGAAGGGCGCCAGCTTGTCGCAGGTGGTGTTGCACATAGGCAATGACATAACGATATCCTTGTTCCCTAAGACGTTCTGGATGAAGAGGCGGAAACCCCCAGTCTTGTCCTTTAGTGAAAACCGCGTCCGGGGGGGCGCCGCCAGACGCATCCACCACAAAGACCTCGCGCTCGCGCCACACATCGTAGCCATGCAGATGCACGCCTAAGGGCAGATCGAGATATAAGTGCGTTTCCTGTGCGGCGGCTCTGTGCGAGAGGATCTGCAGCTGTTCGTGCGTGATCCACTGCGCATAGAGATGGTAACGCCTCGCCGCATCATCCGTGTCCTGTTCATGGACCACGCCATCGCGCAGCGGTTGAGGCCACTGGGGCCAAGGCGCCCGCAGCCGTTCTCCCACGGCTCGAAAGCAAGCATAGTCTTCCACTGCCGGATGGGTTTCCACGTACTGGCGGAACGCTTCATCGTGTTCTCCTTGATTGGCGAAGAAAGACTGGGCGAGTCGTTCAAGTATCCGCCTTTTCAGCGTCATTTGTCGGCGGTAATCGACCAAAGGCGCCGAGCGTAGCGCCGCCAGCTCTTGTTGAATTGCGGTCGAGGCGAGAAGCGCCTGCGCGTCCTGACAACGTTGCAATTCTGGAATTTGCGTTACGTCGATATAAAACTCGTTCCAGAAGAGACGGCTGACGGGGGCGTAGGGGCTGGGGTCGAAGGGGTCATCAAGAAATGCCGTCAAGAGTGGCAGAGTTGCGACAACCTTGCCGCCGATTTCAGAGACCCAGTCCGACAGTTTTGTAAAATCAGAAAAGTCTCCGCCGCCCCAACTCTGCTGTGAATGGAGGGCGTAGAGTGGGAGAAACATCCCCCAAGTTTTTTGCGGCGCGGCGAAAGCCCGTCGTGGAGCCGAGATTACCAGGCTCGTCCCTGATTGTCCTACCGCCTCGAACCGCAACTGGTGGTAGCCCCACGGGAGTGAGCCGGGCAGCATAAGCTGCCTTGTCAGGTAGTTCGCGCCTTCGCCTTCCGCCTCCCGCACGACCGGACAATGGAGGAGTTGAATGTCCCAACGTTTTTCCTCGCCAGTTTCGAGAGTCAGCTGGCAGGCCACTCTGGCGTCGTCAAGTAGTCCCAGCGGCAGTTGCAATTCGACTAGAGGCGGTTCTCCATCCCACGCGACAATGACCGGCTCACACAGACGCCGCCAGAGTTCTTGTCGACGCGCGCGCAGGGCATCGGTAACATCCCGTTGGGTTTCCACGCAAACCCCGAGCGCTTGTAGGACTTTCAGCAGCGACTCCGGCGCCGCGGCTTTGCGGCGCCGAAAGACATCATAATAGAAGGTTTGCACCCCGTGCAGTTGCGCCAATTGGCGGACTTGCTGGAGTTGACTCGTCATTGGTTCAACCTGTTGTCTCTAAAAGCTGCAAAATGCCGCGGAGTGGAACCTGCACCCATGTCGGGCGGTTGTTCAGTTCATAGCTGAGTTCATAGACGGCTTTTTCCAAAAGAAAGACGTCCAGCAAAATTTGCAGGTCCGTGCGATTGCGCGGCATAAACGTTTCATGGCCGGCTTTGTCGAAATAAGCCCCCAGGAATGCGGCGGAAGCCCAGACGTGCCAAAGCTGCACCCAGGGTTCGAGAGCGGCAATTCCTCCAGGGTGAGAGTTGATTGCTCCTCTGTTTACCTGGTCAAACAGTGCTGTGTAAGCGGCATAATGAAATGAGCGCAGCATGCCCGCCACATCTCGAAGCGGAGAGCGTTTCATACGCCGCTCGCTCAGTGGGCGAGCCGGCTCGCCCTCGAAGTCTATGATGACGAAATCCTTGCCGGTGTAGAGTACTTGTCCAAGATGGAAATCGCCGTGATAACGCGTGCGCATGGCGGCCATCTTGTGGTGGAGGATAGCCTGGAAGCGCTGGAAGATTTCACTTTCACGGTCGAGGACTTGCCGAGCCTCCGTGAGCGCTGCTTCGGGAAGATGTTTGAGATGCTGACGCAGCAGCTGGAAGGACTGAATCGCCAAGCTCCGCATCGATTGATACAGGGAGCGTTGATAAAGAGTCGAGAACGGCTCAGGAGCAAAGACAGGATCGTCCGGCTCCGACGCCAGCGCGATATGCATCTCGGCCGTCCGTTGACCTAGTAACCGCGCCGAGGCGAGGTAAGGCCCCGCCATTTCGCTGATGAGAGGAGGAACTTCTTCTTCCGTCAACGCCAGCACTGGTTTGGCTGGAACCGCGAGTTGCATGCTGGGAGAATGAATCAGTGCGCTCTCACAGTAGCGTCCGAGGGAATCCAACGTATAACGCCAGGCATCGCCTTGGTTCTGCGCATAGCCGTGGAGGATAGCGATGGTCATTGTCTCTCCCCGGTGTCGTCGATACTCCAGCGCTCCAGCCAGAGGCGCGCTGTAGGGAAACGCCGCCCGCTCACTCAAGAAACGGCTGATTTCCAGGTCCGGATTGATGCCTTCATCAACGCGCCGGAAAAGCTTGAGGATGAGTTTTTCCCCGTAAATGATAGAGGTATTGCTTTGCTCGACGCCCACGGGCGACGCGGGCAGTACGGCATCGCTCGGACCACGAAGATTGCGCAACGCGCGTGTCGGCGCGCCCACCAGTTCGCCCAACGCGCCTTTGAAACGACGACGCCGTGCGACGGCGTCGAGCAACGCCTGGCAAAAATCATTTTCCCACACGACCTCGTACAATACCCCGTCCCCATCGGTTCCCTTAAGTCGAGTAAGGACGGCTTGAGGATGGTCCTGTTGTATGCGTGTTGCTTCTTCTCCAGTTGCGATCCCGAGGGGGAGGACGTAGGTTTCCGGGTCGCCGTCGAGGTACCCGACAGCAAGAGAGGTTAAGTAAGCGAGGGTAGACCCAAAGGGGAAATTGATCACTTCCGGAATCATAGTGGAACGAATAGTTCGGGCTTTGCCGCCAAACCAGCGACGCCCTTTGAGGTAGGTCACCAGCAGCGGCGTTAGCGCCTCTCGATGTTTTTCCTGGAAAAGTTGAACACAGGAGTCGTTAATCTGTACCGCCGCGACCTCGGCTTGAGCGGCTGCTCCAACTTCTATTTCACGTGGAGTTTCCAATGTGAACCAGAAGAAAGAGTGAGGACCGAGCGTCAACAGATAAGGCCGATCGTCGATCGCGGGAAAAGTCACGCGACCGAACATCTCGACAGGCTGAATGCCTTTGAAAGCGGAAAGATCCAGTTCTACATATTGCACAAACCGCGACAGGTTAGCGACGACGAGAATACATTCCTCCTGATAACGCCGGAGGTAAGTGAGAATTTTGGGGTTTTCGGGTTGCAGGAACTCCAGCGTTCCGCGCCCGAACGCCTTGTAACGTTTCCGCAATGCGATTAAACGTTTCATCCACCAGAGGAGTGAATGCGGGTTGTTCTGCTGAGCGTCAACGTTGATGGCTTCATAGTGATACTCAGGGTCAATGATGATAGGAAGATAGAGCTTTTGGGGATTGGCGCGAGAAAAGCCCGCGTTGCGATCCGGGCTCCACTGCATGGGTGTGCGCACCCCATTGCGGTCGCCGAGATACACGTTGTCGCCCATGCCGATCTCGTCGCCATAATAGATGATCGGCGACCCCGGCAGGGAGAACAGGAGACCGTTCATCAGTTCGATCCGCCGCCGATGATTCCCTAACAGAGGAGCGAGGCGGCGGCGGATGCCCAGGTTAATGCGCATTTGCGGGTCATTAGCGTAGACGCGGTACATGTAGTCTCGCTCTTCGTCGGTAACCATCTCCAAGGTAAGTTCGTCGTGATTGCGGAGGAAAATACCCCACTGACAATTCTCCGGGATCGCCGGAGTCTGTTGCAAAATATCGAGAACGGGAAAGCGGTTTTCCGTATGAATCGCCATAAAGAGCCGCGGCATGAGGGGAAAGTGAAAATTCATGTGGCATTCATCGCCGTTGCCAAAATACGCGGCTGCGTCTTCGGGCCACTGATTCGCCTCGGCTAAAAACAGGCGGTTGGAAAATTTCCGATCGACGTGGCGCCGAATTTCCTTGAGAAACGCGTGCGTTTCCGCCAAATTTTCACAATTAGTGCCTTCCCGCTCGTAGAGATAGGGAACAGCGTCCAGCCGCAGTCCATCCACGCCTAACCCGAACCAGAAGTCAACCACGTCAAAAATGGCTTTTCGCACTTTCGGGTTGTCGTAATTCAAATCGGGTTGATGAGAATAAAACCGATGCCAATAATAGGCTTTCGCGACCGGATCCCAGGCCCAGTTAGACGGCTCGAAATCCTTAAAAATAATGCGTGCATCCTGATATTTTTCCGGAGAGTCGCTCCAGACATAGAAATCACGCCAGGGGCTCCCTGGTTTGGCGCGGCGCGCGCGCTGAAACCAGCCGTGCTGGTCGGACGTATGATTCAGCGCCAACTCCGTGATGACGCGAATACCTCGCCGATGGGCTTCGCGGAGAAGCAACTCAAGATCATTGAGGTTACCATACATTGGATGCACATCGGTGTAGTCTGACATGTCGTACCCATCATCCTTCAGCGGAGAGGGACAGAACGGTAATAACCAGATGACAGTGACGCCAAGATCCTGAAGATAATCGAGTTTTTGCGTAAGACCGGTAAAGTCTCCGACCCCATCATCAAGGCTATCGTAAAACGCCCGTACGTGCAGTTCATAGAAGATGGCGTCTCGATACCAGAGCGGATCATCCGCGAGCGGAAAATTATTGGCTTTTCTACCCCCCATACCAGTACCTCGTCTCGTATTGTGCTTCACTTTTATAATTGTTTATAGTTGTCTTGTTAGAGTTGTAAAGTTACGAAACCGGCTCGTTCATAATCAAAAAGCGCCATTTTATCCGGTCGTTCAACAAACATACGATTGCGTGGCATGGCCGGCATCTGTCGGTTTCGCAGTCTTAAGCCTCCCGGAAGCGCAGCGACTATACCGCACAACTGTACCTGGACCGTAGCGGACATGACAAGATATCTGGAGGCGCGCGAGGCGGCAGGTAAAAATGAACAGGACCCGTTTATTTTCGCGCTTGTGTCTGAGCAACTGCTGCAGCAGCTGCTCGCTGCACCTGCAGGTTATTAGCTCGACGAGCAAGGTGGGTCAGCAACCGCCTTGCTTGTTCGTGTGTGGCCGCTTGCTGTTTCAATTGTTCCACCGCTTGCAGTCGCCGCGCAATATGCGCGTCCCGCAACGCCGTCTGATACCACTGCCGAAGCAGAACGGCGCTGACCGCTGTCGGTGTTGTCGTCAGATTTCCACCTCCACTAGAAATCCAAATCTGAGACAAATGCGCCTCGTCTTCCGCTGACGAATAAAAAAGTAGGAAATTTTTCTCGCCAAGAAGGAGTCTTAAAGCACGCGTAAACGGCACAGTGCTAAAGTCAGCTGAGACCGTTTCCGC
>JBFWZL010000392.1:0-6271 GCA_050185455.1 Binatia bacterium | reverse complement strand
CACATGCTCGCCATGACACTGGAAACGAAAATGGCCAGGCTCAATGACACCTGCGTGCACAGGGCCGACCGCAACCTCGTGTACTTCCTCACCCTGCATCTGAAAAAAGTCAGTAACGCTTGGTAAGCGTGCGTCGTTTTCCTTTGACGGCCATATCACATGGTCGGGCCGATAGGACGCATGAAAGCGGATCGGTTTGAGCCACGGGTGCCCTTCCGGCCGTATCCCCCACTGTTCGGCGATTTCTCGCTCAAACCAGTGGGCTTGGGAACAGTCGGGCGTCAGCGCCTGATACGCATCCCTCACTCTGGTTGAAGACACGGAAAGGCCGCCTGTGTTGCCATACGCCAGGACTGCGATTAGCTGAACGGTGTTTCGGTCAAGCGGTCGCCCGAAGAGCACGGCCAGACGTCCGCCTTCAGCGACGCCGTTTAGCACCACATTGCGAAATTCACTTGGAGTGATAAACGGAAGCTCTCGAAGTTGAGCCGGCTCATTCGGCCGTAGTGAAAGCGAGGTTGAGATCGCCATCTTGTTTACCCTAACATCCGAGCCGCCTCTTGAAGGGTCTGACGCAAGAGCGGCGGCACATAGCAGCCAAGCACAAGTATACACACGCCAAGTACGGCGGGAGATAACACAGTCAACAGCGACTCTTCTTCGATTACTCGTCGGCGATCCTTGCCGGGAGTTCCCTGCGCCATGCCAAGCATAGTGGTCGTCATGCCCACGAAGATGGCCGCTAAAAGGATCAAATACGCAACGGCGACGCCGCTTCTCCCCTGATCCAGCGCGGCCTTGAGGATCGTGAACTCACTCAGAAATAGACCGAAGGGGGGAGATCCGGTAACGGCGAGGAAACCCGCGACCCACAGGACGCCGGAGATGGGCAACACGCGCAGGACACCTTGCACTTCAGTCGTGGACTTTGAATGGTACACCGTCAATATGTTTCCCGCGACGAGAAAGAGCATGGCTTTTGTCAAAGAGTGGTTGACTGCATGCAGCAGCGCCCCGAATGCGCCGTTGCCGCCAAGACCGGCGCCCAGCGCCAGAATGCCCATGTGTTCCACGCTGGAATACGCTAATAACCGCTTGTAGTCCGTCTGTCCTTGAAGAAACACAGCAGCGACTACCATGGACAACAAGCCAAATCCGACCAGCAGTTCTTGCCCAAACGCGGCATAGCCGGCGGCGGCGCACACCTGCTGCATCCGGAAAATCCCTAAGAAGGCGCAGTTTAACAGCGCGCCGGAGAGTAGCGCGGAGACCATGGACGGCGCCTCACTGTGCGCGTCCGGCAACCAGGTGTGCAGGGGAGCCAAGCCCATCTTTGTACCATAGCCGACGAGCAGGAGCAGAAACGCGGCTTTGAGCCAGGCGTCATGAAGCTGAGCCGCTTCCCGCACGAGGGTGGGTACGACGAGAGGCAACGACGAGCCGTCCGGCTGAACCACCGCAATCGCCAGAAAAAAGTTGCCGAGCAGTGCTAACGCGATCCCCACGGAACAGATCAGCAAATACTTCCACGTCGCCTCAAGCGAGCGATGATGCTGATGGAAGAAAATCAATGGCGCGCTGGCTAGTGTCGTGGCTTCAATGGCGACCCATAGGACGCCAAAGTGCTGACTCATCGTGACGAGCGTCATGGCCGCTAGAAAGAGCAGTAAACAACCAGTGAAACGCGCCTCCGGCGCATCGGCAAACAGAAACCCTTCCTCGAAATCCGTGTGGGTGGTGTGACGCTCACGCCGGAGGTAAGGCAGGCCGTAGAGCGTTGTCGTCAGGAACAACACACTGGTAATGCTGAGAAAGACTTGTCCTACTGCATCCAACAACAACCACTCCCCCCATGCCGGCGGCGACGGCGCCCACCAGGTTGCCACTGTGAATCCTGTGTGGAGTAGCGCAGTAACCAAAAGCAGGGCGCGTCGGAACCCGTCCGTCCGAATGAGGAAAGCGGCGAGTCCTGCCAGGATGGGAATAAGCAACAACGCGAGCAGCAGCATAGTCAATCCTTGAGCAGCACCATCCGGTCCGTATCGATATGATCGAACTGTCGGTTAATGTGAAAGATGGCAATGCCCATGACGAACACCGCCACAAAGACGTCGAGGAGTACGCCGAGTTCGACCAGCATGGGCGTGTTTTGTACAAGGCCCACGCCAAAGGTGTAGATGCCGTTTTCAAGCACGAGATAGCCAAGAACCTGGGTAAGAGCTTTTCGCCGGCTAATGATGACAAAGAGACCAACAAGGCTAGTGAAGAGAGCGACGGGGACTATAAGAAGCGACGCCGGTGTCCGCGGCAGCGGCAGTCGCATACTGAGCCAGAGCGAGAATAGCAAGGTCGCCAATCCAATAAGAATTGAGAGGTTGTAACCAACATACGGTTCGATCTCTCGACGCACATCCGCTTCACGTAAAGCACGAAGCAGTAACATTGGAAAGGCTATGCCCTTCACACTTATGCTCGCAATCGCCAGAATCGCGGTTCGTAACAGATGTGTTCCTTCATGCGCCACCAAGGTCATCAAGCCAAGCAGCACGCCTTGCACCGCCACACAGCGAATACACACTGCCAGTCTGCTGGAGCCCAGCACCAACAAGTTCATCAGCACCACAATGACTAAAGCCGCATCAATCCAGAACGACACGTGATCACCTCAATACCAGTACGAGCGCCAGGGTCGAGAGCACACTCGCGCCAACAAGCAATTGCGGCACACGCAACAAGCGAAGCCGCGCCATAGAGGATTCGATAAGGCCAGTGAGGACGGCAAGCCCAACCATTCCCGCCAGCGCCGTCGTTGTATCGAGCCACAGGGTCCCGCTGTGAACAGGGACAAGAACGCTGACCAAGAGCGTTCCCAGTAACCATAGTTTCAGCGCGCCGCCATAGAGAATGAACGCGAAATCCGGGCCGCTATGATCCAGCACCATGACTTCGTGAATCATGGTCAATTCCAGATGAGTAGTGGGGTCATCGACGGGAAGACGCGCATTCTCGGTCAAGAACACGACCAGAAACGCCGCCGCGAGTAAGACAAGCGCTGGACCGGCTTGCGCCCAGCTTTCCGGCGTGATGCCCGTGAACATTGATGACAACGAAAAGGTCCCGGTATGCCGCGCCACCGCGGCAAGACCCAAAAACAACGCTGGTTCGGCTAATGTGGAAAAAGTCACTTCGCGGCTTGCCCCCATCCCCTCAAAACTGGAGCCTGTGTCCAGCGCAGCGATGACGGTAAAAAAGCGCATGAGCCCGAGCAGGTAAGCAAAGACGACAAGATCTCCGGGAAAAGCCAACAGCGCCGGGATCCCGCCGAATGGCATCAGCGCCAGCGCCGTTAGTACGGCCCCTAAGCCCACGATGGGTCCCGCACGGAACACCCAAGTGGTCGTGCGACTATAGACCGCGCCCTTTTGCAAAAGCTTCCATAGATCATAGTATAGTTGCAGCAATGGTTGGCCGACCCGGCCAGCCATTGTCGCCTTCGTGCGGTTCGTAATCCCTAGCAACAATGGCGCGAAGACGAGGGCAAGGAATGGAGGAAAGAGTGAAGCGATCACCATAGCGTCACCCTAACTTCCACACCAATAGAATGAGCAGAGTGAGCGCGATGTACAACACGTAGAGATGTACTTGTCCGTGTTGTACCCACCGCAATGAAGATAATCCGCGTCCAATACCGACGAATAGCGGTTGGTACAGACGTGCGCGAGAAAGATCTTTCGTCTCCGTCGCTAGGGACGCCGCGCGTGGAAACAAACCCGGCGTCATGACGTGGCGGGAACGCGTGCGGAGCACAAACCGGAATAGACTTGTCAGCGGTTGGGCAAAAGACGATGCCGTGTACTGCATACGCGACGTGGGGCAAGCATACCCACAATCCCAAGTAACGTGCTCCGTGACTGATCGTTTCGCGAGCAATCGGTAACGAAGGCTGGCCAAAAGCGTCAACAGCACTAGCAGGATGAGACTGGCCAGGACAAGCGTGGAGAAAGTACTATGTACTGATAGCAACGCAGTATTCACGCTGTCTGCCGACAGACCGGTTGCGTTCATGAGTGTGAAGACCAACGTTTCCACGGCCCACGGCGCACCGAGCCCAATCAGTACGCAACTCAGTGCGAGCAACGACAACGACAGTCGCACTGCCCTGCCAGCTTCGTGCGCATGCGCGGCGTGGTCACTGCGAGGCTCGCCAAGAAACACGATGCCGAAAGCTTTGGCAAAACAAGCAGCGGCAAGACCTCCGATAAGAGCAAGGCCCGTAATGACGGCGAGCGCGGGAGCAGCCGCCGCATTCCCCAGCGTAGTCACTCCCTGAAAGGCGCCGACATAGATGAGCAATTCACTGACAAATCCATTGAACGGCGGCAACCCGGAGATGGCGACCGCGCCGATAAGGAAAGACATTCCTGTCCATGGCATCCGTTTGAAGAGACCGCCGAGATGGTCGATTGTTCGCGTCCCTGTGCCGTGCATGACCGCGCCTGCGCAGAGAAAGAGGAGTCCCTTGAACAAAGAGTGATTCAGCACGTGAAGCAATCCACCGGCAAACCCCAGCACCGCCAGAGTGGAAGATCCGCTGCTGAGACCGATAAGTCCTATCCCAAGTCCTAGCGCGATAATGCCCATGTTCTCCACACTGCTGTAGGCAAGCAGCCGCTTCAGATCGTGCTGAGCCAGCGCATACAGAACGCCAAGGATACCGGACGATACCCCGATGCCGCAGAGCACCCAACCCCACCACAACGGCGGTGGTCCAAGGAATGTCAGGGTGCGGATAAGACCGTAGATGCCTGTCTTAATCATGACCCCTGACATCAAGGCCGAGACGTGGGTCGGCGCGGCGGGGTGCGCTTCCGGCAGCCACACGTGGAGCGGCATGAAGCCTGCCTTTGCGCCGAAACCGATTACTGCCAGAACAAACAGCACACCGGCGCCAGCGGAGGAGGTAAACTGATCGAAATCGAGCGAACCACGCTCATGACCAAGCAGAATGAAAAGGACGAGCAGAAAAACCGTGCCAAGATGTGTTGCCACGAGATACACCCAACCAGCTTCGCGCACCGGTTCGTGTTCATCCTCAAATGTCACCAGGAAGAAAGACGCGAGCGCCATTATTTCCCAGGCGACCAGGAACAGGACGCCATTCCGCGCAACCACAACAAAGGCCATGCTGGCAATGAGGAGATTAAAAAAAAACCAGGAGACGCCCAGGGATTTCCGTTCGCGATAAACTTGAAGATACTCACTGCCGTAAATAGCCGCGACCGCGGAGAGGACGAATATTGGGAGGAGAAAAAACGCCGACAACGCATCAAGCGCAATAAAGAAAGAGCCGTATGGCGCTTCCCACGAAAGACGAAGGCTGAGGCTTGGCGCGCCAAGTAGGACGGGTACGGCGGCGATGAGTCCAATGACACTCCCGGTAACCGCACCACCCACCCCTATTATTGTTGACCAGCGCGCCGACGGCCCGCAGCTCAGCGCCGCAATACCTGTCAGTCCGAGAAGCACAATCGCGGAGAGTAGGAGCGCCATCTATTCCTTCCGAGCGTTTGTGGAGGCGGTGCTGAGTCCAACCTCGACCCGACGCGCTTCAGCTAAGATTTCGTCACGTGATGCTTGCCGCATAACTACTGCCTTAAAGCTCGGGTCTTGAAGCGCAAAGGACAGTCGTGACAGTAAACGGAGGTGCGCACGCACGGTTGGACTGATCAATGAAAATACGATGCTGACAGGTTTACCATCGAGCGCGCCGAAATCCACCGCCTGCTCAAGAAAGCACAACGTGATCATGGGACGAGAGACATGCAACACGACCGGGTTGCGCACGTGTGGGATCGCAATGCCGTCGCCAATGCCGGTCGACTCTAACGCCTCACGCGCCAATAGTACACGCAGCAAAAAATCCCGATCCACTTCTTCCGGAAGTCGCAATGTTTCCACCACGGCGCGCAGTACTGTTTCCTTGTTCGTGCCGCCGATGCGGTAAAAAATTCCTCCAGCTTGCAACGCGTCAACTAACCCAGGTAAAAGAGCGGCGCTACTCTCCGGCTCCGCGAAAATCTCTGGAGAGACATTCATGCGGCGCGACGTGGCCCATTCCAGTAGTTCCGCCCGGTTGAAGCGGTATTGGTCGTTGATCCGGTAGGCGGGCAAGATGCCCTGGTCAATCCAACGATATACCGTCTTTTCTGACACCTTGAACAGATGAGCGACATCTCGGACAACAAGTTGCATTTTATCTTTTCTACTTTCT
>JBFWZL010000391.1:0-6299 GCA_050185455.1 Binatia bacterium | reverse complement strand
TGACGCTAGCGCTGGGAAAAGACACCGTCGGGAATGCCATTGTCGCGGATCTCGCGCGTATGCCGCACATGTTGGTGGCTGGCGCCACCGGCATGGGAAAGTCCGTATCACTTAACGCCATGATCATGAGCTTGTTGTTCCGCGCTTCACCGCGGGATTGCCGTTTCATCATGATCGATCCCAAAATGCTCGAATTGTCACTCTATGAAGATTTACCGCATCAATTGGCTCCGGTGATTACGAATCCAAAAGAGGCAGGCGCGGCGTTGCAAGAAGTCGTGCGGCGCATGGAGTATCGCTATCGGTTATTAAAAGACAAAGGGGTGCGCAGTATTGCCGCGTACAATTGGTCGGTAGAGACGGGCGAGGTTGGTTCGGACGGCGTCATTAAACTCACGCAAGTGGTGGAAGAGGGAGAAGATGAGGAACTGCCGCCTATACCGAAAGAGGTGCCGAACGGGATGACGCTGAATCATCAACGATTGCCCTATCTAGTGGTGATTGTCGATGAACTGGCGGATTTGATGCTGACGGTTGGTCGAGAGATTGAAGAGCCCATTACACGCCTGGCGCAAATGGGACGCGCCGCCGGCATTCATCTCATCCTTGCCACCCAGCGCCCATCGGTGGATGTGATTACCGGTATTATCAAGGCGAACTTTCCCGCTCGGGTTTCTTTCAAGGTCTCGTCTCGGGTCGATTCTCGAACGATTCTTGATGCTATAGGTGCGGAGCGGTTGCTAGGTGAGGGTGATATGCTCTTCCTCCCACCGGGGAGTACGGATCTCCAACGTCTGCATGGAGCCTTCGTGTCGGAAGCGGAAATTCAAAAGGCCGTGAACGCGATCAAGAAACAAGGCAAACCATTGTACGATGCCGAGTTTATTGCCGCCCTTGAACGTTCGCAGAGTGAAAAGGGCGCTGGCGGTGGCGTGGATGATGAAGAGTCCGATGAGTTGTATGAACAGGCGAGAGACCTCGTCATGGAAAGTCGTCAAGCTTCGATTTCCTGGTTACAACGGCGTCTGCGAGTGGGATATAACCGCGCCGCGCGCATGATCGAACGCATGGAACGAGAAGGGCTTATCGCTCCCGCCGCCGAGGCAGGAAAGCCAAGAGAAGTGTTGATGCAAGCAGGACGAAGAGAATAGGCAGAAAGAAGGCAGCTAACAGTGGAAGAGGTGAGAAAAGGCGAAAAGGGTGAAAAGAACAAATAACAAATAACAATCCGTCATCAACATAAGGACGGGTGTGCCTTTTTCTTCTCTGGCGTGTTTATACTTAATACTATGCGAACATTTTCTTCTCCTTTTTCGAAAGTTTTTCTGCTTTTGCCTTTTGCCTTTTGCCTTTTGCCTTTTGTCTTCTCTACTGCCGCTTCCGTCTCTGACATCGTGAAGAAGTTGCAAGCGCGCTACGATTCTACCGCGGGTTTCTCCGCCAATTTCGTACAAGACGTTGAGTCCGCTACCCTGGGCCAGAAGGTCGAGTCTCATGGCGCGGTGGTGTTCAAAAAACCTGGACGCATGCGGTGGGAGTTTATCGAGCCGAAACAAACGCTTGTCTCTGATGGACAGTTTTTCTGGTTCTACCAGCCTGCGGAAAATCAGGTAATCAAGACGCCATTCCGGCAGGCGTTCAGTACAACTACCCCAGCATCGTTTTTACTCGGTGTCGGACAGTTGGAAAAAGATTTCTCCGTTGCGCTGTCTGCTGAGACCAAAGACGCCTATCAATTGAGGCTGACCTCGAAAGAAGATCCGGAGGCCATTGGCGCGTTAGAACTGACGGTGAACGCCAAAACGTTTGACATTGAGCAAACGGTGGTGACCGATCCGTTAGGCAACGTTACGCGTCTACGCTTCTTCAACATCGATCGCACCACGCCGATCCAAGACGACGTGTTCCACTTCTCCCTCCCTGCCGGCGTTGATGTGATTGAACCAATACCTGCTTCTTGATAGCCTCCCGCGCGTCAACGCGCGTCAATCGATAAGGAGGCAAAAATGCGACTTGCGGGAAAAATTGCGCTGATTACCGGCGCCGGCTCCGGCCAAGGTCAAGAAGCTGCTGTCCTCTTTGCTAAAGAAGGGGCGAAAGTCGTCGTGACGGACGTTAATGAAGACGGGGTCAAGCAGACCGTCGAAATGGTCACGGCGGCAGGCGGAGAGGCCGCCGGGCGAAAAATGGATGTCGCGAATGGCGAGCAAGTGCAAGATTGTGTCGCCTTCACTGTCCAAACGTTCGGAGCGATCAACGTCTTGTATAACAATGCTGGCGTTTACCTCCGAGGAAAAGATGGACCGGTGACACGCGTACCGGAGGATATTTGGGACACGACGCTCGATATCAATCTCAAAGGCATGTATTTGTGCTGCAGGTTTGCCATTCCGGAGATGATTAAAGCCGGAGGTGGGTCAATCGTAAATACCGCCTCCGCCGCGGGATTGATGGGAACGAACTTTCACGCCTACTCGGCCTCAAAGGGCGGTATGATTGCGTTAAGCCGTTCTCTTGCCACAACGTATGCGCCGCAAAACATTCGCTCCAACGTGATCTGCCCGGGCTTCATTGAAACGCCGATGACCGTGGAAATTTCCAGTAGTCAGCGGTTGCTGGACGCTTATTTACAAAACACCCCTTTACATAAGTCGGGAAAACCGATTGATATTGCCTATATGGCTCTCTATCTCGCTTCGGACGAAGCGGCGTTTGTGACTGGCGGCGTGTTTGTCATCGACGGCGGTGTAACCGCTCGCTAACTTCCCAAACCGCGTGAGTTGAATGCTGACCTCAGTTTTCCTTTGGATGTTTGTTTCCCCTCAAGTTCTCCCCACCTTGTTCCTCTTCCTTTGGGGAAGAGGGCGACAGATGTGGCAGCGGCAGAGCCTGTCCGAGCGAGCTTGAAGGAGGTGAGGGAGATCTGAAAATTCATGTGAAATACGCCCATCTGAAAATCCACGCCAATTTTTACACAACTTGACCGAGACAGAGCGAGAAGTATGCAACGATTTGAACGTAAAATCGACGAATCTGGCAACGCGTATTTGGAGACTGACCTGCCGGGACTGTCTTTGATGCGCATGCCGCTGCTCAACAAAGGTACGGCTTTTACTGTTGAAGAACGACGTGAGTTTGGACTGCTAGGAACATTCCCTCCTCATGTCACGACACTTGAGGATCAACTACAACAGAGCTATGCCAGCTTCAAAAATTTCCCGACTGATATAGAAAAACATTTGTATCTGCGCGCACTGCAGGACCGTAGTGAGGTGCTCTTTTACGCCTTGCTACGTGAACATCTTGAAGAGATGATGCCGATCATCTACACCCCGACCGTGGCGCAAGGGGTCTCGAAATTTAGTCTGATTTACCGCTTGCCACGCGGCTTGATCGTCAGCACGGAGAACATTGACTATATTGATGAACTCTTCGCCAACGTGACTTTGCCGGACGTACAATTGATTGTTGCCACGGACGCAGAAGGCATTTTAGGAATTGGCGACCAAGGCGTTGGCGGCATCGCCATCTGTATTGGAAAACTCTCACTATACACGGCGGCTGCTGGCATCAATCCGTCCGTGACGCTCCCCGTCGGGCTTGATGTAGGGACGAATCGTCAAGATTTGCTCGATGATCCGCTCTACCTCGGTGTCCGGCATAAGCGACTGACTGGAGAAGCCTATAACGACTTCATTGCGCGGTTCGTTACCGGCGTGAAGAAACGTTTTCCTCATGTTCTCTTGCAGTGGGAAGATTTTAGTAAGCAGAAAGCATTTGACGTCCTCGAACGGCACCAAGATGCTGTCCCATCGTTCAACGATGACGTTCAAGGGACAGGCTCCGTGGTGCTTGCCGGGTTGCTTACCAGCATGCACAAAGTTCAGAGAAAGCTCTCTGACCAGATCATTGTCATTCACGGTGCTGGCGCCGGCGGCGTCGGAGTGGCGCAGCAGATTTGCCGAGGCATGGAGCTTGACGGGATTACATACGAAGAGGCGAAGCAGCGTATCTTCATGCTTGATTCCCATGGGCTGATACTGAACAATCGGCCCGCTCTCGAACCATACAAACTAGAGTTTGCTCACGATCCCGCATGGGTGGCAGATTGGCAAGTGAAGAAAGCGATTCCGGATCTTTTGGAAACTATACAAAATGCGAAAGTGACCATCTTGCTTGGTCTGTCCGGCCAACGGAACGCTTTTTCTGAAAACATTGTGCGCGCCGTGGCGGCGAACACCTCGTGCCCGATCGTCTTTGCGCTGTCGAACCCGACTGATAATTGCGAAGCACTGCCGGAAGATATCTATCGCTGGACGGACGGGCGGGCGATCGTCGCGACAGGCAGTCCCTTTGCTGATGTTGAACATGGCGGCCAGACGCATCCCATTGGGCAAGGGAACAATGCGTTCATCTTTCCTGGGCTTGGTTTGGGAGTGTTGCTGAGCGGCGCCCAGCGCGTTACCAATCAGATGCTGACCGCCGCCGCGGTTACGCTTGACGAATTCACGCGACAGGATGCACAGAGGGTAGCGCAGGGTGGAGTGTATCCCCGTATCGATAAAATTCGTGAGGTGAGCAGGCATATCGCGGTTGCGGTCGTCAAACAAGCAATGGCAGATGGGTTAGTGCGTAACGAAGTTCCGGAGAAAGATCTTGAATCCTTTGTCGAACATGGGATGTGGAGGCCGGAATACCTGCCGATCCGCCGGAGACGTGCATAACGACGGTGAACCGTCGGTAGCTTCGATTTGTCGGAGAGAGTGAGGAAGGCAGTCCGGAGCGGCTGCCTTTTTCGCGCAAGGACGCCACGCTTGGCGTCTTTGTCTTTAAGGTTGCGACGGCAAAGGAGGACAGCTGCTATGCAAGATCTTACGGAAAGAATTACGGTGATTACCGGTGGGGCAAGCGGCATTGGTTGAGCAACCTGATTTTTACACGAGAAAGCGGAGGCGGTCTTGCCGCTTCCGTCCCTGTTCTTATTTTTTCCCCATCTCCGTATAGCTGACCGCCAAGCCTTCAGCGGGGTCCATTTGGATGCCGTAATTGGGAATCGGGTAGCGTAGGCCCGCTTTGGAGAGCATTTCTAGTCCTTCGATCACTTTGGGTAGAAGCTGTGGTCTGAGCGCCATGAGCATTTCATCGTCAGCCACGCCGCCATAGCGTCGTTCGGCGTAACAGGGAATCGAAAGAGAAGGTTCGCCAGTTGCTAACGCGCAACCCCAGGAATCGGAACAGGCGCTCTCGCCCACTACGCCAAACTGATAACGACGGTACCCTTTCCATTGCATCCCGTTAATGAACAGAATCATCTGGCCAGGAGTGCCGTAGATCAGAGCAATATCCGGTGGATCAAGGCGACCAGACGCCAAAGGAGAAACTGCCATTGCATGATACTTACCCGGCTCCACGCGCGTCATTGCCGCCTGATGTTTTGCGGCTTCTTCTTTATCCTTAAACCAGACGCCCGCCATTCTGGTGCCGTCGAGCGTATCCGGCGGCACCTCTTTCAGACCGATTACCGCCCCGCAGTTGCCAGGCATCAAATTGTCGATCGTGACGCCAACTGTCCAGCCGACTTGTCGTGCCTGAGTGACAATCTGACAGGTGGTGTGGTGCTTCTTCGGACGACGAATCTTCGGGATGGCTTCCATCTCTTCAACGGTTTCGAACAGTTTCATCCCGATCGGTAGCGTGCGCAATCGCAATAGGTTTTGTAATTTTTCGCTCACCTCTTTCCAGTCAATGCGTTCTTGGGCGGCAGTTGTCTCTGGCATGATAATATCCTCCTCGTGCCGTCACACCTTGCAAGAGTGGACGGATGTTGTCAAGAAAGCCGTTCTCAATCAGCTCTCAGTTTTTAGTCATCTTCCAGAAAAGTAGTGTTTTTTGTTTAATCGACGACTAATAGCTGACGACTGAAAGTTTTTTAGATAGGATACGTCCGCTGTGGAGAAGTCCACAGTAGTTCACAAGCAAAGAAAGGAGGGCTCGCCATGGAATCGCTTCGCGGCAAGGTGGCGATTGTCGGCGCCGCCGATACCGAGGTCGGCGTGGTGCCGCACCTCAGCGCAACGCAACTCTACGTCAAAGGGGCAAAGCTCGCGCTTGAAGACGCTGGGATCACGAAGGAGGATGTCGATGGACTCATTACCTGTACGTCGTGGGTCGAGCCGTACATGTACCATGCCGAGATGATCGCCGAGTACATGCAGATCTTTCCGCGCTACTGCCTCAATGTGGCGACGGGAGGAGGAACCACATTGGCGAGCATGCACCACGCCGCCTCCGCCATTGCC
>JBFWZL010000390.1:0-6309 GCA_050185455.1 Binatia bacterium | reverse complement strand
TCAGAGGGCCTGCGAGAGCGGCCACCAGAAAAGCCCCGATGATATCCTGATAGCTGTGCGGTGGAACGCCAATATTACGAAACGTTACGACGAACATGAGTGCAGCGGCGGTGACAAGGACAAGCGGAATTTCCACTGTGGCCTGCCAAGTTTCTCCTATGTACGCGCCGATGAGCAGCAGAGCGTTGAGCAGCCAGAAGGTTTTTTGCGGATAGGTGTCGCGATAGAGAAACACCTGCAATGTCGGAGTGAGTTGTGGATCGATCCGTGCGACTGTGAGATGATAGGTTCCTTCTCCTGGACTTACCAAGGAATGCAGGCTGTGATTATGCAAACGGTGTGTCGTCGTACTGCCACGACGACCAAGGCGTTGACGCGCCAGTGTTTCAGAAAAATTGCTGGTGAGTTCTTGAAGTCTTTGACCGTCTTTTTCGAGAAGAAGCGTATATCCACCTTCTCGCCCTCCTTGTCCCACCGCAGTTGAAAAGTTGCCTTCGATCACGAGGTCATAGATTGTTCCTTGCGCGCCAAGGGTAAGCTCCATGCCGCTACTGTCCTTCGTGATCGCCCTGCTTGTAATTTCTTGCCCAACAAAAATTGAGAAATAGAACTGAACGCAGGTAATGGCGAGCCATGCCAGCGCCAATCCCCAGGTGAACGATTTGAGTTTTGTCTCGATCGCGTTAGTAAGGGTGGGTTTAAAAAGGAGGAAACAGACGAGCAGAAGTAGAAGGCCGCCAAGCGTCAGGATCCCTGTCGTTTGAGCGATTTGCTCAAATGCACCCAACAGAGCAAAGCAGATGATTGCTCCGATAAGGGTGACCGGAAGCCCCCACTCTAGTAAGGCGTCCTGCCAGAGAAGCCAAAACAGAGGCTGTGCTGTCTGGGGATTTTTACCGCGAGTTGATGTTGTCGCCATAATGCACCTTTCTAGTTGGGCTAGATACCACTAGCTGCTTCGCCTGCCAATGGCGGAGCATGTCCAGTTGTAAAATAGCTAACGCCAGAAAAGATGGAGAAAGAGAGTGAGAATGCCAAGGAAAGAAAAGAAACCGCAGATGTCCGTACTGGCAGTGACAAAGACATTCGAGGCGATTGCCGGATCGATGCCGAGTCGACGCATGGTGAATGGAATCATGCTGCCAACGAATGCTGCAACAATGAGATTAACGACAAGAGCCAGGGCAAGTACAAGGCCAATGAGCGGCTCGCCTTTCCAGAGATAAGCAATAACTCCAGCAGTTATTCCAAGGGCAATGCCGTTTCCTAATGCGACGAGCAATTCTTTCAGCAACACTCTCCGAGTATGTGAGAGACTCACCTCTCCCAGCGCCAATCCGCGAACGATCACCGTGAGGGTTTGAATTCCGGCATTTCCTCCCTGAGCCGCCACCATGGTCATGAAGGCTGCGGCAATTGCTACCGTCTGAATTGTTCCTTCAAAAAACGAAATGACCGTGGCGCTCAACGTTGTGGTAAAAAGATTGAGCGCCAGCCACGGCAAACGACGGCGGATAGAGCGAATCGGAGAATCAAGCACATCCTCCTCTCCACCAAGACCTGCGAGCTTGTAGATGTCTTCAGTTGCTTCTTCTTCCAGAACATCGACAATGTCGTCAATGGTGATGCGACCGAGCAAGAGTCCCGCTTGGTCAACGACCGGTAAAGAGAGCAGGTCGTATTTTTTGAAGAGTTGCGCTACTTGCTCTTGATCGAGATCGACTCGCGCCGCAATCACTTGCCGGTCCATGACATTCTCTACCCGCTCTTCAGGTCGTGCGAGAATGAGTTTCCGTAATGGTAACACGCCGGTAAGGCGTTGGGTGTGATCAACTACAAAGACGCTGTGAATATCCGCTACTTCGTCGATGTAGCTGCGAATGATCTCAATGGCTTCATCAACGCGTGACCCCTCGGGGACCTCAATGTGCTCCGTTTGCATGATGCCGCCGGCGGTATCGGCGGGATAACGGAGTAACCGCTCCATCTCGGCGGATAGTTCTTCCGGAACCTGATCGAGTACGGCGCGGACTTGTTCTTCGGGAAGTGACCCCAGAAGGTCCGCCGCATCATCAGAATCGAGCCGTCCAAGCAGATCGCTCAGTTCTGCGTCTGATAAGTCTTGCGTGAGTTCTTCACGGGTGAGGGGAGAGACGAGACTCAGAACTTCCGACGCCAGGTCAGGGGAGAGAAAACCAAAGATCTTCTGCTTGACCTCGCCTTCTTCAATAGCGTTCAGGAGCGCCGCAATATCGGCTGGATGGAGATCCGCAATGCCTGTGCGCACCTGATGATCATGACCTAACTCGGCCATAATCACCAACGTCTCCACCTGGGTTTCCCGATCGGGAGTTTTCAATGCCGAGACTTCACTCATAACGTATCGTCTTCAGTAGCGTCTTCTTCTTTTTCAGAAGAAACTGGAACCTTCGGTATTTGTGCGCCATCCGTGACCGCCACGAGCACCAGGCGAAGTTTTCCTTTTGGCCCGGTTCCTTCGCTGATATCAACATCCCGTAACCCGGACGCACTTTGAGCCGCGATCTTCTGCCATTCGTCTTCCCACGTCAAGAGAAAAAACGCTTGTCCGGACGCCATGAGAGCTGAATCGTAGTGAGGAATATGACGGTCTGCATAATATAACGCTCCGTTGTCAAAAGCTTTGTAAAAAAAGAGGGGAGCATCCCCAATCTGTTGAGTGACACGCGCCATGAACGGCTTGAAGGTGCGTGCGTTTGCGATAATAGGCTGAAATACATTATTGGCTAACAGAAATGTACTCCCCGCGAACACCACGAGGCTCGTAAAGAGCCAGCCCCATTGTTGGCGGTGAATGCTGTAGAGAAGCATGAGGGCGGACGGTCCAACCACGCCAAACCAGAGAAGGAACGCGAGAGGATGATGGGTGACAACGTTGGAAAAAAACGGCAGGTTGCTTTGGTCTTTCGGATGGAGCAAGGGGCGAATAAGCCCTAATGGGTCGTAGCCGAAAAGTTGTCCGATAACGATGCCCATTGCCAGCATGATCGAATAAAATCCTACGTAGCCTCCTCCTTGGAGAAGTCGAGACAAGACGCCAGGAAGATGGGTGGTTCCGCGCCGTAATTCTTGCCACCAGGCGCCCAGGAGCAGTGCGAGAGCTGGATAGAGCGGAAGAATGTAGACCGTGCGTTTTCCACTGGCTGCTGAATAGAAAAGAAAGATCGTTGCCGCCCATACGAGGGGATAAAGGAGCCCGTCCGCGTGCAAGGTCCTTCGACGTTGGTACAAAAAGTAGGCAAGGGCGGGAAAAAAGAAACTCCACGGGGCCATACCAAGAAACAGATTGGGAATGAAATAGTAAAAAGGGTGTTCGTGTCCGGCTCCAGCGGCGTTGCTGGAGAAGAACCGCATGACATTCTCCTTCATGATCTGGGTGCGGAAGAATTCATCTCCGCCTTGCCAGAGCGCAAGGCCATACCAGGAGCCTGCGACCAGGATCAACAAGGCGCCGCCAGAAATAACGGAGAGACGTCTGAGAAAACCGAGATCATGTCGAAGCGCGAGAAAAACCACGATTGTCAGTCCTGGCAGCAGCGCGCCAACTGGACCTTTCGCTAGAGTTGCCAATCCCAGGAGGAGAAAGAAGAACAACGATTCAAGTCGGCTCGCCGCGCCGCGCCGATACAGGAATTGAAAGAAAAGAAAAGCCGTCACCATACAGACCGTGAGGGTCATATCAACCCGTGCGGTTGTGGCGGCGCGCACCCATTCAAAGCTTGTTGCGAGAATGAACGCCGCGATGAGCCCTGCTTCTACACCCCATAGTGAAACCCCGGTGAAATACGTTAGTAGGACGCCGGTGATTGCTAACAAAGCGGAGGGTAAGCGAATGGTGAGTTCGCTAAGTTCTCCCCAACCAAGAGATAACAGCGCGCCGAGCCAGTGAAATAATGGAGGTTTGGAGGGAATAATGTGGCCGTTGCGAAGCGGGAGAATCCATGCGCCCGAGGTGTGAATTTCCCACACTACAGTCGCCTCGCGCGGCTCTCCTTTTGTGTAGAAAGGAAGAGCGCCCAATCCCCACAAGTAAAGAAGAGAGCAGCAGAAGAGGATGAAAAGGGCAAATCTCCAAGAATTTGTACGCATAGATGATATGGATTGATGAATTATGATTGAACTGGATGGCGAATCAGCCGTTTAGGTGCGCCAACAATAGGGAATACGAAAACCGCCGAACCCATTTGCAGTAGAAAGAGAGACGTTCGAACAATGCAGAAGGAAGATTCCGGGAGTTCGCTTTGTACTCTTTCTCATTGGATTCGTACTTTTTTCTTGTTATTGTTTTGCTTTTCGTGGAGGAAGGACTCCTGATTGCGCGCTTTCTTGCTCTTTCGCTGGTGATGAGGGCGCTGTTTGCAAGGGGAGAGTTTCCTCTTGAACTGCTGTCGCGCTTGTTGCAGGGGATGGTGGCGGCGGCTCTCCCATTTCAGGTTTTACCGTAACCGTCGGGGCCTCTTGTTGAGAAGACCCTGCCACAGGAGTCTCCGCCGCATGTTTGGCATTGACCGGCTCTGTAGCTGCACCAGGCGCTGCTTCCATAGGGGTTGGCTGCTCCATTAGGCCATTCTTCTGTTGGGGAGAGTCTCGACCTGGTATTAACGCTGCGAGCACGAGTTTGTTCTTCTTGTCTGGTCCTTTTCCTTCACTTGTAACGAGATATTCGAGTCGCTGATCCGAGGTAGTGGAGAGCGCCTGCCAGTCTTTTTCCCACATAAGGAGATAATAAGGAGAGGCGGCGTCTTTTTCGATCGTCAGAGTGGAAAGGTCAGCGGTATAAGAAGGAATGTGACGGTTAGCATAAAAGATCGCTCCATAGTCGTACGCGTCTTTGTAGAAATAGAGCGGAGCGTTTCTGACTGTTGAGCGGACGCCGAGCATAAAGGGTTTATAAGTGCGTTCGCGCGCAAGTATCGGATGGAACAACGCATTTGTAAAGTAGAGTGAAGACGATGTCGCGACTGTCAGCGCCGCGAAGACATACATCCACTGATTTTTCTTGAGCCCCCAAAAGTACCAGATCGTAGCAAACGCCATGATGAGTAACCAGATAACAACTACTGGGAATTGACTTTGGAGGCTGTAAGCGACCAGCGGAAGGTTCTCCCGGTCTCGAGGGTGGAGAAAAGGAGAAACAATGTGGTCAAGGTCAAACCCCGCACTATGTGCAATAAGGAGAAGGAGCAACAAAGCGAAGATGGCGCTCAAAATGAACGCGTTAATCCGCGCGAGGCGTATCGCCCAAACAGATGAAGTAATTGTGTCTTCTACTAACGCCTCCCACCATACCGCGAACAACAAAGCTACTGCGGGATAGAGTGGCAGAATGTAGTTCGTACGCTTCCCTGAAGCGAGTGTGAAGAAGAGGAGCCCTGCAAGCACCCAAACCAGAAGGTATCGCAGCTTCGGTGCTCGTAACTCCTCGCGAGAGCGATAGAGAAAATGGATGAGAGCAGGAAAAAAGAGGCTCCAGGGAAACATGCCGGCGCAGAGCGCGGGACCATAGTAATACCAGGCATGATCGCGACTTGGACCGCCTTGCTCACTGTCGAAGAAGCGGTAGAGGTTTTCGTCGAGGATTTGGCGGTGAAAAAATTCCCATCCCGCCTGATTTAGGGCTAGTACATACCAGGAGGCCGCGACTACGATGACAATTGCTGCTCCCTCGAGCAAGCGCATTTGTCGGAGGAGCTGGAGGTCGCGAGAGATTATGAGAAACGTCAGGCCCACGACGCCTGGCAGCACGAGGCCCAAAGGGCCTTTGGCTAAGGTTGCAAACCCAACGCAGAGATAAAAAAGGAAGAGCGTGCGTCGCTGCGACGCACGCTCTTCCCACAGGCGAAAGAACAGGAACCCTGCTGCAGTGAGGAAAAAAACGAGTCCCATGTCGCTTCGCGCATACGTTGCCCACCGCGTCCATTCCGGCGAGGTTGCCACGACGAGGGAGGCGAGCAATCCAACGCGCCAATTCCAGACCCGTTGTCCAAAGAAGAAGATCAAGAGTACGCTGCCGGTTGAAAAGAACGCGGAAGGGGAGCGGACGGCGAATTCATTGACTTTTCCACTGATGAGGGCAATCAACGCGCCGCACCAATGAAACAATGGCGGTTTAAGGGGAATTTCTGTGCCATTACGCAACGGAAGAATCCATCCCCCCTCGTTGACCAGTTCCCAAACGACGAGCGCTTCTTTCGATTCTTCGTAGTTATAGAAAGGGATCTGACCGAGCTCCCAGAAATAGAGCAGAAAGCACAGAAGGAGGAGGCCAGC
>JBFWZL010000389.1:0-6331 GCA_050185455.1 Binatia bacterium | reverse complement strand
CATAGGAATACGGACGCCTTCCTCGAAGCTCGATTGGCATAGGCTGGAAATGCCTCCTGCGAAGCGCCCGCCGATATCCGTGTGATGGGAATAGGAAATCAGAAAACCCGCGAGTTGATCTTTCCAGAAGGCAGGTGCAATCAATGTGATGTCCGGCATGTGGGAAATGCCGCAGTAAGGATCATTCGCAATAATAATGTCGCCCGGGTTGAGCGAACCTGCATGCTTCGCCAGCACATTGTCCATGGTGTCGATAAAGACACACATCTGGTAAGGGGAGCCGCCCTCGCCAATCAAGCGTCCGTGGCGGTCGCAGACGGCGGTGGCGAAATCGCCGACCTTACACATACCTGAGCGTCCGGTCCGGTATACGGTGAGCGTCATTTCTTCGGTGATTGCCGCAATCTGGTTTCTAATCACTTCGACGAGAATCGGATCGAACGGTCGTTTCATATAACCTCCATGATCTATGCTGCTTGTGTTGCGCTTAGCATCTAAGATTTGTCACCGCAAGGTTTGTACACCCGATCATCGGACAGCCCAAGTCTTGCTTTCTGACCGTGGTGGAGCTATGGCGGGAACAAGAATTTATCATTAGGAGGGGGTCACCCTATGGCAACACGTGATTTTGAAGTGCAACAACTCCTGAAGGCGTATCGTAAAGGGCTCATCTCTGATGCGCTCTTTGAAGCGCAAATGAAAGAATTGGCGGATACCAATGGCAGCCTCGATGTGGCCAATGTCTTCGCGCATCGCGGCGATGGATCGAAAATCAGCGCGCAGAAGCTACAGGAAACCCCGCAGAGTCAAACCATGGTGTTTACCATTCCCGCGAACTTTAGCGCTGACCGGGAAAACTCGCATAAGGGAGATCAGATCATTTATGTCATTGACGGCAAAGTGACGGCGCGAGTGTCGGGCAAGGAGCAAGACCTCAAAGCCGGCGACGTATTGATGATTCCGGCAGGAGCGCCGCATACGCTACGCACTGGCAGTGAGTCGCTGTTTGGCTTTACCATTTTTGCACCGCCCGAAGCATAAACCGCCTCTTAAGCGGTTTTCACTTGCACGCGACCTTTTTCAGGAGCGCAGGCGTCCCGCCTGCCAGTGCAAGGCAAACTTGGCAGCCAAGATGGCTGCGCTCCCAGGACGCACTCATATGAAAACCGCTGTAAGCGGCCTGTCCGCCAGTACAACCATGCCACACGGGCCGCTTGCCGCCCGTAGCGCACTGCTTGTGTTGCAGATCACGCTTGTAAATGAAGTAGCGCCCGCGGCTCGGGTTCGAGCTGTGGGCGCTCTTATGTAGAACGATAGAAGGAGGGTGCTCATGGAGCACGGAATAATTGGGACCAGTTTGCCAAAAGTAGATGCGCCGGAGCGAGTAACCGGAAAAGCAACTTTTGGCGCGGATCTGAACCTGCCTGGCATGTTGTGGGCCAAAATTGTTCGTAGTCCCTATCCGCATGCGCGCATTAAGAAGATTGACACGAGCAAGGCGGCGGCGTTGCCGGGAGTCAAAGCCGTTATCACTGCGCACGATTTCCCCGTGCTGGAAAAAGGAGCCACTGCGCCGCTAGTAGGTGAAGTCAGCATTAGCCTGAACGCCGTGCGAGAAATCGCCATGGCGTCGGACAAGGCGCGCTATCATGGTCAAGCGGTTGCCGCCGTGGCGGCCCTCGACCCTTTTATTGCGGATGATGCGGCCCGCTTGGTCGAAGTCGAGTATGAAGAGCTGCCGGTTGTCGGCGACATACTTGACGCCATGAAGCCGGACGCTCCCCTTGTACACGACGATTTGTTTACTGAAGAAGAAGGGAAGCGTGAGAAATCCTCGCGTCCGAGCAATATCGCGACACATATGGTGTATGCCCGCGGCGACGTGGAATCGGGGTTTCGCGAGGCCGACGTCGTGTTGGAACAAACGTATCGGACGCAAATGGTGCACCAAGGGTACATGGAGCCGCAGGCGTGCGCCGCGCGTGTGGAGCCCAACGGGAAAGTGACGGTATGGACTTCGACTCAAGGCGTGTTTACCGTCCGCACCCAATTGGTGGAGCTTCTCCGCTTACCCGCGAGTCAAGTCAAGGTTGTGCCCATGGAATGTGGTGGCGGCTTCGGGGGAAAATCTCTGGCCTTGTTTGAGCCTACCGTCGTCGTGCTTGCGCAGAAAACCGGTCGGCCGGTCAAGCTAGTGCTTTCACGCGAAGATGTGCTCCGAGCAACCGGTCCTGGATCGCCAACGGTCATCACTGTTAAAGCGGGCGCCACACGCGAGGGAAAACTGACCGCCGTGTCCGCTAGTATGCGTTACGATGCCGGCGCCTTCCCTGGTTCTCCCGTCAGTCGTGGTATTCTGGTCGGTCTTGCTCCGTACAAGTTGGAGAACATGTGGACGGAGGGGTTTGATATCGTCACGAACAAGCCACGTGTGCAGGCCTATCGTGCGCCCGGCGGCACCCCGGCTGCATTCGCGGTGGAAACACTCATAGATGCGCTTGCTGAGGCGATAGGCATGGACCCGCTTGCGTTCCGCGCGAAGAATGCCGTACAGCAAGGTGATACTTTCCCCTTGGGCATGCCGATCAATCGCATTGGCCTCAAAGAGATTCTCGAACGCGTGAAAACTCATCCTTGTTGGACGCCGCCGCTAGTGGGCCCCAATCGCGGTCGAGGATTCGCTCTCGGTTTCTGGATTGGCGGTTCGTTTACGTCGAGTGCCCATGTCGCGATCAACTCAGACGCTACCGCCGCCGTTTACGTTGGCGCCGTCGACTTGACTGGCACGCGTACGACCATTCTGCAAATGACGGCGGAAGAGCTACAAATGCAACCTCGAGAGATCGCCGTAACGGTGGGCGACACGGATACCGCTCCCTTTGCTGATGTCAGTGGCGGTAGTCGCATTACCTACACCATGAGCGCCGCCGTGCACCAAGCCTGTCAAGATGTGATCGCCCAACTCAAGGAACGCGCCGCCGAGAAACTCAAGGTTACCGCTCAGGAAATTGAATACGGGGAGAAACGCTTATGGGTGAAAAATGATCCGCAAAAAGCCGTTGCGCTAAAAGATCTGGCCCGTGAAAGTGTTGCTCTGGGAAAGGGACCGATTGTCGGTAAAGGCAGTACGACACGTATGCAGCCAGCGCCCGCGTATGCCGCGCATGTGGCGGATGTTGAGGTTGATCCTGATACCGGCAAGGTCAAGATTCTACGCTATACCTGCTTCCAGGATGTTGGCCGAGCCATCAATCCCGCCCAGGTCGAAGGACAACTACAAGGTGGCGCGGTGCAAGGCATTGGCTGGGCGTTGAGCGAGGAATATGTGTTTGACAAAGGCATTCTCAAAAATGCCAACCTACTGGACTATCGCTGCCCGGTCGCGCTCGATTTACCCATGATCGACACAGTTCTCATCGAAGTGCCGGCTTCGGAAGGTCCCTACGGAATTCGTGGCACGGGAGAAGTCCCGATCGTTCCACCAGGAGCGGCGCTGGCGAACGCGATCTACCAGGCGACGGGGGTGCGTCTCCATGAATTGCCGATGACGCCGGAGCGAGTATTTTGGGCCACTCGTACACAAGCGCCTCATGGTGAACCGCAACTGGCCGCGGACTAAAAAGGAGGAGACAACCATGCGCGAGTTCATGTTTGCTACCCCGCAGAGTGTACAAGAAGCGGTTGAGGTGCTCGCCCGAGCCGGGGATGAAGGTCGACCGCTGGCTGGCGGAACGGATCTCATTGCGCAGATGAAGGAGAATCGCAGAAGCCCTGGCGTGGTGATGGATGTCAAGCGGATTCCTGACCTCAATGTCCTCTCTTGGGATGCACGGGACGGACTGCGGGTCGGAGCCGCGGTTTCCTGCACGCGCATTGCGACCTATGCGCCCGTGCGGGAACGGTATCCTGCATTGGCTGAAGCGTGCGCCTTAGTGGGGTCGGTGCAGATCCAGAACCGCGCTGCGCTCGGCGGCAATTTTTGTAATGCGGCTCCATCCGCTGACGCCGTGCCTCCGGTCCTTTCTTACGGCGGAAAACTGATTCTTGTCGGTCTTGATGGACGCCGAGAACTTGCAGCGGAAAATTTCTTTGTCGGCCCGGGGCAAACCGTGCTTGGCAAGGGAGAGCTGCTAGTCGAAATTAGCATTCCTACACCGCCATCTCCCTCCGGCGCCGCCTATCTGCGTTTCATTCCTCGGGAAGAAATGGACATCGCCATTGCCGGGGTCGGATCGTTTGTACAACTCAACACGAGCCGCACACACTGCGAGCAGGCGCGTATCACGCTGGCCGCCGTGGCGCCGACGCCAGTGCGTGCGCGTGAGGCTGAAACGTTTCTCATGGGTAAGCCGTTGGATCAGACGACGATCGCATACGCCGGAGAGCTAGCCGCGAAGGCCGCGCAACCAATCTCAGACGTGCGTGGGTCGGCTGCCTATCGCGTGGAAATGGTGAAGGTGTTGACTCGAAGAACTTTACAGAAAGCGCTGGAGCGTATGTCATGAAGCGTGAGATTGAACTCAAAGTGAACGGAGAGAACTACAGCATTGTTGTTGATACGCGAGAAATCCTGTTGGATACGCTACGCTACCGACTCGGTTTCATGGGGCCAAAAGAAGGTTGCGGCAACGGTAACTGCGGCAGCTGCACAGTAGTCCTGAATGGGGTGACAGTGAATTCCTGCCTGACCTTCGCGGTTGAAGCTGAGGGAGAAGAAGTGACGACTGTGGAAGGAATTGCCGTTGCCGGCAAGTTGCATCCCGTCCAGCAGGCGTTTATTGACAATGCCGCGTTGCAATGTGGATTCTGCACGCCCGGTTTTATTGTCTCGACCAAGGCGTTGTTGGAACGCAATCCGAACCCGACCGAAGAGGAAATCCGTCTCGCGCTTTCCGGCAATCTATGTCGCTGCACGGGCTACGACAAGATTGTGCGAGCGGTCAAAACCGCTGCGCAGATGCTGTCCAAAGTAGCGTAATTTGCACAATGAACCTTCCTCTTCTACAATCGTGCAAATTCAGTCGAATGGAAAAAGGAGAAACGTATGAAAGTTGGCATGACCTTGCAATTAACTAGTTTCGGCGGCAAACCGGATCATCAGACTTATCAGGAAGAACTGTCGGTAGGCGACATGGCTGAGAGCTTAGGCTTCGATTCCGTCTGGACTCTGGACCATCATTTCACCGGCTACGTAATGTCACCTGACCCTACGGCGCTGTTGATGTACGTCGCCGCCCGTACGAAGCGTGTACAGCTCGGTACGGCAGTGATCGTGCTCCCGTGGCACGACCCGGTCGAAGTGGCCGAGAAAATCGCTCTGCTCGACTTGGTCTCGGGCGGGCGCACCATCTTTGGCTTTGGCCGCGGGGCCGCCTCGATTGAGTACGCCGGATTCCGTATTCCCATGGAAGAGTCGCGCGACCGTTTCGTCGAAAGCCTGCTGATTATCCGTAAAGGCCTGACGCAAGAGAGTTTCTCGTTTGACGGCAAGTATTACAAAGTACCGGAAATCCAGATTCGTCCACGTGCGATCTCTCATCCTGAGAACCGTTTCTATGCTTCCTCGGTCAGTCCGGAGTCAGCCGAGATCATGGCCAAGCTGGGCTTAGGAGTGTTGATTATCGCCCAGCGCAGTTGGGATGAGACGGCAACGGATTACCAACGTTACTGCGAGATCGCCCAGGCCAGCGGATACCGACCGCGTGCGCCAATCTCGTTGTTCAACGTGCTGGTGGCCGACGAGGCGCGTGAGGCTGAGGAGTTGGCTGCGGTTCACATGGGAGCGATGTTCGATTCCATCGACCGGCACTATCACTTCTCCGACGGTCATCTGACGGGGGTGAAAGGTTACGAGTTTTACGCCAAGCTAGCGAAGACTTACACGAAACTCACTGCTGATGAGCAAGCGAAGGCCAAGGCCGTAGAGTTCTATCGTAGCCTGCACGCAGCCGGAACTCCCGATCAGGTATTGGAGAAAATCCGCTCTATCCATCACACGGTGCCACTGGAACACCTGGTGGGCACCTTTGCCTTCGGCGGCCTGCCGTATCCTAAGCTAGAGCGCAGTGTCAAGCTGTTTGCGGAGAAGGTGCTGCCGGTGCTGCAGAACGACCCGGCCTTTAAGCTGCCCACAGAACAAGCTCTCTACACTGCGACAGAGGCGCGGGCGTAAGAATAAGCTCTGCGCCACAGCACTTTTCGCTTGGATGAGTAGATCCGTCATCATTCCCTTTCCCCTCACCTTGTGTCCCTCTTCGGCAAGGGGAGAGGGGACCTAAAAACGACTTCTTCAGGCAAAGGCAAACCGCTGTAAGCTGCACGTGGGTTCACC
>JBFWZL010000388.1:0-6375 GCA_050185455.1 Binatia bacterium | reverse complement strand
AAGGCGCTCTCGTTTTGGCGCTGCACCCGGACGGCAAGCGTCTTCAGACCACGATGCAAGAGAAAAGCAGCATGTGGATCAAGCGAACCGCCGAGATGATTTGATTTATGAGTAATACGTGTCACCAGTTCAGCGCGACCAATAACCGCGCCGGCAACAATATCCGAGTGTCCATTCAAGTATTTCGTGGCGCTATGCAACGAGAGATCGAAGCCCCATTCGAGTGGACGAAAGTTCACTGGACTGGTGAACGTATTATCAATAATCGAGAGCAGATCATGCTCCCGAGCAAAATAAGCGATGGATTGGAGATCAGCCACCTGAAGCAAGGGGTTTGACATCGACTCGACATAAATGGCCTTGGTCGTGGGGCGAAGTTTGCGCTTCCACGACACAGGATCATCGGCGTCAATAAAATCATACGAGAGTCCAAACGCGGCGAAATCCTTGGTGAGCAGATCATGCGTGCCGCCGTATAAACAATCTTGCACCAGTAAATGATCGCCAACGGAGAGCACCGTAAGGAGCGTCGTCGAGATGGCCGCCATGCCGCTGGCAGTCACCAACGCCGTCTCGGCGTTTTCTAGCGCCGCAAGTTTTTGATGGAGCGCGATATGATTGGGAGAATTATTGAGGCGAATGTAGCGAACAGCGTGGTACTCCGACTCGCCCGCTGTCTCATACATCGCGGTTTGGAAAATGGGCAGAATCACTGCCCCGTCAACGCGCGGCTTTGGTTCACCGGCATGAATCAGTTTCGTTGCAAGACGCTTGGACGAATTTTCCACGGCTAAAACCTCCGCCTGACGATGCCGAACAGTCTAGCCAAGGCGAAGCCTTTCGCCAAGCGCTCACATGAACCCGCTCAAAACACGAAACAAAATGGCGCTACCAGTGAAGCCCGGTCTCCTCGTCCGACGCGGAGTCGGGAGGCGCCGCTGCCTTGTCTGTTTAGGCCGCTGTCTTCAGCACCTCCGGCAGGTGGAGACGCACTTGCTCCAGCATTTCTTCGTCCGAGATCGAGGTCGTCCGTTCGTGACGATATTGCGTGTCCACCCACTCGGTAATCATCTTGACCGCTGTTGCTTTTTTATCCACCCGACGCGACGACGGCAGATTGAAATAGGTGTTAATCCACCACGAGACGCCGGCCGCGCCGGAAGTCTTGTCCACAGCGACGCGCGGCGCACGACCGAGAATTTTGGTTGTATCGAAAATGTTGTAAATTTCCTCATCCTTCAGGAGACCGTCAGCGTGGATGCCCGCACGCGTGACATTGAAGTCGCGTCCCACGAAGGGGTAGTTTGGCGGAATACGGTAGCCGATTTCATGCTCAAAATAGTGAGCAATCTCCGTAATGATAGAAGTGTCCATGCCGTTCGCATCCCCCTTCAGCGAAATATACTCCATCACTAACCCTTCAAGTGGGGGATTACCCGTGCGCTCGCCATAGCCAAGTAATGTCCCGTTCGCGTACATGCAGCCATACAACCAGGCGGTCGCGGCGTTCACTAACACTTTGTGAAAATCATTATGACCGTGCCATTCCAGGCATTCGGCTGGAACGCCGCATTCACGGCGGAGACCTTGAATGAGCTTCGGCACGCTGCGCGGCAATGCTGCGCCGGGAAACGGTACTCCGAACCCCATAGTGTCACACACGCGCACCTTGATGGGAATGCCGCTCTCCTCTCGTAACCGCATCAGCTCAGACACAAAAGGAACAACAAAGCCGTAGAAGTCGGCTCGCGTGGCGTCTTCTAAATGACAACGGAGGCGAATCCCCGCCTCAAGCGCGGATTTGACAACACTCAGGTAGTCCTCATACGCCTGCCGTCGCGTTTTCTTCAGTTTGAGAAAAATGTGATAGTCCGAACAGGAGGTGAGAATGCCGGTTTCTTTGAGTCCCATCTCTTTAACGAGTGTGAAGTCGGATTTCACCGCTCGAATCCACCCGGTCACCTCCGGAAACGGGTAACCGAGCGCCAGACAGCGGTGCACGGCTTCGCGATCAACCTCAGAGTAGAGGAAAAATTCTGCTTGCCGAATGACTCCGTGCGGGCCGCCCAGGCGATGGAGTAGCTGATAGAGATCGACGACCTGCTGCACGGTGTACGGCGGACGTGCCTGCTGCCCATCGCGAAAGGTGGTGTCGGTGATATAGAACTCCGGCGCCGGATCCATCTCTTCTAATGCCCCGTCAAACACCACCTTCGGCACGGCGTCGTAAGGAAAAATGTCTCGCAGCAGGTTCGGTTCAGGCACGTCTTGGAGCTCATATCGAAGCCTATCAGCGCTCTCCGGTTCAAGTCTTCGCCTACTGGAATTCCAGACTGTCATAGCACGCCTCCTATCTTGGCAATTGTTGGTGCTGCCCTTTGCGGATGACCCCTCTCAGGAACAGCTACAAAAATACTACAGAGGCAAAATATATTGTCAATATTGATTTATAAATCAATATATTTTATCTTTATACATGTAATTCCCAAAGAAAAGAGTAAAACGTGCCAAAAAATAGCCACTTGACCGCTCAGGAAGCAGCCGCAACGTTGGGTGTCAACCCGACCACACTCTATGCGTATGTCAGCCGCGGCTTGATTCGTTCCGAAATCACGGAGGGGAATTCTCGTAGTCGCTGGTATCATCGCGAGGACATTCAGCGACTCAAGGATAGAAAAGAGTTGCGTCGTAACCCGCTCAAAGCGGCGGAGCGCGCGCTCCATTGGGGGGACCCAGTATTAGAGTCAGCCATCACGTTGATCGCCGACGGACGGCTGTACTATCGCGGTCATGACGCAATCGAACTGGCGGCGACGCGCACAGTTGAGGAAGTCGCTGCGCTAGTTTGGTTAGGCGATCTGAAAACCGAGGTCGCAACACTCTTCGACGCGGCAAGCGGCAGAGCCTCCTTTCGCTGTTTAGCCATGCGTAGACGCGTGGCCGATCTATCACCTTTTGAAATGTTCCAGGCCATCCTGCCAGTAGCAGCGGTAGAAGATGTTACCGCCTACGATTTTCGCCCCCTTGCGGTTGCACAAACCGGCGCACGCATTCTCGGGCTTTTGGCCCTTATGGCCGCCGGGCGTGATGAAAAAGGCGGAGACATTGCCCAAACCTTGCAAGAGGGATGGGTTCCCGACGACCCATCGGCGGTTCAGTTGCTACGCGCCGCGCTGATCTTGTGCGCCGACCATGAACTTCATGTCTCATCATTTACCGCGCGTTGCGTGGCGTCAGCGGGATCAACCCCGTATGCCGTAGTCTTGGCCGGGCTGTCGGCTTTACAAGGCGTCAAGCACGGCAGGAACGTCGATCAAGTGGAAGCTTTTTTACAAGAAGTAGGCGCACCCAGTCAGGCGCGGACGGTGATTGCGCAGCGTTTGAAACGCGGCGAACAGCTCCCTGGGTTCGGCCATCATCTCTATCCGGATGGCGATCCGCGAGGAAAAACACTCTTAGAACTGACTCGTACGGCATTTCCCGACGCTCCCGCTGTTATACTAGGCGACGCCATCATAGCGCACGCGTGGCGCGCGATCGGTCAGCATCCCACTATCGATTTTGGCTTGGCCGTACTCACTAATGCTTTGGAGCAACCACCCGGCGCGGCGCTGGCGCTCTTTGCGCTCGGCCGCACCATCGGTTGGATTGGCCACGCCATCGAACAGTACCAACTCGATCAGCTGATTCGACCAAGGGCAAGATACACAGGGCCGCCGCCCCTTCAGCGGGAAGAGCAGAAAGCCACTGACGCGAAGTTACGCTAGGGAGAACAAACCCCTTATGACTGAGCAATCTTCAGCAACCGGGCTTGCACTGCTTGCCGTTCTTTACCTGGCGACGGAGAGGACCACAAGTAGATCTCATAGCGCTGACGTGCTTTCCCCCGATCCGTGAGAAAAGTTTTTCTTCTTTGTCCAGCAAAAAGTCATTACTCAAGGGAATAACACCGGACGCCATCTTATTGCAGACAGTCAGGTGAAACTTTTTCCTCTCTACTCCGTTTCTAACATAAAGAGAGGATGTCTATGACAAAACGAACTTCCACTCATCACACTAAATCGTTTCACCGTCCAGCTTTATCGCCTTTTCTTTATGACCTGGGAGCGGCGACGCGCACGCTTCCGCCAGCAGCCGTGCTGCCGGAACAATTCTACGGCTCTCCAGTCGGCGCGCACGCCTCGCGGGGTGAAGTTGCCCTGATGCGCGCGGTCTTGGAAGACGCCATTGAGTGCTTTCAGAAACAGTCGCGCAAGAGTGGTCGGCGCGCCCAACGACTGGCGCGAGAAGCCAAAGAATGGCTGTTCACAGATGATCAGCAGTGGCCGTTTTCATTTCTAAACATCTGTCACGTGCTAGACATTGATCCTGGCTATATTCGTCGCGGACTGAAACAATTCCAGAAAGAACAGCTTCTTCTAGACACACCACAACGGCGAGAAACAACTTCTCTGGGATTCGTTCCCATCGCCGCCTGATTGAAGAAGAAAAGGAGACATGGAAAAAGAATCGGAGAACGGGAGACGGGAAGAAACGAAGAACCAAAGGGAGTTTTTTCTTTCTCCGATTCGCCGCTTCCCCGGTTCTCCGATGCAGTCAAGCATGACTCACTGGAAGAGAATAAATTCCTAGCAAAAAAAGGAAATCAGCCGCGCGAAGGCAACGCAGCACGGAAGCTCCCCTGAATCGCGACCTCCCCTTTTTGGTTGAGGGCTTGCACATCGCCCTCAATAATCTTCTCACCGTTCTCCACTGCTTTTTTCGTCACCTTTCCTCGGCAGGTAATGGAATCACCCGGCCAGACACGGGTGGCGAAGCGCACTTTATACTTACGAAGGTTTTCTATGCCTGCATAGTCAGCAACTAAACGGCTCAGAATCCCCGCATTCAGCATGCCCATAGCAAAAACCGTCGGAATCCCTGCCGATTCGACAAAAGTCTGGTCGTAATGCAGCGGCGTGAAGTCACCCGAGGCGCCAGCGTATTTAACAAAATCACCACGGGTTAAATTTTCCACTATAAACGGCGGCAGCTCGTCGCCTTCTTTCACATCTTCAAAGTAGAGTTTTGTGCGCGCCATATCATTCCCCTCCTAGCTCGTAGCGACGGCTTGCCCAGTTTCAATCACGGTAAAGTGTGCAACCGCAACTTTCTCACCTTTTTGGTTGGTAAAGTCCGTATCCATCACCACAAACTTCATCGTTCCACCACGACCACCAGTCTTCTCGAAGATATTTGCGACCTTCGTTACTGCGGTGAGCGTGTCGCCGACATATATTGGTTTGCAGTACTCAAATTCCTGCTCACCATGGAGAATACGTCGGGTGTCCAATTGCACTCGGGGCTGCCCTTCCCCATCGTCCCAATGAGCAAGAGTCATTAAGAACGTAGGAGGCGGCATGATACCGCCAATCTCTTGCTTTGCAGCATCCTCATCATAGTAAAGCGGATTGCGATCCTTAATTGCTTTAGCAAATTCGCGGATCTTTCCGGCTTCAATTTTCATCACTACCGGCTTGCCAACTTTGCCGATATCATTTTTGTCCGCCATGTTTCCCCCTACTGAGCGATCAGTTCGCAGCCGTCAAACGATCAGACCATTGAGTCATCGGGTCATCGGGCCATTGAATCATTGCTCGACGAAGATCCTTTCTACAGCAATTTTTCAATGCCTCAATGATTCGATCGCTCAATGACTCAATCTGTTCATTAAGCAGCTGGCGCCACATCGAGCGTGTACTGCGCCACTAGTTCTCGATTCCAGGTCGCATCACCAAAGGTCACCTCTGATCCCTTGGCGCGCTTGAAGTAAATATGCATGTCGTGTTCCCAGGTGAACCCAATTCCGCCATGCACTTGGATCCCTTCAGCGCTCACTTGCCGATACGCATCACTACAATACGCTTTCGCCATCGCCGCGGCTAACGGCGCTTCCGGCGCATCATTCGCCACCGCCCAGGCGGCGTAGTATGTCGCCGACTTCGCGCTCTCAACCTGTACAAGCATATTGGCGCACTTGTGCTGAATGGCCTGGAAGGAACCGATCGGTCGCCCAAATTGCTCGCGCATTTTGGCGTACTCGACACTCATATCGAGCACCTTCTGAGCGCCGCCACACATCTCAGCGCACAACGCGACTTTGCCGCGATCAAGAATACGGCTCAGAGTTTCCCACCCTTTCCCAGGCGTTCCGAGCACTGCCTCCGCGCCAATCTGCACCTTATCGAATCGCACCTCGCAGAGTTTTCGTGTTTGATCCATCGTTTTCAGCGGAGTCACAGCAACGCCAGGTTGCTGCCGGTCAACAAGCAAAAGCGCGGGACCGTCCACCGTACGCGCGGCGCAGATGAGGACATCGGCAACATGCGCGTCAGG
>JBFWZL010000387.1:0-6379 GCA_050185455.1 Binatia bacterium | reverse complement strand
CCTGGGCCAAGGAGATCGGACCCGACATGGCGCGTGTCAATCCCAACGGTGGCGCCATTGCGTTGGGGCATCCGCTCGGCGCGACCGGGTGTTTTCTCATCACCAAGGCCGCTCATGAGCTTAAGCGGTCGCAGGGCCGCTACGGGTTGATCACGATGTGCTGTGGTGGGGGCCTCGGAACAGGCACAATAATCGAGCGCATCTGAAGCGCAAATCACATCCTCTTGGATGCGTGAAGAACGAAAGGGAAGGGAGGGCTCCCTTCTCCACGTGTTATTTGAAGACCGCTCATCATTCGGCGGCTGAAAGTGGCCGACGCCTGGAGCCTTTGACAGTCATTGTTTGTAGGGCGCGCTGACGCACCACAGAGCCTGAAGAGTCGAGCGTCTGACCGATTTATCTAGGGGCAAGGTTCCGACCTTGCGGTCGAGTTCTTTACTTCTCTGGCGCATTCACCTCTGCTCCCTCATCTAGTGGTGTGACCTTCACCGCTACTGTCTTGCCCGACTGCACCCGACTCACCCGTGGTCGAGCCACCCCAAGCCAGGCAAGCCAGTATTTCTGGCTATACGCTTCGCCCATGCGGGTGATGATGTCGCTATCGTTGATAATCTCAGCTTTTCCAGTGAACGACGGACCATTTGTACTGCCGACCCACACCTTCACGGGACTCCTACGTTTAATGCGTTTCGTCTTGTAGGAGCTTGGCCCGGCCGTGAAATACAGCGCCTCACCGTCGTACATAAACCAAATCGGGGCCGCTTTGCTCCATTCGCCGTTTTTCCGCTTGGTGGCGACATAGATCTCTTTTTCGGTTTTTAAGGCGGCTTCGGCATCGGCGCTGAAGGCCTGGGTGCTACGCGCCATGCCCACGCAATAGACTCCTAAGACGATTCCGATACTCATCAAGATGTTCAACATTGTCGCCTCCTCGGTCAAAAAAGCCGTTGGTCCCGCATTCAGGGCAAAGTTAGCCGTCACTGTCTCGAATTTGGATTTCAACAAAAACAGCCTCGGACCACAGCGCCCGCTTGTAGGTCCAAGGCCGTAATTTCTTAAAGCCTGTCTCGATGCGATCAGGGTCGTCAAGGATCGGCGTCGCCCAGCCAACGATCTCGTTGCCCTTGATCAACATTCGTACTTGAGCGCCGCCTTCCAGATGTTTCCACCATACCGAATCACTGCCAACGTACACGTTATTCCCTTCGCGTAGATAGTCCACGGGAAACGTGATCAGGTCCGCAGCATCTCGCTTCTCCATCGTGATGAGCATGACGTGGCCACTCAACAAAGCATGCTGTCCGGATCTGAGGACGGTCGGTACGAGGAGATGCGCCACGGTGAGGGTTACTGCGATGCCTGTCGATACGAACAAAATGATCACAACGAGTCTCCTCATGATGTATTTTTCCTCGATCACTAAATGGTATAGGTCACGCCGGTTAGCTTCTCCGAAAGTTCCCAGAGTTTTTTCGCGCTTTCTTCGCTCCTCGCATGGGTGCTCATATACGCTTTAGCTGGCGGCCCGGTCATTTCGAACCACCCTTGAGGACCATAATAGTCGCCCTCTGTGACATACTCGGCTGTCGCCGCATAGAGCGTCGGCAGCGCACCGGCAGGAGGCTCCTGCGCCGTAAAAGGGAAACTCATCATCCACCGAAAACTCGGTTTGTACTGCTGCAGGTTGGTTCTGGTTGAGCCGGGATGAGCTGCTACAGAGCGCGTGGAGCTTGACGCCTGGCGACAACGACGGTGCAGTTCGCGCATGAATAAAAGATTGGCCAGCTTGCTATAGCCGTACGCCTTGGTTGGCGAATAGCTCTTCTCCGCGCCCAGATTATCAAAATGCAGCGGACCATAACGATGCATGACACTGCTCACGGTTACGACGCGTGAGTTGGCCGTTTGCAGCAGCAGAGACAGGAGGCGTCCGGTCAGCGCAAAGTGACCCAAATGATTCGTGCCAAACTGGAGTTCGAAACCCTCCACTGTCCGACCCAAAGAAGGCAGCATCATGATGCCCGCGTTGTTGATCAGTAGGTCAAGCTGTTGATGGGTCGCGGTGAAACCCTCGGCGAACGTTTTGACGGACTGTAAACTCGATAGGTCGAGAGGTTGAAACTCGACCTTAGCGTGCGGGGCGCCTTGTAAAACATCGGCGCAGGCAGCTTCGCCCTTTGCCTTGTTCCGACAGGCTAACACAACATGCGCGCCTTTCCGCGCTAAAACGCGGGCAGTTTCGAGCCCGATCCCACTGTTCGCGCCGGTGACAATGGCGATGCGTCCGGTTTGGTCTGGGACATCATGTTGACTCCACGGCATGACAATTCTCCTTCTTTTTCTTCGTAGAGGTTGTCGGAGAGTCATTCTGACATATTGACTTTTATTGTCAACGTGTTAATTCGAGCAATTGAGAAGAAATCTTTATGCGATTAGGCGTCCTGTTTGGATTTCGATCTCCAGAGTCCCACCCAACCTGCTTGCACCTGCTCGCCGTGCTCGATACAGAATGAGCAACATTTCTCATGGCAAAACAGATAGACGAGCACACACGCAACGAAAGCCGACGCGCGGCGATATTGGAGGCCGCCCAAACATGTTTCTTTCAGTACGGCTTGGAGCGCACCCGCATGGACGACATTGCGCGCGCCGCGCAGATTTCGCGGCCTGCGCTGTATGAGCATTTTGAGAATAAATCGGCCATTTTTTTAGCTCTTGCGCGTCACCTCATAAAATCCTTTCTAGCCGCGGCTGAACGTGAATTGCACGGCTCGGGTCAAGTCTGGAAGCGCATTGCCGCCGCTTTTGAGGCTTGGTCGGTCAAGCCGCTAGAGATGATTATGGCGGCTCCGCATGCTGACGAGATGATTCTCGCCGGGTCTGGACTTGCCGCCGAGGTCTACCGTGAGGGACGAGAAAAATTTTGTCAGTCCCTTACCACTATATTGCAAGAGGCTGCCCGAGCTGGAGAAATCGACTTCAAGAGAATTGGCCTCACGGCGGCGGCAACAGCCGACCTCATTGTGGCTGCCGCGGCTGGCGCTAAGGAAGATTGGACAGATGTAGCTCGATACCGGAAACGCCTGGCGGGTTTACTCCGGGTGTTTGAGACCGCCACCTCACAATAAAGAAAGAGTTCCAGAGGCGTCAACGAGTCAGGGTGATGGCAGGAACAGAACGAAACCAAATGTGAAGGAAAGACGTATGATGCACGTGATTGACGGAACACGGTGTTTTCAGGCGATGGTTCCCATGCGAGATGGTGTCCGTTTGAATACGTTCGTCTTTCTGCCGGAAAGCGGCGGACCTCGCCATCCGGTTATTCTGCAGCGGACGCCCTATGGTATTACCTCCCCCGAAGGGCAGAACGTGACTGACTGCACCAAGGGCTGGTTGCCGGACCCGAAAGCTCCCTTGCGTGGATCGATTTTGCGCGGTTGGCGCGAGATCGTGCGTCGTGGTTACGCTGCAGTCTACCAGGATACGCGAGGACGCCACGGCTCGGAAGGCGAAGACCATGTCTACGGCGACGATGCTGCGGACGGCTACGACACGCTCGCCTGGATTGCCCGTGAGTCCTGGTCGAATCAGCAGGTAGGGTTGTCGGGCTCGTCCGCCGGGGCGACCACAGCGTTAGCTGCCGCCTCGCAGTGTCATCCGAGCGTGCGGGCATTTTTCACGCAAGTCGGCGGATCGAGTATTTATGATGATGTGGTGTACGAAGGCCAATCGATCGAGATGGAGCGGTTATGGCTGTGGGTGGCCAGAAACATTCCGGGGCTGTCGCCTTCCCACCGTGAGGCGGTGATGCGGCGGTGTGGTTTGAGTGCAGAGGAACTGAACGCCGTCGCCAAGTCGGCCAATGCGCGCTATACGGCGCTGGACGCCGCACGGCAGGCGCACCCACCCTTCATTGATGCAGCCGACTGGATGCGCTTACCGCTGACTGGGTATCCAGACTTTTCGGTGTGGCAGCCCTACTTGGACGAAATCATCAGCCATCCCGCTCCGGATGAATTTCGCGCACGGCATAACTTTCGTGCGACGATCAACGTGCCCGGATTTCACGTCACCACCTGGTTCGATATTTTTTTGACCAGTGTTTTGGGCGCCTTTACCGACATCCATGCCCGTGTCGGCAATCAGCGGCTGTGGATTGGACCCAACGCTCATTATTTTGTTTATGAACGTAATTTCTGGCCCCGCGATCCGTACTTCGAGTGGTTTGACTACTGGTTGAAAGGGGAGTCCACTAGCATTATGGAGGAGCTGGCGGTCTGTTATTCGCCGCGCGCATGGGTCGCGGATCAGAAAAACTACGCAGCCAATGACTGGCGCCACGCGGAGCACTGGCCGCCACCGGGAACCGTCCAGCAACGGCTGTATCTGACTGGTGACGGTCGCCTCAGCGCAGACGGTCCGAGCGGCGCCGCGAGAAGCTACCTCTACGATCCCAATCACCCCATTCCGACGCTTGGTGGTCGTAATATGTTGATAGACAGTGGGCCGCGCGACCAACGCCCAGTGCAAGCGTTGCCGAACTATGGGGTGAGCTATCAGAGTGAGGTTTTGGATGAGAACCTCACGATCGCGGGAGCGGTGCACGTCACGCTCCGCATTCAATCGAACTGTCCCGATACCGATTTCGTGGCGAAGTTGATCGAGCTACAACCGGATGGTTGCGCCATGTTGCTGATGGACGGGGTGGTGCGCGCGATGTATCGCAATACTACGGCTGGGCCACAGCACTTAGCGCCTGATCAAGTCTACCAAGTGAATATTCATCTGGGTGACATCCACCATACCTTTCCGGCCGGCAGCCGCCTCCAAGTGGATATTACGAGCAGTAACTTTCCTCGCCGCGCCCGCAACACGAACAGCGGCAACGCCGTGCTGGCGAATGACACCACGGCGGACATCCGGATCGCCACTAATGTCATACACCATAGCGAGGAGCAGCCCTCGTTCCTTGTATTCCCCATGCTGCCCATCTCACAGGCAGAGAACTAGTCATCTGTTAGGCATGTTTTCGTTACATTCATTGAGAATGCAGAAAAAACTGACCTCTTTCCTCCTCATCCTTGGTCTGCTCTGTCTTAGTTTTCTTATTTATCGTATCGGCCCCACTGTGCTGTTTGACAACCTCAAACACATCGGTTGGGGGGTGGCTCTTGTCATTGCGATTGAATTGGTGGTTGATGCGCTAAACACACGCGGCTGGCAGCATACGCTGCCGACCGCGGCGCGCTCAGTCCCGTTCTTTTCATTGTATTGCATCCGCCAGGCCGGAGTTTCGGTTAACGCGGTGACCCCCACGGCCATGCTCGGGGGAGAGGTCGTGAAAGCTATGCTCCTGCGACGCTATGTGCCGCTCTCCGACGGTCTTGTCTCCGTCATCTCCGCTAAACTCAGTCTCGCGCTCGGACAAGCGTGTTTTGCGTTCGTCGGCCTCGCGGTCTTTTTTCAGCAATTGGCGCTGTCGTCTACTCTTAAAATCGCCCTTGTCGGAGTTTTTTTCCTCATCGTCGTTGCGTGCACCATCTTTTTACGCCTCCAACAGCGAGGACTGTTTGCCGCGTTCTTTCGCTTGCTTGACCTTTTTGGCGTATCACATACGGCGCTCACCCAGGTGCGGGAGGGAGCTTCCACCATCGACGCAAAGCTCGCGTTTTTTCATGCTACCCAGAGGCGTGATTTTGCTTGGTCCGTTGGGTTTCACTTTCTTGCGCAAGTCTCAGGCGCAGTGCAAATCTATATTTTGTTGCAGTGGCTTGGCGCTTCCGTTCCCTTTTCACTCTGCCTTGCAATTGAAGCGTTCGCTCTGTTGATCGAAGGGGCACTGTTTTTCGTCCCAGGAAAAGTCGGTGTACAGGAAGGGGGAAAGGTATTGATCTTTACCGCCCTCGGTTTCACGGCGCCAACCGGGCTAACGGTTGGCGTGGCGATGCGGCTCAACTATCTGGCGATTACTTTGCTCGGGCTGCTAATGCTTGCGATGCTGCAGGTCACCTCGACGCCGGATCTCAACGCAACAGATGGAACACAGCCCGTCCCGCATGGATAGCTACCGTAACGGCTGCCCACCCTAAAACTACCTGAAACGCAAAAAACGGCGTTCCTGCTAAGAACCCCGCTAAGAGCATCAACAAATAAATACTGCGACGACCGCCAATGAGGCGAAACCGCTGATCGAAGATGGACATTTCGTCGAGCGTCTTTCCTCTGCTCCGAGTAAAGAGCGCGCCGAGCACGTTGTCACAGATGTCACACGCAGTAATGGCAAGTCCAATCATCCATGCGTTTGCATATCCCGTGCGAGCAAAGTGCGCCGCCAGCGCTAGATACCAAGCGTTTTCGTAGAAGAAGTCTGCAACATGCT